>NZ_SOGF01000071.1:0-63382 GCF_004402355.1 Cryobacterium sp. TMS1-20-1 | reverse complement strand
ATTTAATTCTAACGTAAAGTGGGCAAAATTAAAAGCTCAGAGCAAACAAAAACCGCATGAATCCGGGGAATCGGAACACGGCCCCACCGCCCATGTCCAGACCCCTGGGCCTTCGAAGCTCACCCGGGTGCCGCGCGCCAATTGGGGCAGCTGCCGGGAGGCGTCCCCGAGACCGCGCACGGTGATCCGCAGGCCCCGCCCGCTCGGGGCGGAGGACAGGGAAAACGGGTGCGCCTGCCACCAGAGTCCGTGCGCCCAGAACCGCCAAATGAAGAACTGTCCTGATGTCGCGCGCAGCTGCTGCAGCTTTCGTCCGGTCAGGGTGATCGAGACCACACCGGGTGCGACCTGCTCGATCGAAGCCACCCGAAGCTGGTGCCGCAGTGAGCGCACGACCGGCAGCAGGAAGCGAAACAGGATGAGCGCCGCGGCGACCGCAACGTACAGGGCCAGCCAGTAGTAACGGGCGATGGCGCCCTCGCTGAGCAGGCCACCGACGCTCAACTGGTGCGGAATGGCGACGAGCACCGAGAGGTAGGCCAGCAGGTGCACAGCGTGCCAGGCCTCGTAGCGAAACTTTCGGCGCACCACGACGAGCGAGGTCACGACGACGCCGATCATGAGCGCGAGGCCGAGAAAGGCGAGCGGCATGTCGGGCAGGCCTGTGAACATGTTCCAGGCCTCGATGAAAACATTCACATTTTCAGCGAGCGCGTAACCGGTGATGAGCAGCACGGCGTGGCCGAGGATGAGGTAGAGGGCGGGCTTGCCGAGCGACTGGTGCACGGCCATCGCCTGATCGTGCCCGAAGGCGCGGTCGACCGGAGGCAGGCGCGCCGCCAGCACGAGCATCACGAGCAGCAGGTCGGTGCCGACCAGGCCCGCGACAATTCCGAGTGAGGTGAACGCGTCGGCCGGGGTCGAAAAGCGGGCGGCTCCCCCGTCGGCGAGAAAGATGGCGATGACGATGGCGACCGACGCCACGCAGAGGATCTGCAGGGTGTCGGCCAGTCGCATCCGCTTTTTGTAGGCCGGATGCAGCAGCGCCGGGCCGGTGCGGGTGGTGCGCGTGTCGAGGCTCATGAGTAGAGCATCGAGCCACTGCCCATCGATGGCCTATCGATGACCTGTGAACGGTCTGTGTGTCGTCTATGCCTCATTTTCGCGGGGCAAATGGGGGCGACGGCAGCTTTGAGCGGATGCCGACAGCCCCGTTATCGACTACCCCGGCAGCGCCGGTCGTCTCCGGGCCCGCGCGCGCACGAGCAGCACAATGACCAGGGCGACGACGCTGCCGAGTACTGTCTCCAACACGCGATCGACGAGCAACGCCGGCACCGGGCTGGTGAGGTGCGCCACGGTGAGGGCGAGCGGGGTCACGAACAGCAGGGCGGCGCCCTAGTGGCGGCCGATCAGAATCTCGGCACCGAACGGACCGAGCGTGACGACCGCGGCCCGGGTAGCGACCTCGAACTGGAAGCCGCGCGGGGAGCGCGCCCACTGCCACAAGCTTTCGGGCTTGGCTGGCTCCACGCTAGATCTTTTCGATTGGAGCGATCTTGATCAACAGCTTTTTGGCGCCCGCGGTGTCGAACTGCACGTGCGCGATGCGCTTGGTTCCTTCGCCGGTGACCTGGTTGACCCGGCCCTCGCCGAAGTCGTGGTGGCGGATGCGGTCGCCCGCCGCCAGTTCGAGGCTGCCGTTGTCGCGCACCGTTCCGGTGATCTTGTTCGCCCACTCCGTCTTCGGCTTGCCCGGCGGCAGGCCGGCCGGCTTCGCGCTGGTGCCGTAACCGCTGCGCCCGCCGTAACCGTCGCTCGAACTAGTCAAAGAGTTGCCAAAGCCACCGAAGCCGCCATCGCGGCGCGCGTTCAGAGCGCGCGGCTGGGTGCCGCCGCGCGAGTTGGCCATTCCCGGCGACTGCTTCCAGTCGATCAGCTCGGCCGGGATCTCCTGCAAGTAGCGGCTCGGCATCGCCACGTTGATATCGCCGAACTGGGCCCGGGTCATGGCGAGCGAGAGGTAAAGCCGCTTGCGGGCGCGAGTGATGCCCACATAGAACAGGCGGCGCTCTTCAGCCGGACCGCCCGGCTCGTTCGCCGACATCTGATGCGGCAGCAGCCCCTCCTCAACGCCGGTGAGGAACACGGCCTCGTATTCGAGGCCCTTCGCGGTGTGCAGCGTCATCAACGACACCGTTCCCGACGCGTCATCGAGGTCGTCAGCGGCGGCCACGAGTGACACCTGGGTGAGAAAGTCGACAAGACCACCGTCGGGGTTCTCCTTGTTGAAGTCCTTGGTCTGGGCGACGAGCTCCTCGATGTTCTCGGCCCGCACCTCGTCTTGCGGGTCACGGCTGCCCCGCAGCACGGCCAGCAGTCCGCTGCCGCCGAGCAGAAACTCGAGCACGTCGGAGACGTTGGAGCCGCCGACCGGCACGCCGTCATCAGTGACCGACGTCGGCACAAGCAGGAGCGCGGCGGCATCGAGCAGTTCGGCCAGTTTGAGGATGGCGCCGGTCACCTTCGGGCCGAGACCCAGTGCGGCGCAATTGCGCATTGCCTGCCGAAAGGTGAGCTCGTTATCGTCGGCAAAGCTCAACAGTGCGGTCTCGGTGGCCGGGCCGATACCGCGCTTGGGGGTGTTCAGAATGCGGCGCAGGGCGAGTTCGTCGACCGGGTTGGCGACGGCGATGAGGTAGGCCAGGGCATCCTTGATTTCTGCCCGCTCATAGAATTTGGTGCCGCCGACCACTCGGTACGGTGTGGCCGAGCGCACCAGGATTTCTTCGAGCGCTCGGGTCTGCGCGTTGGTGCGGTAGAACACGGCCATGTCGCGGTAGGCCATGCCGGCCGCGTGCAGCACCTGGATCTCGTCGGAGACGAACTGGGCTTCGTCGTGCCCGGAATACGCTGTGAAACCGACGATTTTCTCGCCGTCGCCGCCCGCACTCCACAATTTTTTGTCGGTGCGGTCGAAGTTGTGGCCGATCACGGCGTTCGCCGCTGAGAGGATGTTCTGGGTCGACCGGTAGTTCTGCTCGAGCAGAATCACCTTCGCTCCGGGGTAGTCCCGCTCGAAGCCGCTGATATTGCGGGTGTCGGCGCCACGGAAGGCGTAGATGGACTGGTCGGAGTCACCGACCACGGTGAGCGAGGCGCCGGGAATGGCGCCACTGCCGTCGCGCAAATTGCGCACGTGCACACCGTCGTCTTCCATCTCCTGAGCGAGTTCGGCCGTGACCGGCCGGGTGAGCTCGTGCACGAGGGCGTACTGGGCGTGGTTGGTGTCCTGGTATTCGTCGACCAGCAGGTGCCGAAACCGCCGCCGGTAGAGCGCGGCGACCTTGGGGAACGCACGAAACAGGTAGACGGTCTCACCGATGAGGTCGTCGAAGTCGAGCGCGCTCGCGGCACGCAGCCGGGCGGAGTACTGCCGAAAAATCTCGACGAACATGACCTCCTGCGGGTCGCTCATGTTCGCGTTGCGGGCATAGGAATCGGCGTCGGCGAGTTCGTTCTTGAGCTTGGAAATCTTGGCGCCCGCCGATCCGGGCGTGAAGCCGTAGGTGTCGGCGTCGAGACCCTTGATGATGCGCTTGAGCGTGACCTTGCTGTCGGCCGAGTCGTAGATGCTGAAGGTGCTCGACAGACCGATCTTCTCGGCTTCGCGGCGCAGAATGCGCACGCAGGAGGAGTGGAAGGTGCTGATCCACATACCGTCGGACGCTTGGCCGAGGATGGCGTGCACCCGCTCGCGCATTTCAGCGGCCGCCTTGTTGGTGAACGTGATCGCAAGAATCTGGCTCGGCCAGGCATCCCGCGTTTCGAGCAAGCTCGCCACCCGACGGGTGAGCACGCTGGTCTTGCCCGACCCGGCGCCGGCGATGATGAGCAGCGCCTGGCCGCGGTATTCGACGGCTTCTTTCTGCTGCGGGTTGAGCCCGTCGAGCAGCGGGCTCTGCTGGGCGCTGCCGGTGCCCGCATACCCATTGGAATCGAGAATGATCGGCGTGGCCGAGCGGCCGGCGGTGGCGGGCGCGGATTCCGCGTTAAGAGGTGTGATCATGTCGATTTCCAGTGTAGGCGAGGCCCCTGACACGCGGGCGGGTCGGGATGTGGAGTTTAGCGACGCCCCAACGTTTGCTGATCGAGTCAATTGGATGGATGGATGATCGCAGGGCCGACAACCGTGACCCCCACCGCGCAGACGTTGACGAGGTCGAGCTTGTCGACGACATCAACGCGGAGGAGGACTATCTCCTTCTTCTCTTGGCCGCTTCCGCCACGCCCAATGGCCGCAACCCCTCCACGCCCCAGAAATCACCATTCAAACGCTTAGCTGAACGGTATTGATCTAAAACCCATGCGGCTCTCGTGGCTGGCCTGCCGCACATCATGTGCGCGACCAGCGTGTCGAGGGCATGGGCAACATCACGGGTTGCAGTTGTCGCAAAAACGCGGGTCGGCGTAGCTTCGGTCGGTGAACTCGCGAGTGTGGCGATGCGGGCAGATGAGGCATCCATGAGTTTCAGCACGGGTCTCGTTCGTGGGCGCGGAGCAGTCGCGGCAGGGCAGTCCTGCCACCCGCTCTACCTTCCAGAAACCTGGGGTGCCGCAGGCTGGACACAGGGAACGTAGTTTCTGTGCGAGGTCTTCTGCCGCGAGACGGATGTTTTCTATACGCGTCGGATTGGCGTGGGCGCGCACATCCGTTTCGAGAAACACGTGGCCGTTTTCCGATTGCGCCAGCGCCCACGCAAAGGTGATTTCCAGTTCCGCCCAGGCGGCGATTCCCTTGCGAATGCGGGGGTCGTGCTCGCTTTCCGGGCGTACGACCACGTGGTGTTCGGGGAACCTCGATTTGCGGGCGAACATTTCGGCGGCTGCCCAGTCCGCCGTCAGCAGGTGGGAGAAATTCGCTTTGCCTTGCGCCACGCCGACGACCTCCAACTCGCGCTCACGGTCGATCCAGATCAGGAATTCAACGTTCCAGGGGAACATCCCCATGAACGGATCCTGACCAAACGACCCCTCGCTGGCAAGGCCCAGAGGTAATGCCGACAATTCCATGCCCACGCGCGCTTTCTTGCGTGCTGCCTCAAGCTGTGTGCCGGAGCGGGGGATATCGCGGGTGAAAGTACCGAGTAGATCCGTGTCGTAGCCCACGATGCGTTCGACCCGGCAACCAAGCTCCCGCTCCAACACCGGACCGACCACGCGCTCCTTACCATGTTGGGTCAGCAGAGCGACCCGTTTACCGGAGTAGATGGAGCTCGAGTCCAAATTCCCTGAATCACTGCCGACCACAACTCACCTGCCCTGCTGAGCACGAGCTGTTGGCACAGACTGTTCGTCGACCGGGCCACACCGCAGGCGGCTGGCGGTTTCGACCGCGGTGGCTACTCACGGTCGACGGATCCAAGGGCTCTGAGAAGCTCACCAATTTGGTGGTGGCGTTCCAAGGGATGTCGAAGCGGTAGGTCTGGGTAGAGCTGATAACTGTTGCGCCGCCCGTCGCGTTGACGCGTGAGATAGCCATCTGTGACGAGTTCGGCGATTATTCGCTGGGCGGCGCGTTCGGTGATCCCCACTTCTACTGCGATATCGCGCAATCGCATGCCGGGGTCTTGAGAAACGCAGAGCAAAACGTGTGCGTGATTAGTAAGAAAGGTCCAGTCGGCCATCGTCTCACCATAGCCGACACACGCTCCACAATGCACGCTATGCTTAGCACGTATTGGTCAGCGTGCATTGACGGGGTTGGTCACCATGGAGTCGCGCCGCTTCTTCACACTTCGAGCAGAGTAAATCAGAGAGCCACAATGTGATCGATCCCATCATTCTCTTCTTCCTGCTCGGAGCCGTGGCCGGCCTCCTGCGTTCAGAATTGCGTCTTCCGGCGGCGATTTACGAGTTCGTCAGCATCGTGCTACTGCTGGCCATTGGCCTCAAAGGCGGCGTGGAACTCGCCAAGCAGCCTTTCGCCAGCCTGTTGCCGCAAATGCTCGCCGTGGTGGCCATGGGTTTTGGCCTCACCCTGGTCGCGTTCCCGGTGCTGCGCTATCTGGGCCGTTTCAAGCGAGCGGATGCGGCCTCTATCGCCGCCCATTACGGTTCCGTGAGCGTGGGCACCTACGCCGTCGCCGTCGCCTACCTCGGCAGCCAGCAGATCTCGTTCGAAGAACACATGCCGCTGCTTCTGGTGCTGCTGGAAGTGCCAGCAATTCTGGTGGGAATTGTGCTCGCGCGAGGGATCTCGCGCGAGACCCGGTGGAAGTCGATCGCCCATGAAGTGTTTCTGGGGAAAGGCATCGTGCTGCTCCTGGGCGGACTGCTCATCGGCTGGGTAGCTGGCCCGGACGGGCTGTCGTCCATCCAACCGTTATTCGTGGATCTCTTCAAGGGAATTCTCGCTCTTTTTCTGCTGGAGATGGGCTTGATTATGGCCACACAGATGGGAAGCCTGCGCCGACACGGCCCCTTTCTGGTGGTCTTTGCCATCGCAATGCCGCTTTTTTCGGCGCTGGTGGGAACGTGGCTGGGGTGGTCTTTGGGCCTCTCCATCGGAGGAACGACCATCCTGGCAACTCTGGCGGCCAGTGCGTCCTACATCGCGGTACCGGCAGCCATGCGCATCTCTGTACCCGACGCCAACCCCACCCTCTCCCTGGCCGGTGCGCTCGGGATAACATTTCCGTTCAATGTCCTGATCGGGATCCCGCTTTACCACGCACTCGCCGTGTGGGCTCATACGTTCGCGAAAGGTTGAACCCGATGCAAAGCCATACCCGCAAGCTGTTGACCGTTGTCACCGAAGCCGCCCTCGAAGGCACTCTTGTCCGGGATATCGATCGGCTTCACGCCCACGGCTACACCATCACTGACGCTCGTGGCAAGGGGAGTCGTGGTACTCGCAACGCCGGCTGGGAAACAAATGGGAACATCCGCATCGAGGTGGTGTGCGACGCAGCGACGGCTAAAGAAATCGCCGCCCATTTTCAGGAGCATTACTACGACAACTACGCCATGATCCTCTTCGTGAGCGATGTCGAGGTACTCCGACCTGAGAAGTTCTGAGACCCCACTCAGGTTCCTCAGGTTTCGGTGACTGTCCGCTGAGTCTCCACAATCTTTCCTCGGGGCACCCATCTCGGGCGGCACCGAGCGATACCGCATGCCGTCTCAACGCGCGCGTTTCACTTCGATTGGTGTTTGCGGTGTCTCGAAACCTGCGCGTGTCGGAACACATGGATTACGAGACGCTGGCAGCCGCTCAGAACGCGTCGCGCACGTGCACGGCCAGATCCGGGTGGTCGGCGAATACCCCGTCGATGCCGGAGCCGAGAATGACGCGGAACTCCGACTGCCAGTGTCCGAAGTCACCCTTGCGGGTGCCGCTGCGAAAGGTTTTTGCCAGGAATTTGTTTTCCGGCCGCAGGGTCCAGCAGTAGATCTCGAGCCCGGCAGCGTGGGCGTCGTCCACTAGAGCGGATGCCCCGATCACGTCACCCGCAGCATCCGTTTCGAGGATGAGCGATTTGGGCACGCTGATGCCATCGACGCCGATATCACTCGTAGCGGTACTGGAGCCCATACTGCTGCGGGACCCGCCAGCCGAGCGGCCAGCGGCAAGGCTCGCGAGCCCGTCGGCCGTGAGGTGTTCGGCGTAGCTGAGCGCGCCGGCGCCGTACTCCGCGACCTGGTCGACGGGGTACCCCTCGTCTTCGAGCAGGAAGACGCGTTTGCCACGCACACCCTGAGCCCGAACCTGGGCAAGCACGCTCGGTTCAAAGCTCTCCACGGTGAGCCGGTCGGTGTTCCAGCCGGCAGCGGAGACCTCGGCCGCGAACAGTTCGGGCAGCGGCAGGTCGAGCCCGCCGAAATAGGTGGCGTGCTTGATCTCGGCGACGATCCCGAGCGTTCGGTTGGTCTGCTCGGCCGCGGCATCGACGAGGTCGAACAGGTCGCGCAGGCGCAGAATCGGGTGCTGGTCGTCGAAGGTCGTATTGCTCTGTCGCAGGGCTGGCAGCCGTTCCCGGGCGCGCAGGGTGCGCAGTTCCTCCCAGGTGAAGTCCTCGGTGAACCAGCCGGTGATCGCCTTGCCGTCAACGAGTTTCTCGGCGCGGCGAGCGGCGAATTCGGCGCGAGTGGCGACATCCGTTGTGCCGGAGATTTCGTTTTCGTGGCGAATGACGAGCACGCCGTCGCGGGTGGCGACCAGGTCGGGTTCGACGGCGTCGGCGCCGAGCGCGAAGGCCAAATTGAAAGCTGAGCGCGTGTGTTCGGGCCGGTGGCCGCTTGCCCCGCGGTGGCCAATGACGATCGGTTGCATGGTGTCAGGCTAACCGCGTCAGCAGAACGGATGCTGGGGGCCGGCATCCGCTTGCAGCGAAACGGGTGCCAGATCACGGCTTGAATTGCTGCAAATCGGCTGATCCCCAGCACATTCGAATGCGCTCTCGGGTACCTTTAATGCAGTGCCGCACCAGGCGCTGCGTGTCGGTTCGCCCGCGCGCACCCGAATGACCCATCAGCTGATTGTGAGTACAGCAACCCATGGCATCCTCCAACCCCGCTTTCTCCCGCAACGAAGCGTTCGGCGCTCGTGGCGCAGTGGCGTCGTCGCAGGCCCTCTCTGACAACGATCTGCAGTCGATGTACAACCGGCCCGCCGCCGGTTCACAGGACACCGAACGCATGACCTACGAAGACACCATAACCAAGACCGGCCTCGGCTTCGCGCTGCTGCTCGTGGCGGCCATGATCTCCTGGGTCGCCACCCCGGTGCTGCCGTTCCTGTTCATTCTGGGTGCCATCGCCGGCTTCGTGCTCGGCCTGGTCAACACCTTCAAGAAGGAGCCGTCGGCTCCGCTGATCCTCGCCTTCGCCGGGGCCCAGGGCTTGTTTGTCGGTGGTATCTCCCGCGTCTTTGAAGACATCTACGGGGGCGTCGTGATGCAGGCGGTTCTCGCCACTCTCGTCGTGGTCGGCGTCACGCTGGCACTGTTCAAGAGCGGCAAGATTCGCGCCTCGAAGAAGGCCACCAAGATCTTCTTGATCGCCATGATCGGCTACGCCGCGTTCTCGCTGATCAACGTGGGAATGATGATTTTCGGCGGCAGCGATCAGGCCTTCGGCATGCGCAGTGCGAGCATCAGCATTCTCGGCTTCGACATCAAGCTCGGCATCCTCATCGGCCTGCTCGCGGTGCTGCTGGCCGCGTACTCGCTCGTGCTCGACTTCGATTTCATCCAGAAGGGCGTCAACAACCGCCTGCCGCGCAAGTACGGCTGGACCGGCGCGTTCGGCATCATCATGACCGTCGTCTGGCTCTACGTCGAGATGCTGCGCATCTTCGTGCTCACCCGCGAGTAGCAGCATCCGCTTGATCAGGCGCCCTCGTTCTTTCGGAACGGGGGCGCTTTTTCGTACCCCGCGCACGCCACACTGTGGTTGGCTTAAGTAATGAGTTTCACAGACCTGCACGCGTTGCTCCCGCTCGAAGCCACCGGCATGACCGCAACGTTCGGCTACATCGGCAGCGCCATCGTGCTCCTCGGGCTGGCCTTTGTAGTCATCCGCGCTATCCGCAAATACATCAAGGCCCCCAAAGGCTAAACAAGCGGATGCCCGGTGCAAGAATATCCGTACATACCTGCATGCAAGCTTATTCTTCCGTGCAGGTATGCAAGAGTATGCCTGCATAGCTAGGGTCCACCCCCGGCCCCGCGAACGAGAGGCCTGAAATGAATACCGTGGCGGTGACGAAATTTCAGGACCTCGGCGCCGTGATCAAGGCCGTTCGCGATTCCCGAGGCATCCGCCAAGACGACCTCGCTCAGGACCTCGCCATCTCCCGCCAATATTTGCAGGAATTGGAGAAGGGACGACCCAACCTCTACATCACCCGGCTCTTTCGCGCCCTGAACACGCTCGGCATCACCATCACCATTTCATACACTCTCAGTGACAAGACCGACGATCATGTCTGACGCACTGTCCGTCTTCCTCCACGAGGACTATCTCGGCGTGGTGGAAACCTATCGGAGCGGCCGGCAGCACGACAAGCACCGCATCATTTTCACTTGGAACAGCGACTACCGGCGGGCTCGATCACCCTGACCGAATCGTTCGCGTCTCTTCCGGGTACTCGCCCAGACGCCACCTTGGTCTCCAACTTTTTCGGCGGCTATGCGCCGGACGGCAACCATCGCGATTTGGTTCCGATTGGCGCGAGCCTCACCGTCGAGCCCACTCGACGCACATCCTCAAACCGCAACTGCAATCCCTGCCCGGGGGAATCTACAACGAGTTCTATAGCCATGAAATCGCCCGGCACATGGGGCTCTCTCAATTCAGCAGCGAGGTAATACCCCTGGGCCAGACCACGTTCTTGGCTATCGAACGATTCGACCGTCGGGTCTCTGGCCGAAACGGTACCCTCGTACATCAGGAAGATGTCACCCAAGCCCTGGGCCTGGACTGGCGCGACGTAATGGTTGCGACAACTGGTTTTTCACGTTCTCATTGGAAACAATGATGCCCACGCCAAGAACGTCGGGCTTATCCACGACAGTGATGGCACCAGCATCTCGCAAATTTACGACGCCGTCCCGAATCTCATCCAGCGTGGCCGGATCAACTGGGAGCTGGCGATGGCAATCGACAACGTGTTCGATCACCGCAAGATCACGGTCGAGCGGCTGGTCAATGAGGCTCAATCGTGGTCAGTGCTGCGCAGAGACCTCATCGAGTCACCATCTACAGCACCATTCACAGGTTCCAGCAAGCGCAATCTGCGCTCACCGCCCCCGCCGGCATCGATCCCGGCGTTATCGACGGGCTCTCGTGGAATGCCGCCAGACTCGCGGCCGGCACCGAGATCAGCCGACCGAAGGAACGATAAGCCACGCTTGACCCCCCTCCCTCTGAGGTCGCGTGGAAGACCGGCAGGCTTTGGGGCCCTGGCAACGATGGCGGCCGAGATCGAGCCCAGAACGAGGACGATTCCCTCTATCTGAATCGGGGCAAGGTGCTCTCCGGCGATCGCCCAGCCGAGCAGGATCGCAACGACCGGGCTCAGCAGGCCGAGAAAGGCAATGGTGCTCGCCGCTAGACGCGCAATGCCGTGGAACCAGGCGGCGTAGGCGAATGCGGTGCCGACCACGGAGAGATACGCGTAGCCGAGGAGGTTGGGCGCGGTCAACGGCGTGGTCGGGAGGCCCTCGAGCAGGAGCAGGACGGGCAGGAGACTGAGTCCGCCGGCGATGAGTTGCCACGAAGTTGTCGCGAGCAGCGACGCGGGCTGCCCCCACTTCTTAGAGAGCACGATCCCGGATGCCATGCACAGCGTGCCGCCGACCGCGGCCAGAATTCCGATAGCGTCAAGCCTCGCCTGCGCTTGGAGCACGATGAGACTCACTCCGAAGGCTCCGGCCGCACCGCCCGCCAGCACGCGCCCGGTCAGGCGCTCGTGCACTACTCGACTGGCGAGCACCGCGACCACGAGCGGTTGCAGACCTCCGACGATGGCGGCCACTCCGCCGGGCAGCCGGTAGGCCGCAATGAAGAGCAGGGCGAAGAACGCCCCGATATTGAGCACGCCGAGCAGCCAGGATTTCCACCACCAGTCGCCGTGCGGTAAGCGGCGGCAGAGAATCAGCAGCAGCAGCCCTGCGGGGAACGCGCGCAGGAATGCTGCGAGCAGGGGCCGATCGGCGGGCAGGAACATCGTCGTCGTCAGGTAGGTGGTGCCCCAGAGAATGGGGGCAAGGGCTGTGGTGGCCAACAGCAGGGATCGATTGCTAAGCACTTAGCTATTATAGCTAAGTGCTTAGCAATTGCTAGGCTAGAACCATGGCAGACCAGGTTGATCGAATCCTTGAGCAGTGGAGCACCGAGAAGCCCGACCTCGATGTCTCCCCGATGGCCGTCATCGGCCGCTTGAGCCGCACCGCTCTGGCGATCGAGACCCGCCTGGCCGCGACCTTTACGCGGTATGGCCTGGACGCATCCTCTTTCGACGTGCTCGCCACGCTGCTGCGGAGTGGTGCGCCGTACCGGATCGCCCCGGCGGCGCTGGCCCGCGATGCGATGATCTCGACGAGCGCGGTGGCCCAGCGGCTGAACAAACTGCAGACGCGAGGTCTGGTCAGCCGCGAGGCGAACCCCGACGATGGCCGCGGCACTCTGGTCGCGCTGACGGATGCCGGTAAGCGGGTCATCGATGCCGCCCTGGCCCCGCACGTCGAGACCGAGCGAGCCATCACCGCGATTCTCACCATCGAGGAACAGTCGATCCTCGTGGGGCTGTTGCAGAGGATCAACGCTGCGGCAACGCGCGATTAGCTCAGGTAGCGACCGAGCGAATCGAGCACGTCCTGCCATCCGTCGTAGAAGAATCCATCGCCCCTGGACCCGTCGACACCGTGCAGATCGAAGGTCATGCTTGTGCCGTTGACAACGGGCTCGATGGTGATCGTGACGGTTGGAGTGTCATCCGGGTCGCCGTGCGGCTCGCCCCAGGACTTTCTCCTGCTGACCGGCGCGTGCGAGTCAACATACACCAGGTCACCTCTCGCAAGCAGGGCAACGTCAACGTCAACGTCAACGTCAACGTCTTGATGGGCAGGCTGGCGGATCAGGGTGTGGTCTACCGGCTGCAAAAAGGTCTCTACGAATACACTGCACCGAAGTTTCACGATTATCTGATTCGGCGACAGCGCAGCACGACCTGGACCTGATGCCCCGTTCGATCAGCGGAGCGAACGCAGGTACCGCCTGCGCGCGACCAGTTGCGCGACGCGGAGCAGTGGGTAGAGAGCTCGCCACGGTTGCTGCGGCGCCGCCCTCGTGAGCGAGCGCACGGTGAGGCGCACCTCGTCGCCACGGCGGTGCACGATGAACGCCTCCTCACCGCTGACCGGATGCCCGGGCAGGGTTCGATAGGCAAACCCGACCCGGTCCGGCTCATCGACGACGGCCACGACCTCCACCGGCTCGACAACGGTCAGGTTAAACAGGCCTGCAGTGACGATTACCCGGTCGCCGGGCGACACCGCACCGGGTGAGTCAACCGCAAACCCGCTCGCGGTCTTCACCCGCCACCGAAGCACATCCCGAGCGGCGCGCTCCCAGACCGCGTCACCCCTCCCCACGACCGCCGACACTTCCGATCGGCGGAATCGTGGGTCGCTGGCCGGCCAGTCGCGAAGGTCAGGGCTGGTCATGATCTGCATGCTGCCACGGGCCGCTCCCCCATCTCGCGGGCAGGACTGAGTGTGCGCGTCATCTGCCCAGTCAAGCGCATCGGTGACGCCGACGGCGGTCAATACGTCAACCACCGCAGCACAATCCACCACGATCCCGCGCCAGTCCGCTCCTGTAGCTGACCCAAACGCTCGGTTCGGGCGCTCGCGAGCGTCTCCAGTGCAGATACCTCTGCCCGCTCAGCCCGTCGGGCCGCACGATCGAGCACCTCACCAACGGTCGGCCGCGCCACCTCTCGGTCGAGGAGGGGGTGGCGGCATCCGCTTTGGTGCATGGCGAAGCGGATGATGCTGCTCCACGAGGGCGCGCTCGTCACCGTCGGCACGGAGACCTTCGCGCATCAGGTCGAAGTCGCCCGCGACGTGGCCCGCGCGCTGCTCGCGCGGCCCGCCCGCTGAGCGCCGCGCGGTCGGGTCGGCCACCGGTTCCGCCCGCCGCCCGGTAGGCCAACGCCCCAGAAACGCATGAGCGCGCACCAAACGGGTGGCCGTTTCGGGCGCGGCTACGAGCGGATGCGGGTGCCGGGCACACAAGAAGGGCCGGCTCACGAGAGCCGGCCCTTCTTTACTTGGGGATCACTCCCACTCAATCGTTCCCGGCGGCTTCGAGGTAACGTCGAGCACCACGCGGTTAACCCCGTCGACCTCGTTGGTGATGCGGTTCGAAATCTTGGCCAGCAGGTCGTAGGGCAGCCGGGTCCAGTCGGCGGTCATGGCGTCCTCGCTCGACACCGGGCGCAGCACGATCGGGTGGCCGTAGGTGCGGCCATCGCCCTGCACGCCCACCGAGCGCACGTCGGCGAGCAGCACGACCGGGCACTGCCAGATCTCGCGGTCGAGGCCGGCGGCGGTCAGCTCGGCGCGCACGATGGCATCCGCTTGACGGAGCAGGTCGAGGCGTTCCTGGGTGATCGAGCCGACGATGCGAATTCCGAGGCCGGGGCCGGGGAACGGCTGGCGCTGCACGATTTCGGCCGGCAGGCCGAGTTCGGCGCCGATCGCGCGCACTTCGTCCTTGAACAGGGTGCGCAGCGGTTCGACCAGTTCGAACTGCAGGTCTTCGGGCAGGCCGCCCACGTTGTGGTGGCTCTTAATGTTCGCGGTGCCGCTGCCGCCGCCGGATTCGACGACGTCGGGGTACAGGGTGCCCTGCACGAGGAAGGCGATCGGATCGCCGTCTGTTTCGGCGGCTTCCTTGATCAGCTCGGCCTGGGCCTGCTCGAAGGTGCGAATGAACTCGCGGCCGATGATTTTGCGCTTGGTCTCCGGATCGCTCACGCCCTCGAGGGCGGTCAGGAACTGCTCGCGTACGTCGACCGTGACCAGACGGATTCCGGTGGCCTTGACATAATCCTCTTCAACCTGGCGGCGTTCGTCCTGGCGCAGCAGACCGTGGTCGACAAAGACGCAGACCAGCTGGTCGCCGATGGCCTTGTGCACGAGGGCCGCGGCCACGGCGGAGTCGACTCCGCCGGACAGGCCACAGATAACCTTGCCGGTTCCGACCTGGGCGCGAATCTTCGCGACCTGCTCGGCGATGACGTTGCCGCTGTTCCAGTCGGCGTTGATACCGGCAGCACGGTGCAGAAAGTTTTCAAGTACGTGCTGGCCGTTTTCGGAGTGCTTGACCTCCGGGTGCCACTGCACGCCGTAGAGCCGCTTCTCGTCATTGGCGAACGCGGCGACCGGGGTCGAGACCGACGAGGCGAGCACGGTGAAGCCGTCGGGCGCGGTGGCGACCGAGTCGCCGTGGCTCATCCAGACCGTCTGGCTGTCGGGCTGGTTCGCGAGCAAAACGTTATCGCCGTTGCTCACGGTGACCGGGGTCGAGCCGTATTCGCGGGCCCCGGTGTGGGCGACGGTGCCACCAAGGGCGGTCGCCATCACCTGAAAGCCGTAGCAAATGCCGAGCACGGGCACGCCGAGCTCGAAGATCGCGGCGTCGAAAGCTGGTGCGCCCTCGGCGTAGACGCTGGACGGTCCACCGCTCAAAACGATTCCGCGTGGGTTCTTGGCGAGCACTTCGGCGGCGGTGATGGTGTGCGGCACGATCTCCGAATAAACGGATGCCTCCCGCACGCGCCTTGCGATCAGCTGCGCATACTGCGCACCGAAGTCGACCACGAGAACGGGGCGATCCAGCCCGGAGTCGGTGATGGGGGCATCCGCTGGAATGGTCATGCTTGGGCCTTCGCCTTCTCGGCAAGTGCCGCGGTCTTTTCGGTATTCTCGGCGAGGAAACGCTTCACCGTGCGAGCAACGGGAACCTCGACGATGAAGGACAGGGTGGGAACGACGCCGCCGAGGGCGATGAGCACGAAGCGCCAGAACGGCCAGCGCATGAGGCTCCAGAGGCGAAAGTCGGCGAACAGGTAGAGCACGTAGAACCAGCCGTGCGCGATCAGAATGCCGGTGCTGAGGTTGATCGCGGCGACCGTGTCGGTCGGAACGAGCGCGAGAAACCCCTGCGAACCGCCCATCTCGATCTCGTGGCCGAAACCGTACTTGATGACCATTTCGATGCAGAGCAGCAGCAGGAAGACGCCGGTGATGGTCGATGACACCTGGTACAGCCGCAGCGCACCGGGAATGCTGGAGATATCGGCGGGCTTGGGTAGACGAGGCATGTGCCTAATTCTACGTGAGCGCAGTGAGGGCTTCGGCGTCTTCAATTTCGCGCTCAAGGGCGTCGCGCACCAGGCGGTACCAGAGGAACACGGCGAAGCCGGCGAAGACGACCCACTCGATGGCATAGAAGATGTTCAGCCAGTTCAGCGACTGGTCGACTTCCGGCACCGGGGAATCGATCACATCAAGGCCGGGCGCTGCTTCGGCATCGACGATGTAGCCGGAATAGACCGACTCGTCGCTGAAATCGGCCCACAGATTGATCAGAGCGGATGGCGCGACCTTGGTCATTTCCATCGAGTCGCCCTCCGGATCGGGCAACTCCGGGGCCTCCCCGGTGAGAAAGCGTCCGGTCAGCGTGACGGGAGCGTTCGCCGGTTCCGACGCCAATACCTCGATGACCGACTGGGCGGTGGCCCGGTCGGGAGCCCAGCCGCGCGCGACGGCGACGCTGGCGGCAGCATCCGTTTGAAAATGGCTGACCACCCAGAAACCATCGATGCCGCCGTTGAGGCGCGTGGTGATGAGCTGCTCATCGCCGGGCACCCAGGAGCCCGTCGTCGTGACCATTTGGCCGGTCGCGATCTGCGTCACCGTACCGTCGGGCTGCACGACCTCGGCGAGCGGTTTGGCCTGCTCGGTGCTGCGTTCCACGACCACGCCGGATTCGATGGCGCGCTCCAGCTGCCAGTGTCCGAGCAGGGCGAAGCCTGCTGCGATGCCGAGGGCCAGCAGCAGCGCGAGCACCCAGCGGGGGCGCAGCATCATTCTGATCACGAATAGTCACCTGTGTGGGTTTCTCGCCCGGGTTTGCGTGCCGGTCTGTCGGCGTCATCATCGGGATCTGGGGTGTGCTGGCCGAGCGCGAAATCGGCCATTGAATCTAAGTGTTTCGCTTGTGCAACCGTAGCTTCCGTCGCTTGGGAATTGACCGAGTCACGTTTGGGCGCCCGCCGGTTGTGCTCGTCGGCGTCCGCGGCCTGGGCCGCCGTCGCCGCCTCGACGAGGGCGATCTCTTCGTCCCGCATCGGATTGCGCGCTGCCCCCGTCGTAACGGATGCCGGCACCCGGCGGCGCAGTGCCGACCCGATCTTCTCCGAATTCGCCGCGAACAGCGGGCCGAGGATGGCCATGGAGAGCACGTACAGGCCGGCGAACGGTTGCAGGCGCGGGTCGAGCCCGGCCGACACCGACAGGGTCGCCAGAATCAAGGTGAACTCGCCGCGGTTGACGAAGATAGCGGCCGTATTGAGGGCTTCGCGTGGCCCCATTTTGTGCAGCCAGGCCAGCAGCGCGCCCGAGAGCAGACTGAGCACAAAGGTCATCCCGATGGCGATGAACACCACACCGATCACCGAACCGAACTGGGCGATATCGAGGGCGAGGCCGAAGTTGAGAAAGAAGAACGCCGCGAAGATATCGCGGAGGGGCACGGCGACACGTTCGATCTTGGCGCGGTAGCTGCTTGCGCCGAGCACGACGCCGATCAGGAACGCGCCGATGGCATCCGTCACGCCGATGATCTCGCCGATGCCGGCGAACAGCACGACCAGGCCGAAGAATAAAATGGTGAACAGCTCGTCGTCCTTGGTGCGCATGAGACGCGACACCACCCGGCCGCCCCAGCGGGCGAGCGAGAACATCGCGACGAGAAAGAGGAACGCGATGGACAGTTGCAGCACGATCGGCCAGATCTCGGTTTTGCCGCTGAGCACGACGGAGACGATGGAGAGGTAGATCGCGATGAAGATGTCACCCACGACGGTCACGCCGAGGATCATCGGTGTCTCTTTATTGGCCAGACGGCGCAGTTCGATAAGCAGTTTGGTGATGATCGCGCTCGACGACGTGCCGGTCATACCGGCGATGACGAGGGCTTCGCGGGGGCCCCAGCCCACGAGCATGCCGAAGATGAAGCCCGCGCCCATGTTGATGAGCACCCAGGAACCGCCGGAGATGATCAGCGTCTTGGCGTTGCCGAAGAATTCTTCCTGGTCGAATTCGAGGCCGAGGCTGAAGAGCAGCAGGATCAGGCCGAACACGGCGATGAGTTCGATATCGCCGGATTGGAAGTCGAGGGGAAAGAAGTCGGTGTTGGGGCTGGCGAGCACGCCCACGATCATGTAGATCGGGATAGTGGGGAGCCCGATCACCTTGCCCAGGCGGCCAAGAACGTAGGCGACGACGAGCAGGATGCCGAGAACGAGGAGGTCTTCGCCCACGTGCATCGCTTACCCCCCGGGTGGAGCGTCGACGGTCTTCGCCTTCACTTCACCGGTACGAAAGAACGCGAAGGCCTTGACGACCTTTTCCGGCGAGCCGGCGACGACGAGGGTGTCACCGGGGAAGACCTTGAAGTCGGCGGCGGGGGCCGGGTTGGCGGATTCGCCGCGCACCACGGCGACGACGGTGAGGCCTGCGATGCCACGGTCGGCCGGATTGCCCAGGGCCTGGCCGGCGATGTGGTCTTCGTAGTCGACGGTGAACCAGTCGATGCTGAGGCCCGGGATCTGGTCGAGGGCACTGAGCGACTCGGTGATCTGGGTACCTCCGAGCAGCTCGGCGAGGGTGTGCGCCTCGTCTTCGTTAAGCCGCAGCGAAACCTTGCTCGCGTCCGGGCCGCCTTCATCATCGGCGAAGGTGATGAGGTCGCTGTGGCCAGATCGGTGGGCGATGACGCCGACCTTGCCGCCGTCATCCGTGATGAAGGTGTGCAGTACCCCCACGCCGGGAAGTTTGACCCGCCGAACATCAACCATTGTCATGACTCCTGAGGTAAAGGGCAGTAGCCCTATTCTACCGGAGCCGCTTTTACCGCCGCGCGCCCCTCGCCGCGCCTCCTCTTCACTCGTGCGCTCGACCAGCGGATGCCCGCGCCCCAAGGGTGCCTGCGCCCCATTTCGGTAGCCGCTACGCCGGTTGACGCAGAGGGCGGCCACCCAAAGCGGGCGCGGGCATCCGCTCGAGGCCGTAGCGGCCACCCTAAGCGGGCGCGGGCCTGACCGGAGGGCCGCTAGGTGGTCACGACGATATCGGGGGCCTCGAGGCGCACCCGGTCGGCGGACTCGTCGTCCGGCTGCTCCTGCGAAGCCCGCTCGGCGGCGACCCGGGTGAGGTAGAAGCCGACCTCACGGTCGATTCGCTCCTGGTCCCAGCCGAGCACGCCGGCCATGAGCGCTGCGGCGACCGGTGCGGCCGACACCCCGCGATCCCACGCCTCGATCGAGATGCGGGTACGCCGAGCCAGCACGTCTTCGAGGTGCAGCGCACCTTCGTGCGAGGCCGCGTAGACCACTTCGGCTCCAATGTAGTCGTCGGCGCCGGGCAACGGTTCGGCGAGCGCCGGGGTGGCGCGAATGAGGTCGAGCAGCTCGTCGGTGAGGGTGCCGTACCGGTTGAGCAGGTGTTCGACGCGCACGGTGTGCAGGCCGAACGCCCTGGCGATCTTGCCGCGCTTGTTCCAGGCGGCTTGGTATCCCTCGGCACCCAGCAAGGGGATGTCGTGGGTCGCCGACGCGGGAATGCGCCCGTCGAGAGCGGACACCGCGGCATCCACTGCATCTTTGGCCATGATGCGGTAGGTGGTCCACTTGCCGCCGGCGATGACGACGAGGCCGGGAACGGAATGCCCCACGAGGTGTTCGCGGGAGAGCTTGGAGGTCTCGTCACTCTCGCCGGCCAGCAGCGGGCGCAGCCCGGCGTAGACGCCCTCGACGTCTTCCCGGGTGAGCGGCACGCTCAGCACCGAGTTGATGTGTTCCAGAATGTAGTCGATATCGGCGGCCGTCGCGGCCGGGTGCGCCTTGTCGAGGTACCAGTCGGTGTCGGTCGTGCCGATGAGCCAGTGTCGGCCCCACGGAATCACAAACAGTACGCTCTTCTCGGTGCGCAGCAGCAGCCCCATGGCGCTCTGGAACCGGTCGCGCGGCACCACGAGATGCACGCCCTTCGACGCCCGCACCTTGAAGGTGCCGCGTTCGCCGACCATGCGCTGGGTGTCGTCGGTCCAGACGCCGGTCGCATTCACGACCTGTTTGGCCCGCACATCGAAGCGTTCGCCGGTCTGCAGGTCGTGGGCGTGCACGCCCACAACGCGCTCCCCGACCTTGATGAATCCCTCGACCCGCACCCGGCTGGCGGCGTGCGCGCCGTAGAACGAGGCGGTGCGTACAAGCGAGGACACGTAGCGAGCGTCGTCGACCTGGGCGTCGTAGTAGGTGATGCCGCCGACCAGGGCGTTGTTGGTCAGGCTCGGGATGAGCTTTTGCACCTGACTCTTCGACAGGTGGCGGTGATGCGGCACCCCCGGCGGGCGCCCCCCGGTGTAGGAGAAGATGTCGTACAGCAGCATTCCGGCGCCGATGTAGAAGCGTTCGGTGAAGCGTTTCTTGAGGGGATACAGGAACCGCACCGGCTTCACGAGGTGCGGCGCGATGCGCTGCAACAGCAGGCCCCGCTCGGTGAGCGCCTCCCGCACCAGACGAAAGTCCAGCTGCTCCAGATAGCGGATGCCGCCGTGCACGAGCTTGGACGACCGGCTCGATGTGCCAGAGGCCCAGTCCCGCGCCTCCAGAATGCCGACGCTCAACCCGCGCGTGACGGAATCGAGAGCGGCCCCGGCACCGACGATTCCGCCGCCGACCACGAGAATGTCGAGCTCTTTGTCTTTGAGCTTGGCCAGGGCCGCCTCGCGCTCCTCCGGCCCTAATCTCGAGGATCGCGTCACTGAATTAGTGACTGCTGAATTAGTGACGACTGAATTAGTCCCTGCTGAAATGTGCGGTACCGAATTGTGGGAGGCCATGACTACTCCTGTTCAGACTCCGTGTTCAAGTTCAAGCGGCGTGTTGCAACAACGCTATTGCGGTACTGAATTGTGGCGGGTGAAGCTGGGTACCGGCGGAACGCGCTGACTTCGGTGTTGATCTAAACCGACGCCAGTTCTCACCGATATTGATTTAAGCCGACGTTAGTTCACTCGGTACGGCGCGACAACCACTTCAACCCGTTGAAATTCTTTGAGATCGGAGTAACCGGTGGTCGCCATCGACCGACGCAGCGCGCCGATCAGGTTGGCGGTGCCGTCGGCGACCGGAGCCGGACCGTAGAGGATCTCCTCGAGCGGCGCGACGGTGCCGACCTCGACGCGCTTGCCGCGCGGCAGCTGCGGGTGGTGCGCCTCGGCGCCCCAGTGGAATCCGCCGCCGGGAGCATCCGTTGCCCGGGCGAGCGCTGTGCCGAGCATGACGGCGTCGGCGCCGCAGGCGATCGCCTTGACGATGTCGCCCGAGGCGCCCAGCCCTCCGTCGGCGATGACGTGCACGTAACGCCCGCCGGACTCGTCCATGTAATCGCGGCGCGCGCCGGCGACATCCGCTACGGCTGTGGCCATCGGGGCGTGGATGCCCAGGGTCGCGCGGGTGGTCGACGCGGCTCCCCCGCCGAAACCGACCAGAACGCCCGCCGCTCCAGTGCGCATGAGGTGCAGCGCCGCCGTGTAGGTGGCAGCGCCGCCGACGATGACGGGAACGTCGAGCTCGTAGATGAACTTCTTGAGGTTGAGCGGTTCCTGGTTCTGCGAGACGTGCTCGGCCGAGACCGTGGTGCCGCGGATGACGAACAGGTCGACGCCGGCGGCAACGACGGTTTCGTAGAGTTCCTGGGTGCGCTGGGGCGAGAGAGCCCCGGCCACGGTGACTCCGCCGGCCCGAATCTCGGCCAGGCGCGCGGTGACAAGCTCCGGCTGGATCGGGGCGGAGTACATCTCCTGCATGCGCGCGGTCGCCTTATCGGCGGGCAGGCTGCGAATTTCGGCGAGCAACGGCTCGGGGTTCTCGTGCCGGGTCCACAGCCCCTCGAGGTCGAGCACGCCAACGCCGCCGAGCTGGCCCATCATAATGGCCGTGGTGGGCGAGACGACGGAGTCCATCGGCGCCGCCAGCACCGGAATGGCGAACTGGTAGGCGTCGATGGTCCAGCCGACCGACACGTCCTCCGGATCGCGGGTGCGCCGACTGGGCACCACCGCGATGTCGTCGAAGGCGTACACGCGGCGAGCGCGCTTGGAGCGGCCGATCTCGATTTCCATGGTTCCAGTTTAGAGGGAGCCACCGGCATCCCCTTTTCCAGCGGATGCCGTCACCCGGCATCCGCAGGCCGCCAGCGCCGGCCGCCTGGACAACGCGAGCGGCGGCCCGCGCCGGAACTACCGACGGTAGTTCGGAGCCTCTACCACGATCTGCACGTCGTGCGGGTGCGATTCCTTGAGCCCGGCGGGGGTGATACGCACGAACTTGCCCTTCTGCTTGAGCTCGGTAATGGTGCGCGCGCCCACATAGAACATGGACTGGCGCAGGCCGCCGATGAGCTGGTAGGCCACCGCGGCGAGCGGGCCACGGAACGGCACCTGCCCCTCAATACCTTCGGGGATCAGCTTCTCGTCGCTCGGAACATCGCTCTGAAAGTAGCGGTCCTTCGAGTACGACGTCTTCGACCCGCGGGTCTGCAACGCGCCGAGCGAGCCCATGCCGCGATAGGTCTTGAACTGCTTGCCGTTGACGAACACGAGTTCACCGGGACTTTCCGTGCATCCGGCGAGCAGGGAACCGAGCATGACGGTGTCGGCGCCGGCCACGAGGGCTTTGGCGATGTCACCGGAATACTGCAGGCCACCATCGGCGATGACCGGAATACCGGTTTCGCGCGCGGCCAGCGAGGCCTGATACACGGCGGTGATCTGGGGCACGCCGACACCGGCCACGATGCGGGTGGTGCAGATCGAGCCGGGGCCCACGCCGACCTTGATGGCGTCGGCACCCGCGTCAATGAGCGCCTGGGCGCCCGAGCGGGTGGCGACGTTTCCACCGATCACATCGACGTCAGCGAAGGCCTTGTCCGACTTCAGACGACGAATGATGTCGAGCACGCCGGCGCTGTCGCCGTTGGCGGTGTCGACCACGAGCACGTCCACCCCGGATTCGAGCAGAGCGGTCGCGCGCTGCCAGGCATCACCGAAGAAGCCGATCGCCGCGCCGACGCGCAGGCGTCCGCCGTCGTCCTTGGTGGCGAGGGGATATTCCTCGCTCTTGTCGAAGTCTTTCACGGTGATCAGGCCGGTGAGCTTGCCGTTGGCGTCGATCAGTGGCAGCTTTTCGATCTTGTGCTTGGCAAAGATCGCGAGGGCGTCTTCGGGAGCCATCCCGACCTTGCCGGTGATCAGCGGGGAGGTCGTCATGACCTCGCGCACCCGGGTGAGGGCCTTCTTGGCATGCGGCACGAAGCGCATGTCGCGGTTGGTGATGATTCCCACCAGGATGCCGTCACTGTCGACGACCGGCAGCCCGCTCACGCGGAACTGGCCGCACAGGGCGTCAACCTCGGCGACGGTGGCGTCGGGCGAAGTGGTGACCGGGTTGGTGATCATGCCGGATTCGCTGCGCTTGACCAGGTCGACCTGTTCGGCCTGATCCCCGATCGACAGGTTGCGGTGCAGAATTCCGAGGCCACCCTCACGGGCCATGGCGATCGCCATACGGGTCTCGGTCACGGTGTCCATGGCGCTGGAGAGCAGCGGTAGCGACACATCAATGCGCCGGGTCAACCGGGATTTGGTGACCGCCTCGCTCGGAATGACGTCGGTGTGCCCCGGCAGGAGCAGCACGTCGTCGTAGGTGAGTCCGGTGAATCCGAACGGATCTGGCTGATCCATGAAACCCCTTACCTGTAGCGGAAAAACTGAAAATTGTCCGGAAAATCGCGTTACCACCCCACGGGACGTGAAGGGAATAGACCGGTCCTTCAATGTTAAGCGTGTTTGGGCTCATCACATTCCGCACACCATTGGCCAGCCGGTGCGGAGTTTCGAAACATATAGGACATAATCGGCAAATACTCTCAACAGAGAAGTTGGCATTAGTCACCCGGCGCCCGCCCGGTTACCCATCGGTCGGCACCAACATGGAGGTCCCGTGCAGCCCACACATACGGCTCAGAGATACGTTCCCAGGATGCTCGTGATCCTGTTTGTGACCCTTCTCGCGGCCCTCACCATGGCCACCTTCTCGGCGGGCAGCGCGCACGCCGACGAGGTCGGCACCGAGTTCGATTTCACGATCTCCGGCAACGTGCAGTTCGATGGGGAAGCCCTCGGCGACGTAGCGATCGCCGTGTCCGGCAACGGCTACGAGGCCGACACAGTGACGGATGCCGATGGCCGATGGGCCATCGGGGTTCCCGAAAAGGGAACCTACGAGGTCACCCTCGACGAAGACACCCTTCCAGAGGGCGTCGTCGTCACCGAGGGTGGCAATGTGATCGAAGCCGAGTTCGGGCTGACCGACCGTCGCTCGGTCAACTTCTTCCTCGGTGAAGGGGTCCGCAACACGGTGAGCTTCTTCGACCAGTTTGTGAACCGATTCTTCAACGGCCTGAACTTTGGCCTGCTGCTCGCCCTCGCGGCGATTGGCGTGTCGCTGATCTTCGGCACCACCGGGCTGAGCAACTTCGCGCACGCCGAGCTGATCACCTTCGGTGCGCTGATGACGCTGGTGTTCTCGGTCAACTTCGGATTGCCGATCTGGCTCGCCATTCTCATCGCCATTGCGTTGAGCGGCGCGCTCGGATTCAGCCTGGATGCGGTGCTCTGGAAACCGTTGCGCCGTAAGGGCGTGGCGGTGATCCCCCTCATGATCGTGAGCATCGGACTCTCGCTGGCGCTGCGCTACCTGTACCAGTATTTCTTCGGCGGCAGCACGAGTCAGCTGCCCGGCGCGGGCATGGCGGACCTCAAGTTCGGCCCGATCTCGCTCTCCCCGATCGACCTCGCGAGCATGGGCATCAGCATCGTGGTGCTGCTCGCCGTGGCCTACTTTCTGCTGCGCACCCGCATCGGCAAGGCCACCCGTGCCGTCTCCGACAATCCCAGCCTGGCTTCGGCCAGCGGCATCGACGTCGACAACGTCATTCGCATCGTCTGGGTGGTCGGGGCAGCACTGGCCGGGCTCAGCGGGGTGCTCTGGGCCTACTTCCGCCCGGGCGTCAGCTGGGACATGGGCTTTCAAATGTTGCTGCTCGTCTTCGCGGCCGTCACCCTGGGTGGTCTCGGTACCGCCTTCGGAGCCCTCGTCGGTTCCCTCATCGTTGGGCTCTTCGTTGAGCTGTCGACGCTCTGGCTTCCGTCCGACATGAAGATTGTCGGCGCCCTTGTAATTTTGATCCTGGTGCTGCTGTTTCGACCGCAAGGCATTATGGGTCGTAAAGAGAGAATTGGTTAGGGGTTCACATGGACTGGGGAGCAATCTTTGGCAACGCAGCCGTCGAGCTGATAAGCCCGACCACTGCCGCTTACGCACTCGCCGCCCTCGGGCTCGCCGTGCACTTCGGCTACACCGGCCTGCTGAACTTTGGCCAGGCCGGCTTCATGGCCCTCGGCGCCTATGGTTACGCCATTTCCATCCTGACCTTCGGTTTCCCCGTCTGGGGCGCCTTTTTGGTGGGGGTGGGAGCATCCGTTATTTTCGCCTTGATTTTGGGTATTCCGACACTGCGACTGCGCGCTGACTACCTCGCTATCGTCACGATCGCCGCCGCCGAGATTGTGCGGCTGCTGTTCACGACGAACACCTTCGCCGCAGTGACCGGGTCGGCCAACGGCCTGAGTGGCTACAAGAACGAGTTCGCGGCGCTCAACCCGCTTGCCGAGGGCAGCTACGGATTCGGGCCGTTTGAGAATAACGCCTACGACACCTGGCTGCGCATCGTGGCCTGGTCGATCGTGATTCTCGCGGCGCTGTTCGTCTGGCAGATCATGCGCAGCCCGTGGGGCCGAGTGATCAAGGGCATCCGCGAAGACGAAGACGCCGTGCGTGCGCTCGGCAAGAACGTGTACGCCTATAAAATGCAGTCGCTCATTTTCGGTGGTGTGCTCGGTACCATCGCCGGCATGATCTTTGCCCTGCCTCGAGCGGTCGTGCCGTCGAACTATCAGACCACGCTGACCTTCTTTATCTACGCCATCCTGCTGCTCGGCGGTGCTGCAACGGTGCTCGGCCCGATCATCGGTTCGATGATCTTCTGGGTGCTGCTGTCGTTCTTTTCCGGCTTCATCGCTCGAGCCGTGGAGGCGGGCTGGTTGCCGTTTATGACAGCGATCCAGGGCGGCCAGCTGCGCTTCATCCTGGTGGGAGTGGCGATTATGTTGATCGTGATCTTTAGACCGCAAGGCATCTTCGGTAATAAAAAGGAGTTGGCTTTTGTCCGATAACTCTGTTTCGGCCGCTCCGCTCGAGCCGCCCGTTCCCACCCAGAAGCCGATCAAAACGACCGGCCTGCACATCGGCGAGGCCGAACCGGGCTGCCGCAAGGTCGACCCGATTCTCGTCGTCGACGGCGTGCGCCGCACCTTCGGCGGCCTGACCGCGGTGGATGTCGACCACGTCGAAGTTCCGCGCGGTGCTATCACCGCGCTGATCGGCCCCAATGGTGCCGGCAAGACCACCCTGTTCAACCTGCTGACCGGTTTCGACAAGCCCGACGCCGGCAAATGGACCTTCGACGGCCGCTCCCTGGCCGGCGTTCCCGCCTACCGGGTCGCCCGCATGGGCCAGATTCGCACCTTCCAGCTCACCAAGGCCCTGGGGCTGTTGACCGTCATGGACAATATGCTGCTCGGCGCCAAGGGCCAGACCGGCGAGAACATGTTCCGCGCGCTGATGCCGTTTCTCTGGCGCAACCAGGAGGAGGAGAACCGGGCCAAAGCACTCGATCTGCTCACCCGGTTCAAGCTCGATACCAAGAAGGACGACTACGCGGCGAGCCTCTCCGGCGGGCAGCGCAAGCTGCTCGAAATGGCCAGAGCGCTGATGAGCGACCCGACCCTGGTCATGCTCGACGAGCCGATGGCCGGCGTAAACCCGGCACTGACCCAGTCGCTGCTCGACCATATTTTGAACCTCAAGTCCCAGGGCATGACCGTTCTGTTCGTGGAGCACGACATGCACATGGTGCGGCACATCGCCGACTGGGTGATCGTGATGGCCGAGGGCCAGGTGGTCGCCGAGGGCGACCCGCACGAGGTCATGAGAAACCCGGCCGTAATCGACGCCTACCTCGGACAGCACCACGACGAAGACATCGGCGAAGACCAGGCCGCCGAAGCCGAAAACGTCTCAGCCATAAAGGAGTTGCTCGATGACGAACGCTAATCCGCTGGCCCCGCCAGCACCGGCCGAGACTCGGGAAGCGGTCGTCGCGGTCAAGAACGTGACCGCCGGGTATGTGACCGGCGTGAACATTCTCAATTCCTGCTCACTCACCGCCTACGAAGGCGAACTGATCGGCATCATCGGCCCGAATGGCGCCGGCAAGTCCACGCTGCTCAAGTCGATCTTCGGGCTGGTCAAGGTACGCGAGGGCGAAATTCTGCTCCGCGGCAACAACATCACCAACCTCAAGGCCAACAAGCTGGTCGCACAGGGTGTGGGTTTCGTACCGCAGAACAACAACGTCTTTCCCACCCTGACCATTCGAGAGAACCTCGAAATGGGCATCTTTCTCAAGCCCAAGGGGCTCGTGGAACGTCTGGAGTTCGTCACCGAGATCTTTCCAGAGCTCGGCAAGCGGATGTCCCAGCGCGCCGGTTCGCTTTCCGGCGGCGAACGACAGATGGTCGCCATGAGCCGCGCGCTCATGATGGGCCCGCACGTGCTGCTCCTCGACGAGCCGAGTGCCGGGCTGTCCCCGGTGCGCCAGGATGAAGCCTTTCTGCGGGTGAAGGAGATCAACAAGGCCGGAGTGACCACGATCATGGTCGAGCAGAACGCCCGCCGCTGCCTGCAGATCTGCGACCGCGGCTATGTGCTTGACCAGGGCCGGGACGCGTACACCGGTACCGGACGTGAGCTTTTGAACGACCCCAAGGTGATCGGCCTCTACCTGGGCACCCTCGGGCAGGATTAGCTCCCGAAATCACCCGTACCAGCCCGTGGCGGCGTCCGAGACTCTCTCGGGCGCCGCTTCTGTGTGTGGGCTTGCTGAGCGGATGCTGGCGGCCGGGTCGCCGCATCCGCTCGCGTGAATCAACGCGGTACGCAGAAGGGCCCCGACCGAAGCCGGGGCCCTTCAATCATTCAGCTAAACGGTGGAGCTAGTTGATGCGGGTGTACTTGTTGCCAGCATCGAACTCGTAGATGCCGATGCTAGCGCCGGTCGGGTCGCCGTTCTCGTCGAACGTGATCGGGCCGGAGAAGCCGTCGTAATCGACCTGATCGCCAGCTTTCAAGGCTGCAGCAGCCTCGGCGAAGTCGGTAACCTTGGTGCCATCACCGGTTCCGCCGGAGACCTGACGCAGGTAGCTCGCGATGGATTCACCCGACACGTCGTTGCCCGCATAGGCGGCCAGGGCGATCAGGATCACGGCGTCGTAGGACTCGGCAGCGTAGCTGTAGTCGGTCAGCGTCGGGTCTACTTCGAGGAGGCGGGTGGTGAAGTCACCGAGCGAGGCGGTGTCGAGGCCGGGCAACGTGCCCTTGGAGCCCTCGATGAGGCCTGCTGCGAAGTCGGCGCTATAGTCGGCGACGTTTCCGTCGACGAAGTACAGCTTGTCGCCGGGGAAACCGGAACCGACGAGCGCCGGGACGATGACCTTGGCCTGGTCGAACGTGACAAGCGCGATCGCGTCGGGATCTGCCGCGGTCACTTCGGCGATCTGCGAGGCGAAGTTGGAATCGCCCTCGTTGAAGAGTACCTCCGCAACGACCTCGCCGCCGGCAGCGGTGAACGCGTCGCTGGTGTACTTGGCGAGGCCGGTTCCATAGGCATCGTTCAGCACGATCAGGCCGAGGGTGGCGTTGCCATCGTCAGCGATCTGGGTGCCGAGCACTTCGCCCTGCAGAACGTCAGACGGAGCCGTACGCCAGTACAGACCGTTGTCGTCGTAGGTCGTGAAGGCGTCCGAGGTGTTGGCCGGGGAGAACTGCACGACGCCGGCGCCGGTGATCTGGTCGATTATGGTTTTGGAGACACCAGAAGAGGCCGCACCGACGATCGCCGAGACGTCCTGCGACAGCAGGTCGGTCACCGAAACGGTGGCGGTGTCGGTCGTGGTGTCACCCGAGTCGCGGAAGATGGCTTCGACGGAAATGCCGAGGCCGGCCGCGTTGATGTCGTTGACAGCCAGCTGTACACCGGCTTCTTCGGGCGGGCCGAGGAACGCCAGTCCACCACTCTGCGGAAGGGCGGTGCCGATCTTCAGCGTCAGGTCGCGGTCACCGGCCTCAACCGTATTGAAGTCTGCGGCATCCGCCGACGGCGCCGCAGAATCACTGGGTGCCGTAACAGCGTCGTTGCTGCAGCCGGTGAGCAGAAGTGCGCTCACGCCGACGAGCGCGACACCGGTAACGAGGGTACGAACGGAGCGGGAGGCTGAGGCCTTCGCGAATACGCTCATGTTGCTCCTTGATAGATAGCGAGAGGTAAGTCTGGTCAGCCGATTGACTGCCGTGGTGACAGATTAGGCAATCAACGGCACAGAAACCTACCTGTGCGTGTCACAACCGGGTAAAGCGATCAAATCGTTACGAACGGCGCCCGGTCACACCCTGAAAATCAATGGTTTGCTCCTGCACCAGCGCATACACGCATTCGCCCCAGGAGAGGCAGACGGCCGTTCCCGAAATCACCTGCGCCCAGCCGGCATCGAGCGATGCGCCGCCGTCGTCCCCGGTGATCACGGCGGCCAGGGCGGCCGTGATCAGGCCGTCGTAGGCCTCCGCGCCGCCAGCGGTGGCGTTCAGTCCCGGGTCGGCGGTCTTCAGACGCACGGTGAATGCCTCGTCTGCGGCGAGCGGTGTGCCACCGTTGGCGAAGTCACCCAGTGATACCAGAGCGGCGCTGCCAACGGAGCTGTGCGCATCCGCTGGCAGCGCGGTCGTCGCGTCCCACAAGACCAGGTCAACGCCGCGAGCGGCGAGGTCGGCGTAGGCAGCGGCGAGGTCACCGGCCGAGTTGCGATGCACGAGTTGGATCGGCTGCGTCAGCGTCGCCTGCTCGGCCAGGATGTCGCGCAGGGCGAGCTCGGTGCCTGCCACCTGCGCTGCGCCGCTCGCAGCGTTGTCCCCGGTGGTGGGAAAGAGGGTGCCGATGCTCAAGGTTCCGTCACCGCTCGGAGCGGCCGTGGCGACCGCGGCCGGGGTCGTGCTCGGCGCGGCCGGGGTCGTGCTGGTGCAGCCGGTGAGGGCCAGGGCGCCGAGCAGAACGACGACGGTGAGCGTGCGACGGGGCATCTAAAATCCTTTGGTACGAGCTGAGGTGACGTGTCGGTTCAGCGTATCGGCTGGGCCGGACGGGGGTTCGGAGCCAGGTCGGACGGTATTAGGCAGGCTCAAGCGAGCTGCGACGGGGTCCGCGGCCGGAGGCGACCATATCGACCATCAGTATGATCAAGGCCACCCAGACCAGGGCAAATCCGGCCCAGCGTTCGAGCGGCATCGCCTCGTTCAGAACGACTACGCCGACGAGAAATTGAATGACCGGCGCGACGAACTGAATGAGCCCGAGCACCGTCAGCGGCAGGCGCCGGGCGGCGGCGGCGAAGAGCAGCAGGGGAACAGCGGTAATGACCCCGGCCGAAAGCAGGCCAGCCGTGTGCCAGCCGGAGACGGTGCCGAAGGTGAGGCCGGACATGCCGGAAACGACCAGAAGCTGAATGATGGCGACCGGGGCCAGCCAGGCCGTTTCGAGGGTGAGGCCGGTGACGGCGTCGACGTTCGGGCCGACGCGCTTCTTGATCAGCCCGTAGAAGCCGAAGGAGAACGCGAGGATGAGCGAGATCCACGGCAGCGAGCCGTAGCCGACCGCCAGCACGATCACGGCGAGAAAACTGATGCCGATGGCCACCCACTGCAGGCGGCGCAACCGTTCGCGCAGCACGAAGACGCCCAGAAGCACCGTGACGATCGGGTTGATGAAGTAGCCGAGGGCTGCTTCGACGACGTGCCCGGTGGTTGCGGCGATCACGTAGGTCTGCCAGTTAACGAAGATGAACGCACCGGCCAGGCCCATGGTCCAAACCAGACGCGGCTGCTTGAACGCGCGCCCGAGCACGGTCCAGGTGCGGGTCACGGTAATGATCAGGGCGCAGAAAACGAGGGAGAACAGCACCCGCCAGGCCACGATTTCAAAAGCGCCGGAGGGGATGAGCAGCAGAAAGTAAAGCGGCAGCACGCCCCAGAGGCCGTAGGCCAGGCCGCCGAAGACGAGGCCCGTGCGGTGGGTGGCGCGAGCGGCCGACTCGGCCGGTGCGGCGGCATCCGTCATAAATATTCTCCCTACCGAGACACTAACTGCGCAAACAAAAACTCCCGGATGGCCAGGCCATCCGGGAGTTTCAGGCTAAAGACCAATTTCAGTCTGAAGGCTAGGTAGTGATGAAACCTACTTAGCGCACGACCACAGCGAGCACGTCGCGAGCGGAGAGGACCAGAAGGTCATCGCCACCGAACTTGACCTCGGTTCCGCCGTACTTGGAGTAGATGACCTTGTCGCCGACGGCGATGTCGAGGGGAACGCGGTTGCCGTTGTCGTCAATGCGGCCGGGGCCGACTGCAACAACTTCGCCCTCCTGGGGCTTTTCCTTCGCGGTGTCAGGAATGACCAGACCTGATGCGGTGGTCTGCTCTGCGTCGACCTGCTTGATGACGATGCGATCCTCGAGCGGCTTGATGGAGACCGACACGGTTGACCTCTTTCTAAGACTTGGGTTAGCAGACTCACAGCGAGAGTGCCAAGTGAAGTTTAGGGGGGATGCTGGCACTCGCGCAACGTGAGTGCCAGATCGGGCCGTTTGGTACCGTTGCAGAATGGATCGAACCGAGCTCGTTGAGCTGCTCTCCCCCGCGAGTTTACGGCTGCTGGATTCCCTGCCGCCCTACGAGGCAAACGGTGATGTGCTGAAGCTCGTGAGCGAGCTGCGCAAGGCTGGGCACGCCCCCGGACTCGTGTCGGCCGTGTTGAGCCAGTCGCGACTGCGGGCGAAAGCCGTAACCAAGTTTGGAGAATTTGCCGAGCGGATGCTGTTCACCGAGGCCGGTCTGGAACAGGCGACCCGGTTGCGGGTTGCCGCACTGCACGCCGGGCGATTCGCCGAACTTGGAGCCGCCCTCGGCCGCGCGCCGCGGGTCGCCGACCTCGGCTGCGGCATCGGCGGCGACGCGATGGCCCTCGCCGCGATGGATCTGCCGGTCGTGGCCGTCGACGCCGACGAGGTCACGGCCACGGTTGCGAGCTACAACCTGGCCCCGTTCCCCAATGCCTCCGCGTTGCAGGCCGACGCCGAGACGGTTGATCTGACCGATTTCGACGCGGTCTGGCTCGATCCAGCCCGGCGCACGAGCGGGCACAGCAACACCAAGCGGCTCACCCGATCCGAGGATTACTCCCCCTCCCTCGACTTCGCCTACCTGCTGGCAACGACGCTGCCGCTCGGCATGAAGCTCGGGCCCGGCCATGATCGCGACCAGATTCCGGTCGACGCGGAGGCCCAGTGGGTGTCGGTGGATGGCCAGCTGGTGGAAATGGGACTGTGGTTCGGCGCTCTCGCCCGCCCGGGCATCCGTCGATCGGCGTTGCTGCTGACCCGGGATGGCGTGCAGGAGCTGAGCAACGATGCCGACAGCGAAGACGAGCCGGTCGGCGAACTCGGCCACTACGTCTACGAACCCGACGGCGCGGTCATTCGGGCGCGACTGATCGGCGATCTGGCCCGCTCGATGAAGGCCAGCATGCTGAGCGAGGGAATCGCCTACCTGACCAACGACACGCTGACGCCGACGCCGTTCGCAACCGCCTTTCGGGTGCTCGAGACGCTGTCGTTCGACGAGAAGAAGCTGCGGCTCGCACTGCTCGAGCGCCGCATCGGAACGCTCGAGATCAAGAAGCGCGGCGTCGACGTTGATCCCGCGACGCTGCGCACCCGGTTGAAGCTCAAGGGGCCGGAAGTCGCAACGCTGATTTTGACCCGGGTGGCCGGACATCGGGTTGCGCTGCTCGTGGAGCGCGTGCGCTAACGGTCGGCCTACAGCAGGGGCAGCACGGTCTGGCTGATGTAGACGAACCAGCCGACCGCGAGCAGAATCCCGACGAGGCCGCTCGCCAGACCGCTGCTCCAGAGGGCACGGGCCCGATGCTCGGTGGTGCGCGCAATCAAGGCGAGGACGATCGCAACGAGCGCGACCGGCAGGCCGAACACACCGAGCACGCCGAGCACGAGCCCGACGAACCCGCAGACGACGGAGACGACCGAGAGTCGGCGCCGGCCGGTGATGCGCCGCACCTCCGCCTCGGTGTACCTGTACGGCACGAACTCGGTCGGGGCGGTGACGGTCGATTCCCAGCTGAGCTGGCTGCCCGGGGGCGCGGGCGCACGGGTGTAATCCCGATGCGTGTCGGAATCCTGGTGCGGTGTACTCATTGCTGTCCTCGTGCTGCGAACCGGCCAGCGACCGTTCAGTGGGGTGAGTCTGTTAGAACTGGCTCACACCGACGTTGGCGGCAGTGATGAGCAGTGCGATCGAGCCGATGAGGATGAAGATCCCCACGACGAAGCCGAGGTAACCGACAATCAGACCACCGAGGGCGAGGCCGTAGCCCTTTTCGCCGGTCTTCTTGATCTGGCTCAGGGCGATGTGGCCGGTGATGATGCCCACGATCGAGATCGCGAGGATCGACGTGACGAGGGAGATGATCGACAGAACGTTGTACTTGTCCTGCGGGTTCTGCTGGCCATACGGGTTCTGACCGTTCGCGGGATTCTGACCATACGCGGGAGCCTGGCCGTGAGCGGGGGGCTGGGTACCCGCCGCCGGGTAGCTCGGATAGGCGGGCGCGGCGGGGGGCACGCTGGCAGTGGCCGGATTCGAGTTCGTCGGGCCGCTGTTCGTCGGTTCGACGGGGGGCTGGGTGGGATCAGACATCTGCGGTCTCCTTCATAATTTCGTTCGGTGGTCGCCCTGCCAGATTATCCCGTTAGCGGGTACCCGGCGACTGGGCGTTGCTCAAGCCTGGATCTCCCCGACCGGCAGGGTGGAATCGGCGCCGAATTCGAGGGTCGAGGGCTCATGCCCAGCCATGATGAGTTGCGCGCCGAGGGCGGCGATCATGGCGCCGTTGTCGGTGCAGAGCGAGAGCGGCGGGATGCGCAGGACAACGCTGGCAGCATCCGTTCTCTCGGTGGCGACCTGGCGCAGTCGAGCGTTGGCGATGACACCGCCGCCGAGCAGCAGCCGCGGCACGTCGTGGTCGGCGCACGCGGCGAGGGCCTTGGTGAGCAGAATGTCGACCACCGCCTCGCGAAAGCTCGCCGCGACGTCAGCTGTCGGCACGGGCTCGCCGGCGTCCTGGCGCTGTTCGACGAAGCGGGCGACCGAAGTCTTGAGGCCAGAGAATGAGAAGTCGTAGCGGTGCGCGGCCATGTCCTTGGGCTGGCTGAGTCCGCGCGGAAAGCGGATGGCCTTCGGGTTGCCGAGGGCTGCGACCCGGTCGATCTGCGGCCCGCCGGGGTAGGGCAGCGAGAGCAGCCGGGCGACCTTGTCGAAGGCCTCCCCGGCGGCGTCGTCGATGGTCTCACCGAGCAGCTCGACGTCGCTGACCAGATCACGCACGAGCAGCAGCGAGGTGTGCCCGCCCGACACGAGCAGCGCGATCGTCGGGTACTCGAGTGGCTCGGTGTCGTTGGTGTTGGTAGCGCCGCGCAGCAGGTCGGCACCGACGTGGCCGACCAGGTGGTTGACCGCGTAAATCGGTTTGTCGAGGGCGACGGCGAGCGCCTTGGCGGCGCCGACCCCGACCATGAGAGCTCCGGAGAGCCCCGGACCGCAGGTGACAGCGATGGCATCGAGATCACTCAAGCGGATGCCGGCCTCGGCGACGGCCGCGTCAATGGCCGGCACGAGCTCATCGAGGTGGGCTCTCGCGGCAATTTCAGGCACGACTCCGCCGTAGCGCGCGTGTTCCTCCATCGAGCTCGCGATGGTGTTGGAGAGCAGGGTGGTTCCGCGCACGATGCCGATGCCGGTCTCGTCGCAGGAGGTTTCGATGCCGAGTACGAGCGGTTCGGATCGATTCAGGACGGTGCGGTTCATGAGTGAGCCGTTTCGGGGGCGGTGAGCATAGATTCCAATTCTGGAATATTCAGGCGCATGACGACGGCGTCGACATTGTCGGGCTGGTAGTAGCCGCGGCGCACGCCGACCTCCACGAATCCGAGCCGGTCGTAAAGGCGCTGGGCACCGGGGTTGTCGGCGCGCACTTCGAGAAACACCAGCCGGGCGCCGCGTTTGCGGGCCTCGGAGATGAGGACCTGCATCAGGGTGCGTCCGAGACCGTGTCCGCGGGCCGAGTCGGCGACGGCGATGGTCTGAATGTCGCCCTCGGTGGCTCCCTGCGGGGCGAGCAGTCCGGCGTAGGCCTCGATGCTATCTGGGTCGTCCGGGGGAAAGGCGACGAGGTAGTAGCAGGCCGGGTCGCCAAGGTCGCGGGCCATCATCGGCGGTGACCAGGCATCGTTCTCGAAAATGCTGGTTTCGAGGTGCATGATCGCCGCGAGGTCTGCCTCGTAGGCGCGGCGCAGCTGCCAGGTCATCGGCTGACCCGCTTGGGTCCATTGGAGAGCGTGACGTCGGGTGAGCGCAGGTAGAGCGGTTCATTGGCAGCGAATGGACGCCGGTGGGCGTAGCTGAGTTCGGCGACCAGGCCGAGTTCCCCGGCCGACACCGTGGCGGCGTCGAGGCGCGGCCAGAGCGCGTGTTGCCAGGCGGGCTCGTCGAGTTCGGCGGGTTTGGCGAGTCCGGGTGGGCCGACGCGCACGGGCAGGCCGGCGGCATCCGCTTCGCTGTAGGCACTCCAGTAGATTTCGCGACGGCGAGCGTCGGTGACGACGACGAGCGGGCCGGTGTGGCCGCGACGGTAGTGGCCGTAGGCGATGGCGTCGTGGCTGATCACGGGCACGAGCGGCTTGCCGGCGCCGAGGGCGAACACGCGCGCCGAGGCGATGCCGACGCGTAGGCCGGTGAATGGGCCCGGGCCCATGCCTCCGACCACGCCGGAGAGATCCGCCGGGGTGATTTTCGCCTCGCGGAGGCAGTCAAGAATGAATGGGCCGACGATTTCGGCGTGGCGCATTGTGTCGGCTTCGCCGCGTTCGGCGATAATCCCGCGGTCAAGGTCGACCACGGCGACACTCGTGCCGGCAGAGGTATCGATGGCAAGTAGCACCCGCTCAGCCTAGCTTTGATGCGGCAGGCGCTGCGCGCGTCGGCCGCTGCGGCTGGAGGGTCACATCATCCGTCGAAAGGACGAGAATCAGCGACCGAGGGAACGGTAGCGGGCCAAGCGACGCGGAAGTAGCTCGTCAACGGGCACCGTGGACAGCGAGGACAGCTCGTATTCGATGGCTTCAGCCAGCCGCTGGCAGAACGCCCGTCCCTCGTCGGCGGCGTCGGGGCGCTCGTCCACGATGTGGTCGACGATCCGATTGGCGTACAGCGAGGCCACGTTCACGCCCTGAGCCTCCGACATGGCCGGTGCGAACTCGGTGTTGTGATGCACGATGGCACTTGCCCCTTCGGGAGGAAGCGGCGACAGCCAGGAGTGCTGGGCGGCGATCGTACGGTCGGCGGGCAGCAGCGCGAGCGCCCCGCCGCCGGCACCCTGTCCGAGCAGCACGGACACGGTTGCCGACCGCAGGCCGATCAGCTCGTGCAAAGAGCGGGCAATTTCCCCGGCCATGCCGCCCTCCTCGGCCTCCTTCGACAGCGCGGCCCCGGCGATGTCGATCACGGTGAGCAGCGGAAGCCCGAGTTCTTCCGCAAGGCGCATGCCGCGACGGGCCTCCCGCAGCGATCCGGGGCCCATCCTGGTGTCTTGCGAAGGCCGCGGCCGGATGTGCCCGAGCACGATGCAGCTCTGCTGCCCGAACCGTGCTATGGCGAGCATGAGCCCCGGGTCCTTCTCGCCCTCGCCCGTGCCGTTGAGCGGCAGCACGTCGTGCGCGCCGTAGGCGAGCAGCTGGCGCAGGTCTGGTCGCCGCGGGTTGCGCGAAATCTGAATGGATGCCCACGCGCCGCTCGCTGCCGGCCGCACGTTCAGGGTCTCCGGTGCCGCCACCGGCGTGGAGGCCCGGTCGGTGAGAATTGTGAGGGCGCGGTGCACGATCTCCGGCAGCTGCTCCGGCGGCACAACGGCGTCGATCAGCCCTTGGTTGAACAGGTTTTCGGAGACCTGCACGTTTTCCGGAAATTTCTTGCCGTACAGCGCCTCATAAACCCGCGGGCCGAGAAACCCGAGCAGCGCGCCCGGCTCGGCCACCGTCACATGCCCGAGCGAGCCCCAGGATGCCATCACCCCGCCCGTGGTGGGGTGCCGCAGGTACACCAGATACGGATGCCCCGCCTCGCGGTGCGCGCGCACGGCGGCGGTGATCTTCACCATCGACAAAAAGGCCAACGTGCCCTCCTGCATGCGGGTACCGCCGGATGCCGGTCCAGCCAGGACCGGCAACCCCTCGCGTGTGGCCCGTTCGATCGCGTCCACAATCCGGTCAGCAGCAGAAAGCCCGATCGATCCGGCAAGAAACGCGAACTCGCTCACGACGATCGCCACCCGACGACCGTGGATCAGCCCCTCGCCGGTGAGCACCGCCTCGTCGGTGCCGCTCTTCGCTCGTGCCTTCACGAGGTCGGCCCGGTACGCCTCGTTCGGGTCGGGGTCAACCACGGGCTGATCCCAGCTCGTAAAGGACCCGTTATCGAGCACCACGTCGATGAGCTCCGTGGCGTTGAGGTGGCGAGTTGCGAGCGCGGGTTGAGAAATCAAAGTGAGATACCTTCCAGTGAACGGTTGAGCCAGGTGCGAATGTCGTTGCCGTGCTGATCGAGCACGGGCGGAGCGGAGTGCATCGTGTTCGTTGTCTCGACCGTATCGGCGGGTCCGAAGAACCGAAGCGGAGGCCCGGGGAGGCTGATCCGGCCGAGCACCTCGTGTTCAACATCGATCAGCAGCCCCTGCGAGAGCACCTGATCCCATTGATAGACCTCATCCAGGGAACGCACCTTGCCGGCCGGGATTCCGGCGTCGGTCAGTTTCTTCAGCAGGGTCACGGCATCGAAGTTGGCGAAGGCATCCGCTATGGCAGCCTTGAGGCCCTCCCGATTGCGCACGCGGTGCGCGTTGGTGGCCCACTCGGATTGCGCAGCATCGAGGCCGAACTCGGCTGCGAAGGTGGCCCAGAGTTTCTCACTGCCGATGCTGATCTGCACGCTGCCGCCGCGGCAGGGAAAGAGCCCGTAGGGAGCAATCGACGGATGGTGGTTGCCCTGGGCCTCCGGCACCTCGCCGGCCACCGTGGCGCGGGTGCCCTGGAAGGCATGCACTCCCACCAGTGCGGCTAGCAGCGAGGTGCGCACAATTTGTCCCTGACCGGTGCGCTCGCGCTGAAGCAGCGCGGCGAGCAGCCCGAACGCGCCATACATGCCCGAGAGCAGATCGGCGATCGGCACGCCCACACGCTGCGGGTCGTCGGGGGCGGAGCCGGTGAGGGACATCAGGCCGGCCTCGCCCTGCAGAATCTGGTCGTAGCCGCTTCGACTGGATTCCGGGCCGTCGTGGCCGAAACCGGTGATCGAGAGAATCACCAGCGCCGGGTTGAGAGCGTGCATCGCCTCGGGCGAGAATCCGAGCCGGTCGAGCACCCCTGGACGAAAATTCTCCACCACAACGTCCGCGCGCAGCAGCAGCTCGCTGAGCACCTCCCGGCCGTCGTCACTCTTCAGATCGAGGGCGATGGATTCTTTATTGCGGTTGCACGAGAGAAAGTACGTGGATTGCGGATCGTTCGCGGGGCCCACAAAGGGCGGGCCCCAGCCGCGGGTATCGTCTCCCGTGCCTGGATTCTCCACCTTGATCACGCGTGCGCCGAGGTCGGCGAGCATCATGCTCGCGTGCGGACCGGCGAGCGCGCGGCTGAGGTCCACAACGAGGTAGCCCGCGAGGGGACCCGGCCGGTCGGTTTCAGAACGGGTGTCGGTTTCGGTACTCATGATCGGTCCTTTCTCCAGGTGCGTGGGGTCGGTGACGGGTTACAGCCACCCGGGCAGCACGAGCACCGCCCAGGCGATGGCCGGCCCGGCCACGACGACGATTCCGCTGTAGGCGAGGATCTGCTTGTAGAAGCGGTCCTTGTCCACGTCGTCGGGGGCGTTGGCGAGCACGAGCGCGCCATTGGTCGAGAACGGCGACACGTCCACGATGGTCGATGCGACGGCGAGCGCGCAGATCACGCCGATGGCGCTGATATCCCCGGTCGCGAGGAACGGCACGGCGAGCGGAATCAGCGCGGCCAGAATGGCCGTTGACGAGGCGAAGGCCGAGACGACGGCACCGATGTAGCAGATCAAGAGTGCGGCAAGCAGGGGCATGCCGAGGTTGGCCACCGCTTCCGACACGTATTCGATGGTGCCGGCCTCTTCGAGAACACCGACGAAGGTGAGCATGCCGCAGATGAGGAGCACGGTCGACCAGCTGATCTTGTTGACCGCGCCCTTCTGCGCCGCAGGCGAGACGAGGGCGAGGATGACGGCGATGGTGATCGCAACGAAGCCCACGTCAACCTTGAAGCCAAGCGCGATCACGGCGAGGGCGATGAGGCCGGCCACCGTCACAAGCTGCGGGATGCGCTCTCCGCGGGTGGCCGTGGCCTGCAGTCCGTCGCCCGCGGGGTCGCGGGGGCCGTAGATGCCGGAGCCGAAGCCCTTGAACGCCACATCACCGCCGGCGCGCGCACCGACACTCACGGCCATGCGCGCTTCGGCGGCTTGCTCCACGAAATGTCCGACCCGGCTCGACATCAGGTTTCGGCCACCGAGCACAATGAACAGCACGACGGCGATCAGAAAGTTGAAGATGAGGCTCGACAGAAACACCGCTGTCGGGCTCGCGTCGAGCCCTGTGGTCGAGATGAGGCTGTTCACGATCACGCCGTAGACGGCGATCGGCGAGAATCCGCCGCCCTGCGCGCCGTGGATCACCATCATGCCCATCAGCAGCGGGCTGATCTTGTACTTGCGGGCAAAGCCGAGCGCGATCGGCGCCACGATGGCCACCGCGGCCGGGGACAGCGCACCGACGGCCGTGATCACGGCGGTGATCACGAACATCACCCAGGGGATGAGGGCCACCCGACCACCGACGAGCCGCACTGCACCGCGCACCAGCAGGTCGATCGTGCCGTTGCCCTGCGCAATCGCGAACAGATACGTAACGCCGACGAGCGTGAGGAACAGCCCGCCCGGGAAGTTGGCGAGAATATCGGTGGTCTCCATGCCGAGGAAGACAGCACCGAGCAGAAAGGCACCCACGAAGGCCAGCGCACCCATGTTGACGGGCAAAAGCGTGGCGATCAGAAACATCACCGCCAGGATGATGATTGAGATAACGGGAGCGGACATCGTTGTTCCTCCATAGGTTCAGATGAGAGTGGGCTATTGGCTCACTGGACTAGCCTCCTAGACAGTAGGTGACTTTGTCAAGAGCCGTGTAAAGTTGGGCTGAGGGATCTTAGGGAGGCAGACATGACGAGGGACGCAATGCCCCAGCCGCTTACGCGCGTCACGAAACCACGCCTTTACGAACAGCTCGTGGCCCAGCTTCTCGCCTACATCGAGTCCGCCCACCTCGGCCCCGGCGACCTGTTACCCGCCGAGCGCGAGCTCGCGGAACGGCTCGGTGTTTCCCGCGCCACCCTCGCCCAGGCCCTCGTGGCCCTCGAAGTGCTCGGTGTCATCGACGTTCAACACGGCACCGGCGCCGTTCTCGTCTACCGGCCGAGCATCGCAACGGTGATCAGTGGGCTCCGCGAACATCGCAACCGGCTCCCCGAGATCGTGGAAGCCCGCAGCACCCTCGAGGTGAAACTCGCCGAGCTCGCCGCGGAACGCCGAACGGATGCCGACCTGCTCGCGATCGAGGATGCGCTCCGAGTGATGGCCGAGGAAATCGCCGTCGGCGACCGCGGGTCGCACGGCGACGAGCTCTTCCACCAAGCCGTCACGACGGCTGCGCACTCCCCCGTGCTCGCCCAGCTGATGGCATTCATCGCCGAGATGATCCTCGAAACGCGGCTCGAGTCACTCGCCCAGCCGGGACGACCCGAGCAGTCCCTGGCGTCGCACCGAGCGATCACGGCGGCCATCCGCTCGCAGGATGCCGACGAGGCCGCGGCGAAAATGCTCGCACACATCGAACTCGTCTCAGACGTCGCGCTGCTGAAGTAGCGGCCGGGGGCTCAGCGCCGCGGTCGCAGTGGCCCGAAGTCGGTCGCATCCGCCCAGCGCAGCCCGTGGCCGGTCAGGGTAACGGTGCGTGGTTCGTCGAGATCGTGATCCAGATCGATAACGGATACCGCGGCATCCGCTTCGCTGATGGCGTCAGACCGGCCCTGCGGTCGCTCGATTTCAATGTCGAGCCAGGACTCGGTGATGCCGTCGAGCAGGCCGCGACCCCATTCAACGACCACGATGGAGTGGGCGAAGTCGATGTCGAGGTCGTCGAGCTCCATGGCGCTGTTCAGGCGGTAGGCGTCGACGTGCACGAACGGTGGGCCACCAACCAGGCTCGGATGCGTGCGCGCGAGCACGAAGGTCGGGCTGGTTACGGCGCCACGCACCTGCAGCCCCTCGCCGAGGCCGCGGGTGAGGGTGGTCTTGCCCGCGCCGAGCGGCCCGGTGAGCACGATCAGGTCGCCGGCCCGCAGCGTGGCCGCGAGTCCGATACCGAAGTGGTGCATCGCGGCGGCATCGGGCATGGTTCGCCGCAGTTCAGACAGACCCGACTCAGCCATGGATGTGCAGCCGGGGCACCCGGTGTCCGATGCGGGTGACGATCTCGTAGTTGATCGTGCCGGCGGCGTCGGCCCAGTCGGTCGCGCTCGGCGCTCCCGTGGCCGGGTCTCCGAACAGCACGACGGTATCGCCCACGGCGACGCCTGGATTGTCGGCTCCGAGATTGACCACGAACTGGTCCATCGCGACCCGACCGACCAGCGGGTAGGTCGCGCCGTGAATCTGCACGAGCGCACTACTGGAGGCCTGCCGCGGAATTCCGTCGGCGTAGCCGAGCGGCACGAGCACGAGCGTGGAGTCTTCCGGCGCCCGCCAGAGATAGTCGTAGGAGACGCCGGCGCCCGCGGCCACCCGGCGCACCAGGGCGACCCGGCCGCGCAGGGTCATGGCCGGCACCAGGCCGAGGTCGGCGCTGCTGGCATCATCAAACGGCGACAGCCCGTACAGGGTGATGCCCAGGCGAACCATCGAAAAGCGCGCGGCTGGCAGACGCAGTGCCGCCGCGGAAGAGGCAAGGTGCACGAGGGTCGGGGCCAATCCGGCGGCACGCACTAAGGCGACACCGCGCTCGAAACACTCCAGCGCCTGCTGGTCGTCGGTGGCTGAGGTGTTGGAGAGGTGGCTCATCACGCCGTCAACGCGCAGCAGCCCGACCTGCTCGAGGGCCGCGGCGAGCGCGAACACCTCAGCCCAGTCGTTCTCGTGCACACCGTTTCGACTCAGGCCGGTATCGAGTTTGAGATGAACGGATGCCGCCCTGCCGAGTTCCGCCGCTGCATCCGCTGCCCGTTGCAGTTGGCGTGCTGACGAGAGGCCGAGGGTGATGTCATCATCGATGGCGGCGCTGAAATCGGCGTCTGGATCGTGCAGCCAGGCCAGGATCGGCGCGTCGATTCCGGCGTCACGCAGCTGCAGGGCCTCGTCGATGTCGGCGACGCCGAGCCAGTCGGCGCCACCGGCGAGGGCGGCGCGGGCCACGGGCACGGCGCCATGACCGTAGGCGTTGGCCTTGACCACGGCCATGGCGTGCGGGGTGCCGACCAGCGCACGCAGGTGCGCCATATTGCTGCGGATCGCGGCGAGGTCGATCACGGCCTCGCGAAACCCGCTCACGACTCGGCCACGACGAAGGCGCAGGCCACGCCGGCGTCGTGCGTCATGGTGACGTGCACGCGGCTGATGCCGCGATCTTTCAGCGCTTGCAGGGCCGCCCCGCTGAGCTTGAATTCGGGGTTGCCGTGTGGGTCGTTCACGATTTCCATCTCCTGCCAGGTAGCCCCCGCACTGTCGCCGAGGGCCTTGATCAGAGCTTCCTTAGCGGCGAAACGCGCAGCGAGGGAATGTACCGGCAGACCGCGTTCGCTTTGGGCGAACAAGCGTGGTACCAGGCCCGGCGTGCGCGCGACCTGGCGGGTGAACCGCGCCAGGTCGACCACGTCGACCCCGATGCCCTTGATCACTGCGGGCTATTCGACCGTGACGGATTTCGCGAGGTTGCGCGGCTGGTCCACGTCGAGGCCCTTGGCGATGGCGAGCTCCATGGCGAACATTTGCAGCGGCACCACGGCCAGCAGCGGTTCGAACAGCGAAGCTGCGAGCGGAATGCGGATGACGGTGTCGGCAAACGGCAGCACGGCGGCGTCGCCGACCTCGGCGATGGCGATGATGCGGGCACCGCGGGCGCGGATCTCCTGAATGTTGGAGACGACCTTGGGGTGCAGGTGCGCGGAGCCGCGCGGGCTCGGCACCACGACGAACACCGGCTGGCCGGGCTCGATCAGCGCGATCGGACCGTGCTTGAGCTCACCGGCAGCGAAGCCCTCGGCATGGATGTAGGCGAGCTCCTTCAGCTTGAGTGCTCCCTCGAGCGCGATCGGAAACCCGACGTGGCGGCCGAGGAACAACACGGCGCGGGTGTCGCTCATCCAGCGGGCCAGCTGACGCACCTCGTCTTCGACCTGCAGAACGGTCTCGATTTTCGCCGGGATGGCCTGCAGCTCGGCGACCTGCGCGGCCTGCTCGGCCTCGGTGAGACTGCCGCGAACCCGGGCCAGGTGCAGCGCGAACAGGTAGAGCGCGGTGATCTGCGCGACGAAAGCCTTGGTCGACGCGACCGCGACCTCGGGGCCGGCGTGGGTGTAGATGACGGCATCACTCTCGCGCGGGATGGTCGCGCCCTGCGTGTTGCAGATCGAGATCGCCTTGGCGCCCCGCTCCATTGCGTACTTGACGGCCATGAGCGTGTCCATGGTTTCGCCGGACTGGCTGATCGAAACGACCAGAGTGTCGTCACTGAGGACCGGGTCGCGGTAACGGAACTCGTGGCTGAGCTCGACGTCGACGGGCACCTGCGCCCACTTTTCAATGGCGTATTTGGCGACCTGGCCAGCGTAGGCGGCGGTTCCGCAGGCGATGATGACGATCCGACGGATGCCGGCGAGCACGTCATCGCCGAATGCGCTCAGTTCGGGTACGACCACGTGGCCGTCGGCGATGCGGCCGCGCAGGGTGTTGGCGACGGCGTCCGGCTGCTCGGAGACCTCCTTGGCCATGAAGCTGGACCAGCCGCCCTTCTCCGACGCCGAGGCGTCCCAGGCGACATCGAACTCCTCGGTCTCGACCGGGTGACCATCGAAATCGGTGACGGTGACGGCATCCGCTGTGATGGTGACGATCTGGTCCTGGCCGATGGCGACGGCGCGGCGGGTGTATTCCACAAAAGCGGCCACGTCGGAGCCGAGAAAGTTCTCGCCGTCGCCGAGCCCGATGACGAGCGGCGAGTTGCGGCGGGCGCCGACGACGACGCCGGGCTGGTCCTGGTGCACGGCCAGCAGCGTGAAGGCGCCGTCGAGGCGGGCAACGACGGTGCGAAAAGCCTCGGCCAGGTCGCCGACGCGCTGGTATTCGCGTCCGAGCAGCACAGCGGCCACTTCGGTGTCGGTTTCACTCAGTAAGGTGAAGCCCTCGGCGAGCAGTTCGTCACGCAGCGGGGCGAAGTTCTCGATGATGCCGTTGTGAATGAGGGCGAGCTTGTTATTGTCGCCGAGGTGCGGGTGCGCGTTTTCGTCGTTGGGGCCGCCGTGGGTGGCCCATCGGGTGTGACCGATGCCGGTCGCGCCGTCGTTGATCGGGTGGGCTTTGAGCTCGTTGGTGAGGGCCACGAGCTTGCCGGCCTTCTTGGCCGTATTGAGCACCCCGAACTCGTCAATCACGGCGATACCCGCGGAGTCGTAGCCGCGATATTCGAGCCGTCCGAGCCCTCCCATGAGTACGTCTACGGTCTTGTTGCTTCCGACATAACCTACGATTCCGCACATAGAAGTCGATTTTAGCCGGACTAAGCTTGGTGGAATGTCCGATCTGGTGCTGGCCCCTGTAATGAACGGCCACGGTACCCCCTTCGTGGAACTTGACCGAGCCGACTGGGCGGCCCTCGCGCCGACCACCCTGCTGCCGCTCAAAGAGACCGAGATTGTGCAGTTGCGCGGCCTCGGTGAGCCGCTCGACATCAACGAGGTGACGGATGTCTACCTTCCGTTAAGCAGGCTGCTCAATCTGTACGCGGCGAACGCTCGCAAACTGCATCGCGCGACCAGCGGGTTTCTCGGGCAGCGCGCCCGGCCCACTCCGTTTGTGATCGGCGTCGCCGGTTCGGTCGCCGTCGGCAAGTCGACCACCGCGCGGCTGCTGCGGGAGATGCTGGCCCGCTGGGACGACACTCCCCGGGTCGAGCTCGTCACGACCGACGGTTTTCTGTTTCCCAATGCGGAGTTGAACCGCCGGGGGCTGATGGAGCGCAAGGGGTTCCCGGAGTCCTACGATCGACGCGCCCTGCTGCGCTTTGTGAGCGCGGTCAAGAGCGGCGCCCCCGAGGTGCGGTCGCCGTTCTACTCGCACCTGAGCTACGACATCGTGCCCGACGCGCAGATCGTTGTGCGCCAGCCGGACATTCTCATTGTCGAGGGGCTCAATGTGTTGCAGCCGCCCGGGCCGGGCCACGGCCTGGCGGTGAGCGACCTGTTCGACTTCACGGTTTACGTGGATGCCCGCACCCAGGACATCGCCCGCTGGTACGAGGAACGTTTTCTCAAGCTGCAGCGCGGCGCGTTCGCGAACCCGAACTCGTTCTTTCACCGATACGCCGCCCTTACCGAGGACGAGGCCCGTGCCAAAGCGCGAAGTATCTGGACCAGCATCAACGAGCCCAACCTGCTGCAGAACATCCGTCCCACCCGATCGCGGGCGACACTCGTGCTGCGGAAGGACCCCACACACNGTGCTGCGGAAGGACCCCACACACGCCGTCTCCAAGGTGCTGCTGCGCAAGGTCTGACCCGCGCTTCCGCGATTCCCCTGCGACCGGGCCCGGGCCCGGAAACGGGGCCCATGATAGAACATGGGCCTGGTTTCCGGGCCCGGGCCCCGTCGGTAGGTAGGTAGGGCTAGAGGGCCAGGCGCTCGCGCACGACTTCGGCGAGGGAGTGCGCCAGGCGGTCGGCGGTCGGCTGGTCGGCGGCCTCCACCATGACCCGCACCATCGGTTCGGTGCCGGACGGGCGCAGCAGCACGCGACCGGTGTCGCCGAGTTCGGTCTCCGCGGCCACGACAGCGTCAGCAATAACCTGATCGGCAGCGAGGCCCTTGAGGTTCACTCCACGCACGTTGACCAGAATCTGCGGGTAGACCGTCATAACGGATGCGAGTTCGGCGAGCGTTTTACCGGTGCGCGCCATTTCGGCCACGAGGTGCAGCCCGGTGAGAATACCATCGCCGGTCGTGGCGAACTCGGTCATGATCACGTGGCCGCTCTGCTCACCGCCGAGCGAATACCCGTGGGCGTTGAGCTCTTCGAGCACGTACCGGTCACCGACCTTGGTCTGCACCATCGCGATGTCGTTGGCCGCCATCGCCTTGCGCAGACCGAGGTTGCTCATGACCGTCGCCACGAGCGTGCGGTCCTTGAGCACACCGCGCTCGGCCATCGACACGGCGAGGATCGCCATGATCTGGTCGCCGTCGACAATGTTGCCGTCGCGGTCCACTGCGAGGCAGCGGTCGGCGTCGCCGTCGTGGGCGATTCCGATGTCGGCACCGTGCTCGAGCACGGCGCGCGCCAGGTTGTCGAGGTGGGTCGACCCCACGCCATCGTTGATGTTGAGTCCGTCGGGGTCGGCGCCGATCACGGTGAGGCGAGCGCCGGCATCCGTGAACACCTGCGGCGAAACGCCAGCGGCAGCACCGTGGGCGCAATCGAGCACGACATGAATGCCGTCCAGGCGGTGCGGCAGGGTGCCGAGCAGGTGCACGACGTAGCGGTCTTCAGCGTCGGCGAAACGACGGATGCGTCCCACGTCGCCGGCGATCGGCATCAGGGTGTCGCGTCCAATGTAAGACTCGATGCGGTCCTCGACGTCGTCGGGAAGTTTGGTTCCGCCAAAGGCGAAGATCTTGATGCCGTTGTCTGGTGCCGCGTTGTGTGAGGCAGAAATCATCACACCGAAGTCGGCACCGATGTCGTTGATCAAGAATGCGGCGGCGGGCGTCGGAATGACTCCGGCATCGAGCACGTCGACACCACTGGAGGCCAGGCCGGCCGAGACGGCAGCCGTCAAGAATTCGCCGGAAATTCGCGGGTCGCGGGCGACCACAGCAACGGGGCGGCGGCCCTGTTCGAGGCGTGCTTGAGCACGACGCCCCTTGGTCAGCACTGCGGCGCTGGCCTGGGCAAGGCTCAGGGCCAGGCCCGCCGTAAGATCACGGTTAGCCAGGCCCCGAACGCCGTCCGTGCCGAACAGACGAGTCATATCGTCGTCGGCAATCGGATTAGCGCTTGCTGAACTGAGGTGCCTTGCGGGCCTTCTTGAGTCCGGCCTTCTTGCGCTCCTTGACTCGAGCGTCGCGGCTGAGGAAGCCGTTCTTCTTGAGGATGGCGCGGTTGTTCTCTTCGTCGATCAGGTTGAGGCAGCGGGCAATGCCGAGGCGAAGCGCGCCGGCCTGGCCGGACGGGCCACCACCGGTGATGCGGGCGATGACGTCGTACGAGCCGAGCAGGTCAAGAACCTTGAACGGGTCGTTGATCAGCTGCTGGTGCAGCTTGTTCGGGAAGTAGTCAGCGAACTCGCGGCCGTTGACAACGATCGTGCCGGAGCCGGGGACGATGCGCACGCGGGCGATGGCCTGCTTGCGACGGCCGACGGCTGCGCCGGGAACGTTGAGGACGGCGCGGGGCGCCTTGGTTACGGTTTCTGCCGGAGTCTCGGTGGAGTAGCTCTCCGGAGCCTGGTCAATCTGGTCTGCGATCTTCGCCACGATGATGGGAATCCTTTTTATCTAAGAGTCGAGAAGTCTGGTTGCCGGCGCTACTGCGCGACCTGGCTGAGGGTGTACGGCGTGGGCTGCTGAGCGGAGTGCGGGTGCTCGGAGCCGGCGTAAACCTTCAGGTGGGTGAGCTGGGTGCGACCGAGCGAGTTCTTCGGCAGCATGCCGCGAATCGCTTTTTCGACCGCACGGGTCGGGTGCTTCTCGAGCATCTCGGAGTAGTTCGTCGCCGTGAGTCCGCCCGGGTAACCGGAGTGGCGGTAAGCGATCTTCAGGTCGAGCTTCTTGCCGGTGAGGGCAACCTTCTCGGCGTTGATGATGATGACGAAGTCGCCACCGTCCATGTGCGGGGAGAAGGTGGCCTTGTGCTTGCCGCGCAGCAGGATTGCCGCGTGGCTGGCCAGACGTCCGAGGACGATATCGGTGGCATCGATGACTACCCAGTCGTGCTGGAGTTCGCTTGCCTTGGGGCTGTAAGTGCGCGTCACTAGTGTGCTGCTTTCTTCTTTTTTCGAACGGAGGTGTTCGTGAATCCCGCTCCGGGCGTGTTCTGTCAAGCAGAACACTGTCGATGGAGGGCTCACGTTCGGGTGCCGCGCTGCAACGCACAGACACCAAGGGTCAACACTAGTCTCAGAGTGCTGCGGACGCAACTTCGACGGGGCCGGGCAGCGAACGCCGGTTGCGGGTGGCGACGGCGCGCAGCGCCAGTTCGGCGTCTTCCGGGTAGCCGACGTCGATCAGGGTCAGACCGTGCGCCTGCATCACTTTGAACTCGCTGATGCGGTGTTTGTCGAAGTGCAGGTGCGCGAGGGTGCTGCCATCGAGCCGCCCCTCCCCCACGGCGACGCAGGCGCCGACCATGGCGCGCACCATGCTGTGGCAGAAGGCATCCGCTTTGATGGTGGCTACGATGAGGCCGTCGTCGTCGCGCCGCCAGCGAAAGTCCTGCACCGTGCGGATGGTTGTAGCGCCGGGTCGCGGCTTGCAATAGGCGGCGAAGTCGTGCAGGCCGACCAGGGTCGCCGCCGCCGCGTCCATTGCGGCGAGATCGAGTTTAAACGGATGCCACGTAGTGCGCAGTCGCTGCTGCGGGTCGTGCAGAGCGAGGGGGTCGGCGATTCGATACTCATAGCGGCGCCACATGGCGGAGAATCGCGCGTCGAAACCGCCGGGCACGACCGTGGCACGGCGCAGAACGATGTCGGGCTTGGTCACCAGGATGCCGCCGAGGCGGCGCAGCACGGCGGTGCCGAGGTCGACCGGCGGGCGGTTTCCGGTGCCGCGCTGAATGCGCACGAGGGAGTGTGCCTGCTCGGCGGTGAGGTCGAAGTGGGCGACCTGCCCGCGGGCGTGCACCCCGGCATCCGTTCGACCGGCGACGATCAGCGTGGGGTGCGGGGGAAAGCTCTGCAGGATGCCGGCGAGCCCGTTTTCGATGTCGGCCTGAACGGTGCGAAAGCCCGGCTGGCGGGCCCAGCCGGTGAAATCTGTGCCGTCGTAGGCGAGGTCAAGTCTGATGCGCGTGGACCCTGGCGCGGCATGGCCGGCGCGGGGTACGAAAAGATTCACGAGGGTAAGCCTAGGCGGCGCGTGCGGGTTATCGTTGAATCCGGCCCAGCGCATGACCCCCGTGCGCGTGGCACGTGAATGCTCGTCTTACCCATGACCCGCCCTGTCGCACCGTCTCCCATTGCCGGGAGGACTCCGTCGTCAACCGGCGCTGCCGTGCTCGAAGAACCCGTGATCGGGCCGCAAAACAGTCCGGCTAGGGCGGCCGCAGCGCCGCTCGAGCGCCGTGGCCGTCTCGCCGGCCTCGACGGCCTGCGCGCCCTCGCCGTGATCGCCGTCGTGCTCTACCATTTCTTTCCGGTGCTGCTGCCCGGAGGCTTCATCGGCGTCGACGTTTTCTTCGTGATCAGCGGTTTTCTAATCACGGGTCTGCTCGTCTCCGAGCACACCCGCACCGGGCGTATCTCGCTGCGCCGGTTCTGGCAGCGGCGGGCCCGGCGCCTGGTTCCGCCGCTGGTTCCGGTGATTCTGATCAGCTGCACCGTGGCATTTTTGATCGGCGGCGATGTTCTCGTCGGCCTCGGCGCTCAGCTGCTGGGGGCCACGACCTTCGGCTACAACTGGGTGTCGATCGCGACGGACAACAGCTACTTCAGCGTGAACGAGCCCGAGCTGCTGCGCAACCTCTGGTCGCTCGCCGTCGAGGAACAGTTCTACCTGGTCTGGCCGCTCATGCTGCTGGCCGTGCTACTCCTTCGCCGCCCGCGTCTGCGGCTCGCCATCGTCACCGCACTGTTCGTCGCCTCAGCGATCTGGATGGGTGTGCTGTATCAGCCCGGCGCCGACCCGACCCGGGTCTACTACGGCTCGGACACGCACAGTTTCGGGCTGTTCGCCGGGGCGGCCCTCGCGCTGCTGCTGCGCCGTCCGAGCGGGCACCGCAACGAGCTGCCCCGACTGCGGCCCTGGCTCGGCGCGGCCGCAGTCACGGCGATCATCGCGTTCGCCATCTGGCTGCCCGAGGACGGCAGCGCAACCTACCGCGGCGGCCTGGTCGCGGTGAGCCTGGCCACAGCCGTCGCCATCTGGGCCGGTGTGCGTGGCGGCCGCTTCGGCCAGCTGCTCGACCGGGCGCCGCTGCGTTACCTCGGCGAACGATCCTACGGAATCTACCTGTGGCACTGGCCGCTGCTCGTCCTGGTGCAGCTGCTCTGGCCGACCGGCGGCCTGCTGCCGATCGGGCTGCTCGCCACAGGGATCACGCTGGCCTGCGCGGGCCTGTCGTACCGCTGGTTGGAGCAGCCGATCCGGCGGATCGGCCTGCGCGGCCGCATCCGTTTGATTGGCACGCTCCTGACCGGCCCCGCGCAGCGACGCCGCCTGGTCGCGGCCGCCGCAGCCCTCTCGCTTCTGCTGATCGGCGGCACCACGGCCGCCGTCCTGACCGCCCCCGCCCAGACCTCGGCGCAGTTGCGCATCGAACGCGGCCAACGGGCAGTGAATGCTGCGGCGCGCGCCGCCGCGCAGGCTGCGGCCGCCGAGGCGGCCCGCCACGCCACGGCGACCCCGGCCCCAGCTGAGGGACTGATCACCGCCGTCGGCGACTCGGTCATGCTCGCCTCAGCCCCGGAATTGCAGGAGACCCTCACGGGCATCACGATCGATGCTTCGGTGTCACGCGGAATGTATTCCGCAGACGACATATTGCTGGCGCTCAAGGCTGCCGGCCAGTTGCATCCGGTGGTCGTGATCGGTCTCGGCACCAACGGCCCGATCACGGCGAGCGAGCTCGTGTCCATTCTGCGCATTCTCGGCCCGGACCGGCAGCTCGTGCTCGTGAACGCTTATGCCGACCGCGACTGGACCGACGGGGTCAATGCGACCCTGGCCGAGTTCGCAGCGGGCAATCGCCGGGTCGAGCTCGCCAACTGGCACGACACGATCGCCGGGCGCCTCGACCTGCTCGCCGGCGACCAGGTACATCCAGGCCCGAGCGGCGGGCAGCTCTACGCCGACCAGGTGCTGGCGGCGCTGGAACGTCTGGCCGCGCTGCCGCCGCTGGCCGACATGAGCTGGCTGCTGCGTGACGCCGACGCGCCCACGGCCCCACCGTACCGCTGAGGTCAGAACTCGAGGGTGTAGGCCATCTTGCGATGCGTGGGCACGAAACCCATGCCGGTGTACAGGCCGAGGGCTCCGGTGGGGCTCGCGGAGTCGACCGCGAGGGTCACTCGCTCGTGGCCGAGCGCCTGCCCGGCAGCCAGCTGGGCGGCCAGGAGGGATTGCGCGATGTGGCGGCCACGCCATCCGCTCAATACGCCGACCAGGTCGATATAGCTGCCGGTGAAGCCCTGGCTGGCCCAGACGTTCTCGTTGGCGGTCGACAGCACGAAGCCGACGACCTCGTCGCCGGCCCACGCGACGAACGAGAGGTCGGGGCGAAACCATTTGCCGCCGACGAAGGCGTTCCAGTTCTCGTCACTCATTGGCTGGCTGGCCCAGTGGTCCATGAAGGCATCGTCGCGGGTTTTATGGACCGCTGCCGACAGATCGGCCGTATATGCCTCAATGCGAATACCTTCGGCGGGCTCGATCACCCGCACCGGGGCATCCAGTGCACGCTCGAGGGTAAGAAAGTAGCGCGCCAGCGTTAAGCCAGCGTGCTCGAACAGCGCGGAGTTCTGCGGGGAACGTTCGTCGGCGTAGGTCAGGATCCAGCCGGGCAGTTGTTTGGTCGACGAAGCGAGCTGCTGCTTCGCCCGCGCCAGCTGCCAGGCCAGCATCTGGCGGCCGATACCCCGGCCACGGAGCGACGGATGCACCCCGCCGATCGGCATCGAGCGCACCAGGCTCACCTGCCGCGGCGGAAACATGACCATGCCGACTGCAACGATGCGGCCGGCCACGTCGACGCCGACGAGGGAGTCTCGGTCGGCGTGAAAGTGGGAGTAGCCGAAGTCGGCGGCGATCGCGCCGCGGGCCGTGAGGTAGTTGGGGTGATCGACCTCGCCCATGGCCTGGCGCAGCTCCCAGATGCCGTCGATGTCGCTCTCAGTGGCCGCGCGCCACCCGGCGACGTCCGGGTGCGACGGAACCACCGGCGCCGGGGCATCCCCCACGCGTTCCGTCAACGATGTCTCGTAATCAACCATCCCCCCACCCTATCTTTCGTCGAGAGCGCAAAAAGTGCCCGATTGAGGCGTTCAATCGGGCACTTTTTGCGCTCTCGCCGACCTGGTGAGGTGAAAAAAAGGGGGGACCACTTTCGTGGGCCCCCCTTCGGTGGTGGTGCTACTTCTTGTCGGCCTCGGGCGCAGCGTCTTCGACGGCTGCGTCTTCGGCTACGACGGTCTCTTCGACGGCAGCGTCTTCGACGACTACGTCTTCGACAACGACGTTCTCGGACCCGACGGGGGTCGCGGCAACGGTCGCGGTCTTGGAACGCTTGACCTTGGGGGTCAGGGGCTCGAGAACGAGCTCCATCTGCACCATGGACGCGTTGTCACCCTTGCGGAAACCGAGCTTCGTGATGCGGGTGTAGCCGCCCTGACGCTCGTTGACCTGCGGGGCGATGACCGTGAACAGCTCGTGCACGACGGACTTGTCGGTGATCGTGGCGAGAACGCGACGACGGGCGTGCAGGTCGCCGCGCTTGGCGAACTGCACCATGCGCTCGGCGAGCGGACGCAGGCGCTTGGCACGGGTCTCGGTCGTCTTGATCGACTTGTGGGTGAACAGGGCCGCGGCCAGGTTCGCAAGCATGAGGCGCTCGTGCGCCGGGCCGCCACCGAGACGGGGGCCCTTTGTGGGCTTAGGCATTGGTAATCTCCAGTATCAAAAAATCGAAAGGCAGCGGGAAGCCGAGCCTTAGTTGGTCTCTTCTTCGTAGCCGCTGTAGAAGTGCGCGCCGTCGAATCCGGGAACCGAATCCTTCAGTGACAGGCCGAGCTCAACGAGCTTGTCCTTCACTTCGTCAACCGACTTCTGCCCGAAGTTGCGGATGTTCATCAGCTGGGTCTCCGACAGGGCGACCAGTTCGCTGACGTTGTTGATGCCTTCGCGCTTGAGGCAGTTGTACGAGCGCACCGACAGGTCGAGGTCTTCGATCGGAATCGAAAGCTCGGTCGAGAGCACAGCGTCAACCGGCGCTGGGCCGATCTCGATGCCCTCAGCTGCGGTGTTGAGCTCGCGGGCCAGGCCGAACAGCTCGGTCAGGGTGCGACCAGAGGATGCGATGGCGTCGCGCGGCGAGATGGCCGACTTGGTCTCCACGTCAACGACGAGGCGATCGAAGTCAGTGCGCTCTCCGGCACGAGTTGCCTCGACCCGATAGGTCACCTTGAGCACGGGCGAGTAGATCGAGTCGACCGGAATCTGGCCGGCTTCGGAGAACTCGTTGCGGTTCTGGGTGCTGGACACGTAACCACGGCCACGCTCAATGGTCAGTTCGAGTTCGAACTTCGCCTTGTCGTTGAGGGTTGCGATGACCAGTTCCGGGTTGTGCACCTCGACGCCGGCCGGAGCCGAAATGTCAGCGGCGGTAACCTGGCCGGCACCCTGCTTGCGCAGGTACGCGGTGATGGGCTCGTCGTGCTCGCTCGAGACGACGAGGCCCTTGATGTTCAGGATGATCTCGGTGACATCTTCCTTCACACCGGGGACGGTGCTGAACTCGTGCAGCACGCCATCGATACGGATGCTGGTTACAGCAGCGCCGGGAATCGAGGAGAGCAGAGTACGGCGAAGCGAGTTGCCGAGGGTGTAGCCGAAGCCAGGTTCGAGCGGCTCAATGATGAACCGTGAACGGAACTCCGAGATGTTCTCTTCGGTGAGCGTTGGACGCTGTGCAATAAGCACTGTTGATTCCTTTCGGCTAAGTGTCCGCTATATGACACTTGCAATGACGAGAGTGTGAAAAGTTGAAAGAAAAGAGTCCCGATGGGGCTCGGCGCCATTCAAGTGCCGAGCCCGTCGAGATGACAGCGAGTGCTTTAGACGCGGCGGCGCTTGGGCGGACGGCATCCGTTGTGAGCCTGGGGCGTCACGTCGTTGATCGATCCGACCTCGAGGCCAGCGGCCTGCAGCGAACGGATCGCGGTCTCGCGGCCTGAGCCGGGTCCCTTGACGAAGACGTCAACCTTCTTCATGCCGTGTTCCTGCGCCTGGCGGGCGGCCGATTCGGCGGCCAGCTGTGCGGCGAAGGGGGTCGACTTGCGCGAACCCTTGAAACCAACCTGGCCCGACGAGGCCCAGCTGATGACGGCACCGGTCGTGTCGGTGATCGACACGATCGTGTTGTTGAAGGTGCTCTTGATGTGGGCCTGGCCCACAGCAATGTTCTTCTTTTCTTTCTTACGCGGCTTCCGTACGGCCGACTTGGGTTGTGCCATGAATTTCTCCTGAATCCTAAAGGCGTTAGCGGGCTAGGCCGAGGCCTAGCGCGCCTTCTTCTTGCCGGCTACGGTGCGCTTCGGGCCCTTGCGGGTGCGAGCGTTGGTCTTGGTGCGCTGACCGCGAACGGGCAGGCCCTTGCGGTGGCGGATGCCCTCGTAGCTGCCAATTTCAACCTTGCGGCGGATGTCAGCGGCAACCTCGCGGCGGAGGTCACCCTCAACCTTGAAGGTTCCCTCGACGTAGTCGCGGAGAAGGACGAGCTGGTCGTCGCTCAAATCCTTGACGCGGATGTTTCCGTCGATTCCAGTGTCGGCGAGGGTCTTGAGGGCCCTCGTACGGCCAACACCGTAAATGTATGTCAATGCAACTTCCACGCGCTTATCGCGCGGGATGTCGACGCCGGCTAGACGTGCCATTGTGTCTCCTGTTTAGTGATGGAGGTCTGTAACAGTTCCTGTACACCGGCCTCCAACCGATGGTGTCACCCCGAAGGGCTCCCGGAACTGCTATTTACTTATGCAGGTGAATCTCGAAGAGAGAGATTATCCCTGGCGCTGCTTGTGACGCGGGTTCTCGCAGATGACCATCACGTTGCCGTTGCGGCGGATGACCTTGCACTTGTCACAGATCTTTTTGACGCTGGGCTTGACCTTCATGGTGATTCCTTGTTTTTCGCTGTCTTCGTACCAACGGGATGCCGTCGGCCGTTACTTACAGCAGTCGTTACTTGTAGCGGTAGACGATCCGGCCGCGGGTCAGGTCGTACGGGCTCAACTCAACGATCACGCGGTCCTCTGGAAGGATACGGATGTAGTGCTGACGCATCTTGCCCGAGATGTGGGCAAGAACTCGATGGCCGTTTGACAGCTCAACGCGAAACATCGCGTTGGGCAGAGCTTCGACTACCGCGCCCTCGATTTCGATGACACCGTCTTTTTTGGCCATACCCTCACTGTCGCTCTGTATTGAATGCTGGTCACGCGGGATTAGTGCCAGACACGCCACGAAAGACGACACCAGACACCAAGGATCAATCCTATGGTATGAGATTGCCTTTTGGCAATTCAGTCTTATAATCGGCCCCGCCGCAGTGCATTCCGATACTCACCGACTCCGCCTCGGCCATCTGCCTGGCGACCGCTTCATAGAACGGATGCCCCGCATCACGGCCCGCCCACGCCAAAAACGTTATCGCCCGTTTACCTTCCGTTTACCTTGGCGTCGGTCGGCGGTTACTTCATTTGCTTAACCTCGTCTACGGGTCAGCACCGGCCCATGCACCAGCAATCATGTCTTGTTCTTCTTGAAAGGGATTCACGTGAACTTCAAGCGTTTCGGCCGCCCCGCGGTCATCGCCATTGCCGCAGGCCTCGCACTGTCCTCCTGTGCAGCAAACGAAGGCGATGTTGCCACCACCGGCGACGATGCATCTGCTAGCACGCTCACCGGCACCCTGAACGGCGCCGGCTCCTCCGCCATGGACGCCGCCCAGCAGGCCTGGATCGCCGCGTTCCAGACCGCCAACACCGGCGTGACCATCAACTACGAGCCCTCCGGCTCCGGCGGCGGCCGCGAAGCCTTCATCGCCGGCGGCACCGATTTCGCCGGCAGTGACTCCTACCTCGGTGAAGACGAGCTGGCCGGCGAATTCGCCTCCTGCGTTCCCGGCACCAAGGCTGTCGACCTTCCGGTCTACATCTCCCCGATCGCCGTGATCTTCAACGTCGATGGTGTTGACGAACTCAATATCGACGCTGACACGCTCGCCAAGATCTTCGCCGGCACCATCACCAGCTGGGATGACGCCGCCATCGTCGCGCTCAACCCCGACGCGACCCTGCCCTCCGAAACTATCAACGCCGTGCACCGTTCGGACGACTCGGGTACCACCAAGAACTTCTCCGACTACCTCGGCCAGACCGCACCGACCGTGTGGACGGAAAAGGCCTCTGACACCTTCCCGTTCGGCGGAGAAGGCGCCAAGGGAACCTCGGGCGTCGTTGACGCTGTCACCAACGGCACGAACATGATCGGCTACGCCGACGCTTCGCAGGCCGGAGACCTCAGCACCGCCAAGCTCATGGTCGGCGACGAGTTCGTCGCTTACACCCCCGAGGCTGCGGCCGAGGTTGTCGCCGGATCGCCCCTCGTGGCCGACCGCGCAGCCGATGACCTTTCGCTCGACCTGAACCGCAAGACCACCAACCCGGCGGAATACCCGCTGGTTCTGGTGAGCTACGCGATCGTTTGCAACGAGTACGCCGATGCCGCCCAGGGCGAGCTCGTCAAGGCTTACGTCGAGTTCATCTCCAGCGCCGAAGGGCAGGCCGTTGCTGAAGAGTTCGCCGGCGTCGCACCGATGACTTCCGAGCTCATCGACAACGTCGCCGCGGTTCTCGCGACCGTCAAGTAACACCTGAACACACCTGCCCGGTCAGCTTTTCGCACATGTGCGGGAGCTGATCGGGCAGACTGGGGTGTGCACGTCTTTTTATTGACGTTCGCAGCCCAACACCGATACCCGGCATCAGGATTTCACCAGTTTTTGTTTTCTAGGGAGACCCCGGCATGACCACAGCTGCCGCCACGACCATCAAGGCCAGGCAACGACCGGGTGACCGCATCTTCTCCTCGGCCACCGTCATTGCCGGCAGCCTGATTCTTGCCATGCTCGCCGCCGTGGCAGTCTTCCTCCTCGTGGAGAGCCTGCCGGCGTTTGTCGCCGCACCCGATGATTTCAGCGGTGACGTGACCAACTTCTGGTCGTACGTGGGCCCATTGGTCTTCGGCACCATCTACTCGGCCATTTTGGCCCTGCTCATGGCCGTGCCCGTCGCTATCGGCATTGCGCTGTTCATCTCGCACTTCGCCCCGCGCAAGCTCGCTCAGGGGCTCGGCTACCTGGTCGACCTGCTCGCTGCCGTTCCCTCGGTGGTCTTCGGGCTCTGGGGCATCGGCGTGCTCGCCCCGATGGTGCAGCCGTTCTACACCACCTTGGTCGAGTGGTTCGGGTGGTTCACCCCGTTCGAGGGCCCCGTCTCGGGCACCGGTCGCACCATCTTCACGGTCGCCATCGTGCTCGCCGTCATGATTCTGCCGATCATCACCGCCATCTGCCGCGAAATCTTTCTGCAGACGCCGCTGCTGCACGAGGAAGCCGCCCTGGCCCTCGGCGCAACGCGCTGGGAAATGATCCGCATGGCGGTGCTGCCGTTCGGACTGCCCGGCATCATCTCCGCCTCGATGCTCGGCCTTGGCCGGGCCCTCGGTGAGACGATGGCCGTGGCCATGGTGCTCTCCCCCAGCTCCGAGGTCATCTTTCAGCTATTCACCGCTCAGAATTCGAACACCATTGCGTCGAACATCGCGTTGAACTTTCCGGAGGCGCACGGCGTCGGCGTGAATATTCTGCTGGCCACCGGCCTCATGCTGTTCGTGGTCACCCTGCTCGTGAACATGCTGGCCCGCGTCATTATCAACAGCCGCAAGGCATTTTCGGGAGCCAACTGATGACATCCGTTTTGGAAGCTTCGCCGCTGACCAACTCGCTTACCGCGGGCAAGCTGCCACGCCGTTCCTCGCTCTGGGTACTGCTGGCCAGCTGGGCCGTTTCAGCCGCGTTTTTCGCCATGCTGTTTCTGTCGGGCAGCGTCGACGGCTTCAACGTCGTCGGCACGGTCGTGTTCGGAACGGTGCTGTACTGCGTGGCCATCTACGTGCTCTCCCGACTGGTCGAGGGTTCGCGTAAGGCCAAGGACCGCTTGATGACAGCGCTCGTGACAGCGGCCTTCGTCATCGCGCTTCTGCCGCTCGTGTCGATCATCTACACGACCGTGGTCAACGGGCTGCCCGCGTTTCTGACGCCGACGTTCTTCACCTCCTCGCAGCGCAACGTGGTCGGTGCCGGCGGCGGCGTGCTGCACGCGGTCATCGGCACGCTCATGGTGACCGGAATGGCCACGCTCATCTCGGTGCCGATCGGGCTGCTGGCCTCGATCTACCTGGTCGAGTACGGCCGTGGCAAGCTCGCCAAGGCCATCACCTTCTTCGTCGACGTGATGACCGGGATCCCCTCGATCGTTGCCGGGCTGTTCGCCTTCGCGCTGTTCGCGTTGTTGTTTGACGACCCGGGCATCCGCTTTGGATTCGGCGGGGCGATCGCGCTGTCGGTGCTGATGATTCCGGTCGTGGTGCGCTCGAGCGAAGAGATGCTCAAGCTCGTGCCGAACGAACTGCGCGAGGCCGCTTTTGCACTCGGGGTGCCGAAATGGCTGACCATTCTCAAGGTCGTGCTGCCGACATCCATTGCCGGAATCGTCACCGGTGTGATGCTGTCGATCGCCCGGGTCATCGGTGAGACCGCTCCGCTGCTGATCATCGCCGGATTCACCTCGAGCATGAACTATGACCTGTTCGGTGAGCGGATGATGACGCTGCCGGTGTTCGTGTACACGCAATACGCCAACCAGGGAGCGGATTCGCAGGCGTATATCGACCGGGCCTGGGCCGGGGCGCTCACCCTGATTCTCATCGTGATGCTGCTCAACGGACTCGCCCGCCTCATCGCCCACTGGTTCTCGCCCAAGCTGGGCCGCTAACACTTCTCGCTGTCTCAAGATTCTAGAAAGGGACTCATGTCCAAGCGCATCGAAGTCAATGACCTCAACGTCTACTACAGCAACTTTCTCGCCGTCGAAGGCGTGTCGATCGTGATCGAACCCCGCACGGTGACCGCGTTCATCGGGCCGAGTGGATGCGGAAAGTCGACGTTCATTCGCACGCTGAACCGCATGCACGAGGTCATCCCCGGCGCGCGCGTCGAGGGTGAAGTGCTCATCGACGGCAACAACCTCTATGGACCCGGCGTGGACCCGGTGCTCGTGCGCCGCCAGGTGGGCATGGTCTTTCAGCGGCCGAACCCGTTTCCGACCATGTCGATTCAGGACAACGTGCTGGCCGGCGTCAAGCTCAACAACCGTCGCATGAGCAAAACGGATGCCGACGACCTCACCGAAAAAGCCCTCCGCGGTGCCAACCTGTGGAACGAGGTCAAGGACCGCCTCGCACGTCCCGGATCGGGTCTCTCCGGCGGGCAGCAGCAGCGCCTCTGCATCGCGCGCGCCATTGCGGTCGAGCCCGATGTGATTCTGATGGACGAACCGTGCTCCGCGCTCGACCCGATCTCGACGCTCGCCATTGAAGACCTCATCGAGGAGATGAAGAGCGAGTACACGATCGTGATCGTGACGCACAATATGCAGCAGGCCTCGCGGGTGTCTGACCGCACCGCGTTCTTCAACATTGCGGGCACCGGCAAGCCCGGCAAGCTGATCGAGTACGACGACACGACCACGATGTTCTCGAACCCCAGCGTGCAGGCGACCGAGGACTACGTGTCGGGTCGGTTCGGGTAGGTCACTCGCTGGTCGGAGCCGTGAGTTTCAGGGCATCGGCTCAGTCGACAACTTTGGTGGGTGACGCCCGACCTTCACCCACCGAAGTTGTCCACTGAAACCCGTCCGTGGACAACTAGCCCGCGAAGAGGTCGGCGCCGTGGGTGACGCGACCGGCCAGGAGCGTCGCGGCGACGGGCATCCGTTCGAAGACGGCGTCGGAGACGGTCAGCGGGTCGCCGTCGAGAATGGCGATGTCGGCGACGTCGCCGACGCGCAGGCGGGTGCGTCCGCGGGCTGAGGCGGCCAGTGCCTGGCTGCGGGTCACGACCTGGTCGGGGCGCCAGGGTTCGCGGCCGTCACTGCGAGCCCTGGACGACGCGGCGCTCATGGCGGTGAACGGGTCGAGGGGTGCGACGGGGGCGTCGGATCCGAACGCGAGTGTCGCGCCGGCGTCCAGCAGGGAGCGCAGGGCGAAGACGCGGTTGGCTCCGGCGGCCCAATTCAGTTCCACCGTGTCGCGGTCGTCGAGCGCATGCTCCGGCTGCACGCTCGCCGTGACCCCGAGGCGGGCGAAGCGGGCAAAGTCATCGGCCTGCAGAAGCTGGGCGTGTTCGATGCGTCCGGTGGCCGCAGCGCGTCCGAAGGCGTTGAGCGCGATCGTGTTCGCCGCATCGCCGATCGCGTGCACCGCGGGCAGCAGCCCGGCCGCGGTGGCGTTCACGAGAATCTCGACCAGGTCGTCTTCACTCACGGTGAGCACGCCGTGCCCACCGACCGGATACTCGTCGACGCAGAACGCCGTGCGGGTTCCCAGCGAACCGTCGATGAGCATCTTGAGCGGCCCCACGCTGAGCAAGCCGCGGGTGTCTGCGATACGGTCGCCGGTGCGCATCCGTTCGGCAATGGCGCGGTCGAGGTCGGCCAGGTAGATGCCGGCGTCGATGCGCAGGGAGTCGAATCCGTCGGCGATGCGGCGTTGCCAGACGCCCGGGTTCCAGGTCATTTCGAAGTCGACGATGCCGACAACGCCGCGGGCGGCAGCCCGGGCTCCGGCCTGGGTGGCCAGAGCGTCAACCTCGGCATCGGGCAGCTGCCCGAGCGCAATCGTAAGGGCGAACGCGGCCTGCTCGCGCAGCAGTCCGGACTCGTCGACCCGCACGCCGAAACGCTCGGCGGCCGCGCTGTTGAGCCAGACACAGTGCAGATCGTGGCTGATCAAAGCGGTCGGATGCCCCCGCGTCACCTCATCGAGACCGCGTAGCGTGGGCGCGTCGGCCCAGATAGCATCGCGAAATCTGACGCCGATCAGCGGGGTCGGCCGCGCCGCAGCAATGGCCTGCGCGCGCACGAGCTCGAGGGCGTCGCGAGCCGATGCTGCCGCCGAGAGGTCGAATCGGGCGCCGGTGAGTGCCCACTGGGTGAGGTGCACGTGTTCGTCCCAGAGGCCGGGGATGACGGTGCGGCCGTCGAGATCCGCGGCGGCGGGGGTGCCGGTCAGGCCCGCAGCGTCGAGGGCCGGTCGGGTTGGGTGCGGGCGGGTTGAGTCTGTGCCGGTTGAGTCTGTGCCGGCGGGCACGATCTGCGTGATGACACCGCCGGTTATGTGCACATCCGAGAATGTGGTGTCGCCGGGCTGCCTGACAGAGCGCAAAACGAGATCGGGCATGGTTCGGCTTTCGGTCGGGGCGTCCTGCCACCCTACCGGCGGGCAGTGTGCAATCGGCGGCGGCTGGCATCGCTTCGCAATGACGGCCAACGAGCGACGAGCGACGAGCGACGAGCGACGAGCGACGAGCGAACAGTTGCGCAAGGCGGGCGTGCCAAAGCAACCGCCACATCAGCAAGATTGCAGCACCGAGAGTCAGTGCACCCCGGTTAACTCTGACGCAGCGGGTCAACGCCCGTACTTGGCGACCAGGAACTCCAGTGCGAAGACGTAGCCGAGCAGGCCGGCGCCGGCGATGACGGCATCCGCTTTCTCGGCGATATAAGAGATGTGACGAAACTCCTCGCGCGCGTGCACGTTGGTGACGTGCACCTCGACGGTGGGGATGGCGACGCCGACGATCGCATCGCGAATGGCGATCGAGGTGTGGGTGTAGGCCCCTGCGTTGAGGATGATTCCGGTGGCCACACCGCGGGCACCGTGGATGGCGTCAACGAGCGCGCCCTCGTGATTACTCTGAAAAAACTCGACCCGCACGTTCAACCGCGCGGCCGCGGCGGTGACGCGCGTCTCGAGGTCGGGCAGGGTTTCGGATCCGTAACGCTCGGGCTCGCGCGTGCCGAGGAGATTAAGATTCGGGCCGTTCAGCACGAGGAAGAGCGGCAGGGGCGAAGTCTCGATGGTCATACGCAATTGTTCCACGTCGCGCAACGCGGTCGGAGAGCATAACAGTCAGTATTAATAGTTGACCAATTGTCAGCTACCCGTAGATATCTACGGTGAAGCTCGGTACGGTGAGGCCTTCGAGGCCCACCCGACGCCTCGAATTGTGCCAAAACGACCGTTCTGACAGGAATTCGCTCATGCTCAAGAAAATCCTCGCCATCACCGCGCTGACCACCCTCGCCGTCTTTACCGTGCCGGCCGCAGCATCCGCTGCCACCTACGTTCCCGAAGGCAAGTCTCCCCTGGCCGTGACCGGCACCCTGGTCCCGCCGGATGAGGAGTACGTCGGCTACAGCGGGCTCGCCTCCACCGGGCTCGCCGCCACCGGTTACGACGCCCCCGTGCTCCCGCTCGCGGGTGGTGGCGCCGCACTCCTCCTCGGCCTCGCATTGGTGACCACGAGCCGGCGACAGCGCGCCACCGTCCAACCCGGTTGAACGACGCCGCGCGGACCGCGCGTGCTGCGCCCCTTTTAGGGCAATACCGTTCAGTTAAGCATCTCCGTGTTACGTTGTGGGTATGGCGCGTACAGGGTGGGTGAAGCCGGTCTCTGACCGTCGGTTGTCGGATTTGGTGTCGGTCGGT
>NZ_SOGF01000054.1:0-210908 GCF_004402355.1 Cryobacterium sp. TMS1-20-1 | reverse complement strand
CCACGAATTGGAAGCAAGCCCTCAGCCAGCTCGTGATGATTTACCCCGACCGAATCAACCCCCACCTCTAACCAATTCCCAACACTTACACAAAAGATTTGACAGGCTCTCATGCTGATCTCTACTTTCAGTAACGCCCCATTTTAAGAGGGCCCACTGTCCGAGATATCCGCAGCAGCTCACTGCGCCCGGTTCACGGTCGAGTTCACCGACACTTCCCACTCGATTAGCCCGGCGGCATCAGCCTGGGACAGCAACTCTGTGAGGATCTTGTCCCAGGTGCCGTCGCCGCTGAACCGGTGGTGCCGCTTCCATACCGTCTGCCACGGACCAAAACTCTCCGGCAAATCCCGCCAAGGAATCCCGGTTCGATACCGGTAGATGATCCCCTCCACCACGCGGCGATGCTCCTGAAAGGGGCGGCCACCCTTCGCCGCAGCAGACGGCATCAACTGCTCGATCAACGACCACTGCGAATCAGTAAGGAAAACGGTGCGAGACACACATCTAAATGCTCTCACAACCAACCCGCTGGGTTAGGAGACACGCCCTAGTACTACAGTCGCGTTTATTTTTGGCTGTATCGGCGGTCTAATCGGACTTTTGCGCCGAATCCTGTTAATCATGACGGGTAAGCGATGATATTTGGGTGGCAGAGATACAGGGATGGGCGCAAGGCCTCGAGGAGATCCGCGGGTTGATCGGGGACAAGTTTGCGCGCTCGGAACCGCGGAACAACGCGGTCAGTTACATTCGTGGCCTGCTCTCGGACGAGGAGCGGAAGAACTCCTGGACCTTGTCTGAACGGGCTGGCCACGGCACCCCTGATGGGATGCAGCGGCTGCTCTCGACCACGGATTGGGACGCGGATGCCGTGCGCGATGCCTTGTTCGGCTACGTGAAAAAGCACTTGGGCGACCCCAAGGGGATTTTTGCGATTGACGAGACCGGTTTCCTGAAAAAGGGGACGGCGTCGGCCGGGGTGGCACGCCAGTATTCGGGCACCGCCGGGCGGGTGGAAAATTGCCAGATTGGAGTGTTCCTCACCTACGAGTCCCCGGCCGGGCGGACATTCCTGGACCGGGAGCTGTACCTGCCCAAAGCGTGGATCGATGATGCCGGGCGGCGCGAGCGAGCGGGAATCCCCGAGGACCGGGTGATGGCCACCAAGCCCGTGCTGGCCGCCGAGATGATCGAGCGCGCCCTGGACGCCGGCATCGAGGCCGAATGGACCACCGGGGATGCCGTCTACGGCCAACACACCGAGCTGCGCCGCCGGCTGGAGGCCCGCGGCATGCACTACGTGATGGCCGTGCCCATGAACCAGCGAGCCATCACCCCAAGCCCGGGTTCATTGGGCGTCGAAGGGCGGGCCGATCGACTCTTCGCCGCACTGGACGGGCGAGCCTGGCGCACTCGGACTGCCGGCACCGGGACCAAGGGTGAACGCCTTTACTCGTGGGCCAGGATCCGCATCAACGGCCCCGCCGAGACAGGGGAACATTGGCTGCTGGCCCGCCGCTCCCTGAAAGACCCCACTGACCTGGCGTACTTCATCTGCCACACACCCGAGAACGTCACCCTGATCGAGATGGCCCGTGTCGCCGGAGCGCGCTGGGCCATCGAAGAAACCTTCCAAACTTCCAAAGGCGAAACCGGACTCGACCACTACCAAGTACGGCAATACACCGGCTGGTACCGACACATCACCCTCTCCATGTTCGCCCACGCTTTTCTCAGCGTCATTCGCTCTAAAAGGGGGCCCACATCCAGACTCCGACCAGCTGGTAAGGCTCTCACTGCCCGAAATTAGGCACCTCATCGCCCGGATCGCCTGGCACCAGAAACCAGATCCTCGCCACGTGATTCGCTGCTCCCTCTGGCGACGAAAACACCAACACCGCGCCCAGCAATGCCATTACAAAGCCCGCGGTCACACCCCACAAACGCGACTGTAGTACTAGGTAGTCGCGTCAACTGCTGGAACAAATCCGTGAGGGCGCCTCTGCGGGCGAGAACCGAAGGGGAGGTGTGCCTTTCTGCCTCAGCAAGTCGCCGGGTCCAAAGTTCTGGCTGTGGTGTTGATCATCGGCGTGCCTCGCACTTCCAATGGCCCGAAAGCTCCGGGAGCGCCAGTAAACGTTGCTGTGACTGCGCTCGTTTCACCCGGCGCCAGATAGGCAGTGAACGAAGCGACGGGGCGTCCGAGGTCTGTCGCTCCAGCATTCTGCATCGTGTCGACGCCCTCGGAGTCAACGCTAGCTTCGGTCAGCGTTGCTCCCACGGGGCCATAGACAAAGACCTGCGTGCTGAACATGTCGGCTCCAAAATTGAAGCTATTTACATAGTCGGGCAGCGCTTTCGCTTGCTCGACCGTCAGATTGGAATGTAGGGTCACGGTCGTCGTGAAGGTGGGGTTTTCGGGCGAGGAACACACGTCGCTCGTGGTGTGGGTAGCTGTTTGGAGGTAGTAGTCAATCTTTGACGCTGACGTGTCTCGGTAATAGGCACCGATGACGGTTTGCGCATCGTTGGACGTGGGAAGAACGCCCTGTATGCGAGTTCCGTCAAGAAGGGCTTGTTCCGAGGGATCACTGCTCCACATCATGATGCTTCCCTGGTTGACGCTTTGTGTGATCGCTGCAAACATTTCTTTTAAATCAAAGTCTCCGCTAGTGACCTTATTGAGCACCGCAGATGCAGCCTCCTGGAAAAAAGTGTCGGCGACTTCTGGTTCCGCGTAGCTATCGGTGCGAAAATAAATTTCGTTTACAAGCAATGAGACTGCGTTTTCGCTCGACAGAATATCGCCCGATGCGAGAGGGATAGGCCCTGTGGCTCGGAGGATATACGACAGCGCGAGAGGGTCGACGGAGATGACCCCATCAACGCTGGCGCCTTGGTCGCGTTGCCAAAATGTGCTCATGATTTGGGCGGCGGTGGGAAAATCAGGTCGACTTGTCGATGTATTCACGTGGGTCACCAAATACGCGCTGTATAGGTCGAGGGCGCTTTGATCTATTGGAACGGTTACAGGCGTGCCTGCAGTGAAGTCTCCACTTCCCTTTTGGTCAACAATTGCAATCGCGCCACCATCGATAGACATCATTGTGTACGAGGCAGCACTGCCGCCGAGAGCAGTACTCTCGGCGTTGTTTTGGAAAGCAAGGAGGTAATTGCGGGGCGAGTCCCTACCCAGTGCAGCACTTGCAACTTTCAGTACTTCACCAGCGGAATCTAATGGACCGCTCGCCTTGGAGAGCATGCCTTGTAGCTGGACCACGGCTGCGGTCACGGGGCCGAATGTCTTCGCGTGGTTGACTCCGTCGAGTTTCGCGCGGGACGTTGTGATTATCGGTTTGGCCGCGGCAACGATTTTCTCGACTTCAGTAAGTGGGCTCAGGTCGAACCCGCCGGTCTCTGGGTCGCGTTTAGCGAGATCGAAACCTGTCACGACGTCCACTGCGGGCGCAGCAACATCCTGCGCAATGGCGTCAATGCTTTCAGCGACAACACGCACGGCCGCTAAGTTGTCACCGAGATAGGGGATGACCTCAGCTGCGCGCCAAATCGGGTCCTGAGCGTGGGTGACTGCGCTGGCAGAGTGCACAAGCAACTCGTCGCTTGACTTCGCCAGGGCATCAAGATTGAAGTCCGAAGCCTCAGCCTGCATTTGTTCGACCAAACCTTGGGCGCTCTCGAGTTCGCTTTTCACCACGAGCGCACGCGTTGCGACCCAGGTGCCGGCGCCCAAAATGAGAACAACGGCAACCCCTGCTCCTATCCACACTCGACGCTTCGTCGTTGATCGCGTGGTTTGTCGGTGCGCATGGGCGCGCGTAGCGCGCGCGGAGTCTCTGGAAATCACAGGTCAACACTAGACGAGCGTTTCGGTGAAGTCGGCGAATGTCGACGGAAGTGGTGATCGATGCGCCATAAACGGGGGGTAGTCTATGAGCGGGTCGACCACGAACCTGCCCGTTCTATGTGAAAAGATAGAACTAACGTCGTCGGGTTCGAGATTTTACAGAAGCGACGGTCTGAAACCCCAGGGGGAACAACGCGTGGCAGTGACCGATAGGCGCACCATAGGCACTACACGACGCAAGTCGTGGCAACGCGCGTTTGCGGTGCGACTATTTGCCACCGATGCTCTCGTAGTATCGTGCGTGGTGTATGGATCCCAACTGTTGTGGTTTGGTTTTGCACCGGTTGAATTGGTCGCCGAGGGCGGTCTTGATCTTCGCGCGAGTTACCTTGCGGTTTCGGTTGTTCTCGTCGTTTCGTGGATGGTGATGCTCGACGTCTTTGCAACGCGCGACCATAAGGTTATCGGCAGCGGCACTCTCGAGTACAAGAGAGTGGCCGACGCGACCGTTCGTCTATTCGGGTCATTCGCCATCGTCGCTTACTTGTTCAAGCTCGAAGTTGCCCGAGGGTATTTTCTGACCGCGCTTCCTATCGGCCTGATTGTGTTGGTTCTTTCTCGGTGGAGTTGGCGCCAGTGGCTGCGCAAGCAGCAGAAGGCCGGGGGCTATTTGTCGCGGGCGCTGCTTATGGGCGAGCGATTGAAAGCCACGCACGTTGCCAAGACCATCATGCGCGCTCAGGGGTCGGGACTGCTGTTGGTTGGAGCGCTCAGCCAGCTTGATGGCCATTCCAGGCGGCCCATCCAGGGAATTCCGATTCTTGGTGGCTATGACGAACTCATCAGAGTCGTCGACGAATCGCAGGCCGACACGGTAATTCTCACCGGCGCCGACGAGATCAACCCCGAAGTGATGCGCCGAGTGGGGTGGGAGCTCGACGCACGTGATATCGAGCTCATCGTGGCGCCAGCACTCACCGACGTAGCCGGCCCGCGAATCCACGCACGGCCCGTAGCCGGCCTTCCTCTTATCCACGTGAGCTACCCGGCTTTTGAAGGAGCGCGGCGCTGGACCAAGCGTAGTTTTGACATCGTTGCTTCGTCGCTGCTCATTCTGCTGAGTTCTCCGGTGCTCATCGGCGTGGCAATAGCAGTGAAGCGATCGAGCCCCGGCGATATCATCTACCGCCAGGTACGAGTCGGTCGCACCGGTGAAGCCTTTGGCATGTTGAAGTTTCGCTCCATGGTTCAAGACGCTGACGACCAACTTGAGAGCCTGCTCGACGCCCAGGGCACGTCTGACACTCCGCTGTTCAAGGTCACCAATGACCCGCGCATCACCTCTGTCGGCCTGTTCATTCGTAAGTTCTCGCTCGACGAACTGCCGCAGCTGTTCAACGTGCTGATCGGCGACATGAGCCTTGTGGGGCCTCGCCCGCAGCGCGCTGCCGAAGTCGCCCTGTACGACGACGCCGCGCACCGACGTCTGATCATGAAGCCGGGTATGAGCGGGCTCTGGCAGGTGAGTGGGCGATCCAATCTCAGCTGGGAAGACAGCATCCGACTTGATCTGTATTACGTCGAGAACTGGTCGATGACCGCGGATATCCAGATTCTCTGGCGCACGTTTCGGGCCGTCGCCCACCCCGAAGGTGCCGTTTAACGGGTCGACCCCGGGGCAGGATTGCGAGGATCCGGTTATGGTCTGCTCATGCAGATATCGAAACTTGAAATGCGCATCCTGATGGCGATCGCGATCTTGGTGGTCGGCATCCTCGCCGTGGTGATCGTGCCGCGACTGGTCGGGTCCGCCCCCGCTGCCCAATCGGCCGTTGGGCCGGAAGCGTCCGCGCCGGCCCCGAGCGCGATCCTTACCCCGACGCTTGCGCCGACGCCCATTCCTTCGCCGATTGCGAAGACGGAACAGCAGATCCTCGACGACATCGTGGCGAGCACGGTCAGCGTCTACAGCGTGTTGGTCTGCAACAGTCTCGAAGAGTACGCTGCCCTGTCGATCCCCGAAATCATCACCACGGTGCTGGCCGAATACCCGACATCGGGCCTCTCCGACCAGTCGCGTCAAATCATGGCCGAGCGAGTGCTGACCGAGTCCGCCGCCAAGAGCTGCGCGGACCAGAGTCCGCGCGTCGTCGCCGGCATTCAGGGCTAGCCCCGCGCAGACCAGCAGACCAGCAGACCAGCAGACCAGCAGACCAGCAGACCAGCAGACCAGCAGAGTGCAGGACCTGGGCCGGCCGCGGGCCTACGCCTGAGAATCGCCCGACAAGAACGATCCGACGAGACGTGTGCGACACGCCCGGGTTGCACGAAGTGGCAACTGTGTGGCAGACTCTTCTAGTTCAACACTTTTGGCGTGCGCTACGCGTCGCCGGAATCACTGCCAGGCAGTGCATAGTCGCGTCACCCTCTACGAAGAACACTTGTCGCAAGAGCAACGATCGCAGGCTAGGCCGCAGGGAGCAGAGCGCAGCATAAATCAACGATCTGGTCGGCGTGGGTAAAACCGTGTCGTCCCCCAGGTTCTGCTCTGGGAGTCGGCGTTGATGATGAGCGTCGTTTATTCGTACGTGAATCAAATTGACATTTGAACAGTGGTGCTTTCAGCAGCAGTGCTACTACGGCGTCCAATGCAACCTCGGCAAACAGTGCCGTTGTCTGTAAGACGCCTCGACAGAGAGAGAGTTCGACATGGCGGGACAGAAGATCCGCATTCGACTTAAGTCGTATGACCACGAGGTCATCGACATTTCGGCGCGCAAGATCGTCGACACAGTGACCCGTGCGGGCGCTACAGTCGTCGGCCCGGTGCCGCTTCCGACCGAGAAGAACGTGGTGTGTGTCATCCGTTCTCCTCACAAGTACAAGGACAGCCGGGAGCACTTTGAAATGCGCACCCACAAGCGTCTGATCGACATTATCGACCCGACCCCGAAGGCTGTTGACTCGCTCATGCGCCTCGACCTTCCGGCCGACGTCAACATCGAGATCAAGCTCTAGGGCCCGCGATGTCTTACGCAGATACCAAAACCACCAAGGGTCTCCTTGGCAAGAAGCTCGGCATGACCCAGGTGTGGGACGAGAACAATAAGCTTGTTCCCGTTACCGTCATCGAAATCGCGCCGAACGTTGTCACGCAGGTTCGCACCAAGGCCGTCGACGGCTACAACGGCGTTCAGATCGCCGCTGGCCCCATCGACCCGCGCAAGGTCAACAAGCCCCTTGCCGGTCACTTCGACAAGGCCGGCGTCACGCCGCGTCGCCACATCACCGAGCTCCGCACCGCGGATGCCGCTGACTACAACCTCGGCCAGGAGCTCACCGTTGACGGTGTTTTCGCTGCCGGCACCAAGGTTGACGTCATGGGCACCAGCAAGGGTAAGGGCTTCGCCGGTGTTATGAAGCGTCACAACTTCAAGGGTGTTTCCTCCTCACACGGTTCGCACCGTAACCACCGCAAGCCCGGTTCCATCGGTGCTTCTTCGACCCCGAGCCGTGTCTTCAAGGGCATGCGCATGGCTGGTCGTATGGGTGGCGAGCGCGTAACCGTGCTGAACCTCAAGGTGCACGCTATTGACGCCGATAAGGGCCTCATGCTCGTCAAGGGTGCCGTTCCCGGTGCTCGTGGCCGCCTCGTATTCGTTCGCAACGCAGTGAAGGGAGCGTAGTCCTTATGGCTACAGCACTCGACATCATTGACGCCAAGGGCAAGAAGGCAGGCTCTGCCGAGCTTCCCGACGAGCTCTTCGACGTTCCCGCCAACATTCCTCTCATTCACCAGGTCGTTGTTGCGCAGCTCGCTGCCGCACGCCAGGGAACGAGCAAGGTCAAGCGCCGTGGAGAAGTTTCCGGTGCCGGCCGCAAGCCGTTCAAGCAGAAAGGAACCGGTCGCGCTCGTCAGGGCTCGATCCGCGCTCCTCAGATGACCGGTGGTGGAATCGTCCACGGACCGACCCCGCGCAGCTACGACCAGCGCACCCCGAAAAAGATGATTGCCGCAGCCCTCAAGGGTGCACTGAGCGACCGCGCCCGCGGTGGCCGCCTGCACATCGTCGAGGCACTGTTCACGGCTGAGACCCCCAACACGAAGATTGCCCTGGAGCTGCTCTCGCAGATCGCCACGAGCAAGCACGTGCTGGTTGTTCTTGAGCGTACCGACGAGATCACGTTGCGCAGCATTCGCAACATCCCGACGGTGCACATCCTCTCGTGGGACCAGCTCAACGCCTACGACGTGCTCGTCAGCGACGACATTGTCTTCACCACCGCCGCGTTCAACGCGTTTGTGGAGAGCAAGACCAAGAAGGAAGAGGTGGCCGCATAATGACTATCGCGACCAACAAGGACCCCCGCGACATCATCATCTCTCCGGTTGTCTCTGAGAAGAGCTACGGCCTGATTGACGAGGGTAAGTACACCTTCATCGTTGACCCCCGCTCGAACAAGACGGAGATCAAGCTCGCGATCGAAAAGATCTTCAAGGTGCAGGTCGCTTCGATCAACACCCTGAACCGCGTGGGCAAGACTCGCCGCACCAAGTTCGGCATGGGCAAGCGCAAGGACACCAAGCGTGCCATTGTCACGCTCAAGTCTGGCTCCATCGACATCTTCACGGCCGTCGGCTAAGCGACAGGCAGAGGGATAACTAATGGCTATTCGTAAGTACAAGCCCACGACCCCGGGTCGACGCGGTTCATCCGTTGCCGACTTCGCGGAAATCACGCGTTCCACCCCGGAGAAGTCGCTTCTGCGTCCCCTCTCCAAGACCGGTGGACGTAACAACCAGGGCCGCATCACGACCCGTCACATCGGTGGTGGCCACAAGCGCCAGTACCGCGTGATCGACTTCAAGCGCAACGACAAGGACGGCGTCAACGCCCGCGTCGCTGAAATTGAATATGACCCGAACCGCACGGCGCGCATCGCGCTCCTGCACTTCATCGACGGCACGAAGCGTTACATCATCGCGCCGAACAAGCTCAGCCAGGGCGACATCATCGAGTCGGGAGCCGGGGCTGACATCAAGCCCGGCAACAACCTGCCGTTGAAGAACATCCCCACCGGTACCATCATTCACGCGATCGAGCTGCGTCCGGGTGGCGGCGCCAAGATGGCCCGCTCCGCCGGAGCATCCGTTCGTCTGGTCGCGAAGGAGGGCGTCTACGCCCAGCTTCGTCTGCCGTCTGGTGAAATCCGCAACGTGGATGCTCGCTGCCGCGCGACGATCGGCGAGGTCGGTAACGCCGAGCAGTCGAACATCAACTGGGGCAAGGCCGGACGTATGCGCTGGAAAGGCGTTCGCCCGACCGTTCGTGGTGTTGCCATGAACCCGGTCGATCACCCGCACGGTGGTGGTGAGGGTAAGACGTCCGGTGGACGTCACCCCGTCAGCCCCTGGGGCCAGAAGGAAGGGCGCACCCGCCACCCGAATAAGGAAAGCGACAAGCTCATTGTTCGTCGCCGCACCGTCGGCAAGAAGCGTAAGTAGGAGTAGACGATGCCAAGAAGTCTTAAGAAAGGCCCTTTCGTTGACGACCACCTGCTTCGCAAGGTGTTCGCGGCGAACGAAGCCAAGAGCAAGAACGTAATCAAGACCTGGTCGCGCCGCTCGATGATCATCCCCGACATGCTCGGACACACCATCGCAGTGCACGACGGACGCAAGCACATCCCGGTGTTCGTCACCGAGAGCATGGTCGGCCACAAGCTCGGCGAGTTTGCGCCCACCCGCACCTTCCGTGGACACGTGAAGGACGACAAGAAGGGCCGTCGCCGCTAGCGCGGGGACGTGAAGGAGGAGAAGAAATGGTGGAGTCGATCGCACGCGTGCGTCACATCCGCGTTACCCCCCAGAAGGCTCGTCGCGTCGTTGACATGATCCGCGGCAAGCAGGCGCATGAAGCGCTGGGAATTCTGAAGTTTGCGCCCCAGGGCGCATCCGATCCGGTGTACAAGCTGGTGGCCTCGGCCATCGCCAACGCCCGGGTGAAGGCAGATGCAGCCAACACGTATCTGGACGAGCAGGACCTGTTCATCAGCCGGGCATTCGTTGACGAGGGTACGACCCTCAAGCGTTTCCAGGCTCGTGCCCAGGGTCGCGCATTCGAAATCAAGAAGCGCACCAGCCACATCACGGTTGTGCTCACCACTCCTGAGGAGGGTACGAAGTAATGGGTCAGAAAGTAAACCCCTATGGCTTCCGTCTGGGAATCACCACCGATCACGTATCGCGTTGGTTCTCTGACTCGACCAAGCCGGGTCAGCGTTACGCTGACTTTGTCGCAGAAGACGTCAAGATTCGTCGCCTGCTGAGCACCAGCCTCGACCGTGCCGGCGTCAGCCGCATCGAGATCGAGCGCACTCGTGACCGCGTTCGCGTTGACATTCACACCGCCCGTCCGGGCATTGTGATTGGTCGCCGCGGCGCGGAGGCCGAGCGCATCCGCTCTGACCTGGAGAAGCTCACCGCCAAGCAGATTCAGCTGAACATCCTCGAGGTCAAGAACCCCGAACAGGATGCCCAGCTGGTCGCGCAGGGTATCGCCGAGCAGCTCTCCGCACGTGTGGCTTTCCGCCGCGCGATGCGTAAGGGCCTGCAGGGCGCACAGCGCGCCGGCGCCAAGGGTGTTCGCATCCAGGTGTCCGGTCGTCTGGGTGGCGCCGAGATGAGCCGCAGCGAGTTCTACCGCGAAGGCCGGGTGCCCCTGCACACGCTTCGCGCGAACATCGACTACGGCTTCTACGAAGCCAAGACCACCTTCGGCCGCATCGGCGTGAAGGTCTGGATCTACAAGGGCGACATCACCAACAAGGAACTCGCTCGCGAGCAGGCCAACGCTAAGTCGTCCCGCCCCGAGCGTCGTGACGATCGACCGCGCCGTGCACCTCGTGCAGATGCTCCGGCAGCGGCACCGGTCGCAGCAGGAGTTGAGGCTAAATAATGTTGATTCCACGTAGAGTCAAGCACCGCAAGCAGCACCACCCGGGTCGTACCGGCCACGCTACTGGTGGCACCACGGTCTCCTTCGGTGACTATGGCATCCAGGCGCTGACCCCCGCGTACGTGACCAACCGTCAGATCGAGTCCGCTCGTATCGCCATGACGCGTCACATCAAGCGTGGCGGAAAGGTGTGGATCAACATCTACCCCGACCGCCCGCTGACCAAGAAGCCGGCCGAAACCCGCATGGGTTCCGGTAAGGGTTCGGTCGAGTGGTGGGTTGCCAACGTCAAGCCGGGTCGCGTTCTCTTCGAGCTCAGTGGTGTCACCGACGCCGTTGCGAAAGAGGCACTTACCCGTGCAATTCACAAGCTGCCCCTCAAGGCACGCATCATCAAGCGCGAGGAGGGCGACGCATAATGGCGATCGGAACCAAGGAGCTCGCCCCAGTCGAGCTCGACACTTTTGACAATGAGAAGCTGTTCGAAGAGCTGAAGAAGGCCAAGGAAGAGCTGTTCAACCTGCGCTTCCAGTCGGCCACCGGTCAGCTCGAGAGCCACGGCCGCCTCCGCGCGGTCAAGCGCGATATCGCTCGCATCTACACGGTTCTCCGTGAGCGCGAGCTGGGCATTCGTGCGACCCCGGTCGCAGTCCCGGCTCCGGCCAAGGCTGAGAAGGCCGACAAGAAAACCAAGAAGGCCAAGGCCGCAGACGAGTCCACGGACGACGCTGCAGCCGAGACCGTCGAGACGAAGGAGGCCTAGTCATGGCGAAGACTGACGAAACGGTCGTCGCAGCCGAGGCAGAAGCTCTCGTTCGCGGTTACCGCAAGACGCTGCGTGGTTACGTGACCAGCGACAAGATGAACAAAACCATCATTGTCGTGGTCGAAGACCGCGTGAAGCACCCGTTGTACGGCAAGGTCATCCGCCGTACATCCAAGCTGAAGGCGCACGATGAGGCGAACTCCGCCGGCATCGGCGACCTGGTCCTGATCAGTGAGACCCGTCCGCTTAGCGCCTCCAAGCGCTGGCGCCTGGTCGAGATTCTTGAGAAGGCCAAGTAAGCCGCGCGCTTACTTGACGTAAAGGAGTTATAAAGTGCTTCAGCAAGAATCACGAGTACGGGTTGCCGACAACAGCGGCGCCAAGGAACTCTTGACCATCCGCGTTCTCGGTGGCTCCGGCCGTCGTTACGCCGGCCTGGGCGACGTCATCGTCGCCACGGTCAAGGATGCAATCCCGGGCGGAAACGTCAAGAAGGGTGACATCGTCAAAGCTGTCATCGTTCGCACCAAGAAGGAAACCCGTCGTCCAGACGGCTCCTACATTAAGTTCGATGAGAACGCTGCAGTGATCTTGAAGGCAGACGGTGACCCCCGCGGCACCCGAATCTTCGGACCGGTCGGTCGCGAGCTTCGCGACAAGAAGTTCATGAAGATCATCTCGCTGGCACCGGAGGTTATTTAATCATGGCCAGAATCAAAAAAGGTGACCTCGTACAGGTCATCAGCGGCCGCAGCCAGGCTCGCGGCGGAGACCGTGGCAAGCAGGGCAAGATCATCTCCGTCGACGTCGAGAAGAACCGTGTCCTCGTTGAGGGCATCAACTTCGTGACCAAGCACGTTCGCGTCGGACAGACCCAGCGCGGCACCAAGACGGGTGGCATCGAGACCTTCGAAGCCGCCATCCACGTGTCCAACGTTGCCATCGTCGACCCGGAGACCAAGAAGCCGACCCGCGTCGGCTTCCGCCAGGAAGAGGTAACGAAGGACGGCGTCACCAAGACGGTCCGCATTCGTTACGCCAAGAAGTCAGGGAAGGACCTCTAATGACTGACACCGTTACCGGCACCGCCCCTGAGGGCACCGCGCCCGTCAAGGCCCTGCCGCGTCTGAAGCAGAAGTACCGCGATGAGATCAGTGCCAAGCTCTCCGAGGAACTCGGCTTCACCAACGTGCACCGTATCCCCACCCTGACGAAGATTGTCGTCAACATGGGTGTCGGAGAAGCAGCACGCGACGGCAAGGTGATGGACGGTGCGGTTTCTGACCTCACCAAGATCACCGGCCAGAAGCCGCAGGTCACCAAGGCTCGCAAGTCCATCGCGCAGTTCAAACTGCGTGAGGGACAGCCCATCGGCGCCCACGTCACCCTTCGTGGCGACCGCATGTGGGAGTTCCTGGACCGGCTGCTCAGCCTGGCCCTTCCTCGCATCCGTGACTTCCGCGGCCTGTCCGACAAGCAGTTCGATGGTGCGGGCAACTACACCTTCGGTCTGACCGAGCAGGTTATGTTCCACGAAATCGACCAGGACCGCATTGACCGCGTTCGCGGTATGGACATCACGGTTGTTACGACCGCGAAGTCCAACGATGAGGGTCGCGCGCTGCTCAAGGCGCTCGGCTTCCCGTTCAAGACGGCCGACGCACAGAAGTAGCGTTTTTCAACTAGAGTTGGGAGCTTGCGCTTGCGAGCTCCCAACTCATGGTTGGCCCCGCCGTGCAGAAATGCCAGGCGCACACAGATTTTCACCCCGGAAGCCGTTCAACCGATCGGTTTCCTCACCACCACAGGTCGTCATTCGCGTAACGGATGATGAAACCAGGCGAGAAAGGCACCACAAAATGACAATGACAGATCCGGTCGCAGACATGCTGACCAGACTGCGCAACGCTAACTCGGCGTACCACGACACAGTGTCGATGCCGCATAGCAAATTGAAAGCGCACATCGCTGACATCCTCAAGGCACAGGGTTATATCTCTGCCTGGACCGTCAAGGATGCAACAGTAGGCAAGACCCTCACGCTGGACCTCAAGTTCGGTCCGAACCGTGAGCGTTCCATCGTCGGCATCAAGCGGGTTTCCAAGCCCGGCCTGCGCGTGTACGCAAAGTCGACTGAGATCCCCACGGTTCTCGGCGGCCTCGGCGTTGCCATCCTGTCCACCTCCAGCGGTCTGCTTACCGACCGCCAGGCTGAGAAGAAGGGCGTAGGCGGAGAAGTTCTCGCCTACGTGTGGTAACTGAGAATGTCACGTATTGGAAGACTCCCCATCCCGATCCCTGCCGGGGTCACGGTTGTGGCTGACGGCCAGGCCGTCTCCGTCAAGGGCCCGAAGGGCGAGCTCGCGCTCGTCGTTTCCAACCCCATCACGGTGTCAATCGAGGACGGTCACGTTCTCGTCACCCGTCCGAACGACGAACGCCAGTCGCGTTCGCTGCACGGTCTGACTCGCACCCTGATCAACAACCAGATCATCGGCGTAACCGTTGGTTACACCAAGGGTCTCGAAATCGTCGGTACCGGTTACCGCGCGGCGCAGAAGGGCACCTCTGTTGAGTTCGCCCTCGGCTTCTCGCACCCGGTCGTCGTCGAGCCGCCCGTCGGCATCGTTCTGACCGTGGAGAGCGTCAACAAGCTCACGGTCAGCGGAATCGACAAGCAGGCCGTCGGCGAGGTTGCCGCCAACATCCGTAAGATTCGCAAGCCAGAGCCCTACAAGGGCAAGGGTGTGCGTTACGCCGGCGAGATTGTTCGCCGCAAGGCCGGAAAGAGCGGTAAGTAGCCATGGGACTCGGAACTAGAGGCAAGAGCAAGGCCGCAGCCCGCGGACGTCGACACACCCGTCTTCGCAAGAAGATCGAGGGAACGGCGCTTCGCCCGCGCCTCGTCGTCACGCGCTCGGCTCGCCACGTATTCGTGCAGGTCGTCGACGATAGCAAGGGCTTCACCCTTGCGTCGGCATCCACGCTCGAAACGGACTTGCGCACCTTCGATGGTGACAAGACCGCCAAGGCCCGCAAGGTCGGTGAGCTCGTTGCTGAACGTGCGAAAGCCGCCGGCATCGAAGCCGTTGTATTTGACCGTGGTGGCAGCAAGTACGCAGGACGCGTCGCTGCCATCGCTGAAGGAGCTCGAGAGGGTGGATTGAACCTGTGAGCACTGAAAAGATCGAAACCACAGCACCTGTTGAGGCCGTTGCGGTTGCACCGGTTGAAACCGCTGCGTCCACGACCCCGCCGCAGAACGAGCCCCGCGAGGCTCGTCGTGGTGGCCGTGAGCGCAACCCGAACAAGGACCGCGGAAGCCGCGATGCCGACAAGAGCCAGTTCCTGGAGCGCGTCGTCACCATCAACCGCGTGTCGAAGGTCGTCAAGGGTGGTCGTCGCTTCAGCTTCACCGCTCTCGTCGTTGTCGGCGACGGTAACGGACTGGTCGGCGTTGGATACGGTAAGGCCCGCGAGGTCCCGACCGCTATCTCCAAGGGCGTCGAAGAGGCGAAGAAGAACTTCTTCCGCGTTCCTCGCGTTGGCCTGACCATCCCGCACCCCGTACAGGGTGAGGCCGCAGCCGGCGTCGTTCTGCTTCGTCCGGCAGCAGCAGGTACCGGCGTTATCGCCGGTGGCCCGGTGCGCGCCGTACTCGAATGCGCTGGCATCCACGACGTGCTGAGCAAGTCGCTCGGCTCGTCGAACACCATCAACATCGTGCACGCCACGGTCGAGGCACTGCACCAGCTCGAAGAGCCGCGTGCGGTTGCGGCTCGCCGCGGCCTGGCCTATGAAGACGTGGCTCCGGCCCGTTTCCTGCGTGCCGACGCTGCTGCAGCTGCAGCAGCCGCAACCGCGAAGGCAGGTGCCTGATGGCCCAGCTGAAGATCACACAGATCAAGTCCAAAATTAGTGAGAAGCAGAACCAGCGCGACACTCTTCGCAGCCTGGGTCTGCGACGCATTGGCGCCGTTACGATCCGCGAGGACAACTCGCAGAACCGTGGCTACGTCAACACCGTCGCTCACCTCGTAAAGGTCGAGGAGATTGACTAATGGCTGACGAGAAGGAAGCTACCAAGGTAGCCGACAAGCCCGCCACGAAGAAGGCCGCTGCCCCCAAAAAGGCCGCAGCACCGAAGAAGGCCCCCGTTGCAGCCGAGCCGACTGAGCCCCGCGAGCACGTGCTGAAGGTACACCACCTTCGCCCGGCTCCCGGAGCGAAGAAGGCCCGCATGCGCGTTGGCCGTGGTGAAGGATCCAAGGGTAAGACCGCGGGTCGAGGCACCAAGGGCACGAAAGCGCGTTACAGCGTACGCGTCGGCTTCGAGGGTGGGCAGATGCCTCTGCACATGCGCACCCCGAAACTGCGTGGATTCAAGAACCCGTTCCGCGTCGAGTACCAGGTTGTCAACCTGGAAAAGCTCGAACTGCTCTACCCGAACGGCGGCGATGTCACCATCGCCAGCCTGATCGCCAAGGGTGCGGTTCGTGACAACGAAAAAGTCAAGGTTCTCGGTACCGGTGAGATTACCGTTAAGCTGAACGTGACGGTCGACAAGGTCTCTGCTTCAGCTGAGCAGAAAATTGTTGCCGCGGGCGGATCTGTAAAGTAAACCCGTAGACGCTCCATCGAGCTTGTCGAATCCGTCAATCGAGTTCAATCGTTTGGTGTGATTCGACAAGCTCGATCGTTTTAAGTCGACCCGCGCGGGTCGGTCTGCGTAAATATCTGGAGGCCTTTTTGTTCAGCGCCATTGCGCGGATCTTCCGCACACCCGACCTTCGCAAGAAGATCGGCTTCACCCTGGGCATTATTGCTCTGTTCCGCTTGGGCTCGTTCATCCCGGCCCCGTTCGTGGACTTCGGCAACGTGCAGCTGTGTCTGGCAGCCAACCAGGGATCGAGCGGCCTCTACGAGCTCGTCAACCTGTTCAGCGGTGGCGCCCTGCTCCAGCTCAGCGTGTTCGCCCTCGGAATTATGCCGTACATCACGGCGTCGATCATCGTGCAGCTGCTGCGCGTGGTCATCCCCCACTTCGACACCCTCTATAAGGAGGGTGCCTCCGGTCAGAGCACACTGACCCAGTACACCCGCTACCTCACGATCGCCCTCGGCATTCTGCAGTCGACCACGCTGATCACTGTCGCCCGCAGCGGCGCCCTGTTTGGCACATCCGCCAGCACCGAGTGCACGCAGCTGATCACCAACGACGCCTGGTATGCCATCATGCTCATGGTCATCACGATGACCGCCGGCACCGGCGTCATCATGTGGATGGGTGAGCTCGTCACCGAACGCGGCGTCGGCAACGGCATGTCGCTCATGATCTTCATCTCGATCGCAGCTTTGTTCCCCGGATCGCTCGGCTCCATCGGCCAGCAGCAGGGCCTCGACACCCTCATCATCGTGCTGATCGTCGGAATTCTGGTGGTCGCCGGCGTGGTCTTCGTCGAGCAATCCCAGCGGCGAATACCGGTGCAGTACGCCAAACGCATGGTGGGGCGCCGCACCTACGGCGGCAACAACACCTACATTCCGATCAAGGTCAACATGGCCGGCGTGATCCCCGTGATCTTCGCCTCCTCTCTGCTCTACCTGCCCGCCCTACTCGCGCAGTTCAACCAGCCGGCCGCCGGCACCGAGGCTCCGGCCTGGGTCGTCTGGATCTCCAACAACCTCACCGGTGGGGACCAGCCGCTGTACATGGCCATGTACTTCTTCCTGATCATCGGCTTCACCTACTTCTACGTGGCGATCACGTTCAACCCCGAAGAAGTCGCCGACAATATGAAGAAGTATGGCGGATTCATTCCCGGCATCCGCGCCGGCCGCCCGACCGCCGAGTACCTCGACTTCGTGCTGACCCGCATCACACTTCCGGGCTCGCTCTACCTGGGCTTTATCGCGTTGATTCCACTCGTCGCATTCTCGGTTATCGGCGCCGACCAGAACTTCCCGTTCGGCGGCGCGAGCATTCTCATCATCGTCGGCGTGGGGCTCGAGACGGTCAAGCAGATCGACTCGCAACTGCAACAGCGACACTATGAGGGGCTTCTTAAATGACGCGCTTACTACTGATCGGCCCGCCCGGCGCTGGCAAAGGCACCCAGGCGGAGCGCTTGGCGCTCGCCTTCGATATTCCCGCCATCTCCACCGGCGACATCTTTCGCTACAACGTGACCAACAACACCCCGTTGGGGGTCGAGGTCAAGTCGTTCATGGACGCCGGGGCATACGTTCCCGACACCCTCACCAACGCCATTGTCGCTGACCGGCTCAACGAAGCGGATGCTGCCGACGGCTTTCTGCTTGACGGCTACCCGCGCACGACCGACCAGGTCGCTGAGCTCGACCGTCTGCTAAGTGCAGCGGGCACCCAGCTCGACGTCGTCGTTCTCATCACCGCCGACACTGACGAGGTCGTCGCGCGGCTGCTGAAGCGTGCGGCCGAGCAGGGCCGCGCGGACGACACGGCCGACGTCATCCGTCATCGTCTGGACGTGTACGCGGAGCAGACCGCTCCGCTGATCGATGTGTACAGCGCTCGTGGCCTCGTCGTCACGATCGATGGCCTCGGTGCCGTTGAGGCGGTCACCGACCGCATTCTCGCGGCCCTGGCCGAGGGCGGTCTGCGCCCCGACAGCAGCACGCTCTAATACCCGTTTGGGGCCGGGCCTGACTCGGCCCATCATCATCTGCACCACCACTTAAATAAGAAAAGATCGCTCCCCTTCTCGGAGCTAGTTTGTAGGAAATCAGTGAGTTTTCGTCGTTCCATCTACAAGAACCCCGCCCAGCTGCGCCTCATGGTCGCGCCGGGCCTGGCCACCGCGGCATCGCTCGCGGCCGCCCGCGCGGCCATGGTGATCGGGGCCACCACCCTCGAACTCGACGCTGCGGCCGAGGCCGCCATCGTCGCGCTCGGCGGCAAGCCGAACTTCAAACTCGAAGCCGGATATCACCACACCGTGTGTGCCTCAGTGAACGACGATGTCGTGCACGGCATCCCCTCCGGGAGACGCCTCGCGGCCGGCGACATCGTCTCGATCGACAGCGGAGCCATTATCGAGGGCTGGAACGGCGACGCCGCGTTCAGCTTCGTGCTGCCAGACGCGTCGCGGCCCGAGGTCGTGGCTGAGCGTCAGAAGCTGTCCGATGTCACCGAGCAGTCCCTGTGGCACGGCATCGCCCGGCTGCACACCGCGCGCCACCTGAACGAGGTCGGTGACGCCATCGAAGATTACGTGGAGTCGCAGGGTAGCTACGGCATCCTGACCGACTATGTCGGCCACGGCATCGGCCGTTCGATGCACGAGGCTCCGCCCGTGTTCAACTACCGCGTACGCCCCAAGGGTCCGGATGTGAAGCCGGGCCTCGTCGTCGCCATCGAGCCGATGGTCGTGCTCGGATCGATCGATACCTACACCCGGGACGACGACTGGACCGTTGCCACCAGCGACGGCAAGGCCGCAGCGCATTGGGAACACAGTATCGCCGTGCACAAGGATGGCATCTGGGTGCTCACCGCCGAAGACGGCGGCGCAGCCGGCCTCGCCCAGTTCGGCATCACTCCCGTTCCGATCCCGTAGCGACGCTTCGCGAGACCGCCATCGACCAAAGCGAGCGGGCCCGCGAAACGCGGGTCAGGCGGTTGCGCGGAACGTCTCGATGGCCAGGATGCCCGCGGCCGGGTTCTCCGACGACAGGTGCACGATCGAGAACCCGCCGGTGTCGAGGTCTGCGGCGTCGAACAGCGCCGTGGTCGGCTGACTCCCGGTAGCCAGCGCGATTTCCCGCATGATCTCCGGCAGCACCGGCCCGTGGCTGCAGAAAACAGCGGTTTTGCGGGAGCGTACGCGCTTGCCGACGATGGAGCGCACATCCGCTTCACCGCTTTCGAGCGCGTCCTGGCTGATCAGATCCGTCTGCTTGATCGGGATGCCCGTAGCGGCGGCGAGCGGAGCCACCGTCGTGACGCACCGCACGGCCGTGCTCGAGATAATGCGCAGCGGGCGCCAGGCCGTGATCGTGGCCACGAGGCCCGTTGCCTGCGTCACCCCACGCGCCGTCAGCGGACGACGCGCGTCCGGGCCGGCGCCGGTGCGCGGCGCGGCCTTGCCATGGCGCAGCGCGATCAGCGCGAACGTGCGGGTGACGCCGGAGTCGACGAGGGCGGAGAACGTCTCGAGAATCTCGACATCGGCCGGGTAACTCAGGTAGCTGCGGGCCTTTTTGATGGTCACCCACTCGATCGCGGCGACCTCACCGTTGGGAACGAAGGTTGACCGCGCGATCGCGTCCGGGGTGATTTCGGCGGCCCAGTAGTGCACGATCTTGGTGCGGCCGTCGGGCATGTCGTAGTGCGATACCCCGAGCGGAACCCCGAGCGCCACGTCCAGCCCGGTCTCTTCCGCGACCTCGCGGACCGCGGTGCGGGGCAGCGACTCGCCCGGATCCACCTTGCCCTTGGGGATGGTGACATCGCCGTGCACGGTGCGGTGAATGAGCAGCACGTGCATGCGGCCGTCGATCAGGCGCCAGCAGACGGCTCCGGCGGCGTACACGTTCGGGTCGGTGGTCTTGACCGCCATCAGCGCCGCGCCGGCGGTCGTTTGCGGGCATTGATCTGCTGCATCAACCGGTTCTGCATGTCGCTGAGGTGCACGCCGTTCTCGTCGACGTCGTGGCGGGTCCAGTGACCGGTGTCATCGAGCCACCAACTGGAGGTTCGATCGTCCATGGCCCGTTCGAACAGCGCCTCGATTTCGAGCAGATGTTCCGGGTCGACCAGTCGCACGAGCGCCTCCACCCGGCGGTCGAGGTTGCGGTGCATCATGTCGGCGCTGCCGATGAACACCTGCGTGTCCCCGAGGTTGTGAAAGGAGAAGATGCGCGAGTGCTCGAGGTACCGGCCGAGAATCGACCGCACCCGAATGTTCTCGCTCATGCCGGGAACGCCCGGTTTGAGGCTGCAAATGCCGCGCACCCAGACGTCGACGTGCACGCCGGCCTGGCTGGCCCGGTACAGCGCGTCGATAATGTCCTCGTCGACCATCGAGTTGACCTTGATGCGGATGCCGCTGGTCGCCCCCGAGAGGGCGTTGTCGGTTTCCGCCTGGATCTGCTTGAGCAGGGCCTTGCGCAAATGCAGGGGAGCCACGAGCAGTCGCTTGAACTTTTTCTCGATGGCGTAACCCGACAACTCGTTGAACAGGCGGGTGAGGTCCTTGCCGACCTGGGCATCCGCTGTCAGCAAGCCGAGGTCTTCGTAGATGCGGCTGGTCTTCGGGTTGTAGTTTCCGGTGCCGATGTGGCTGTAGTGCCGCAAAACGCCCTTCTCGTAGCGCACCACGAGGGCGAGCTTGCAGTGCGTTTTGAGGCCGACCAGTCCGTAGACGACGTGCACGCCGGCCTTTTCGAGCTTGCGTGCCCAGGTGATGTTGGCCTGCTCGTCGAACCGTGCCTTGATCTCGACCAGGGCGAGCACCTGCTTGCCGCTGTCGGCGGCGGCGATGAGCGCCTCGACGATGGGGCTGTCGCCGGAGGTACGGTACAGCGTCTGCTTGATGGCGAGCACGTTCGGGTCGGCCGCGGCCTGCTCCAGAAACGCCTGCACGCTCGTCGCGAACGACTCATACGGGTGGTGCAGCAGCACGTCGCGCCGCGCGACGGCCGTGAAGATGTCCTGCTCGGCGTTCGGCTCGCTCGGCAGCAGCTGCGCGGCCGTGGTCGGTACGTGCTTGGCGAAGTGCAGGTCGGGGCGGTCGATGCGCAGGTCGAACAGTCCGCCGAGGTCGAGCGGCGCCGGCAGGTGGTAGACCTCCTGCTCGGTCACGTCGAGTTCGCGAACGAGCAGCCCGAGGGTGACCTCGTCCATGTCCTCGGTGATCTCCAGTCGAATGGGCGGGCCGAACCGGCGACGCAGCAGCTCCTTCTCGAGCGCTTTGATCAGGTTCTCGGTCTCGTCCTCGTCGATTTCGACGTCTTCGTTACGGGTGACCCGAAACACGTGGTGTTCCAGAATCTCCATGCCCGGAAACAGGTCGCCGAGCTGGTTGGCGATGAGATCTTCGAGCGCGATATAGCGGATGCGATCGACAGACTCGGTGCGGTCGACCCGCACGAAGCGCGGCAGCATCGGTGGCACCTTGAGCCGGGCGAACTCTTGCTTGCCCGTTTTGGTGTTGCGCACCCGCACGGCCAGGTTGAGGGAGAGGCCGGAGATATAGGGGAACGGATGCGCCGGGTCGACCGCCAGGGGCATCAGCACCGGAAAGATCTGGTTGGAGAAGTAGGTGCGCAGCGAGCGACGGTCGGCGTCGCCGAGGCTCTGCCAGTCGACGACGTCGACGCCGGCCGTGGCGAGGGCCGGACGCACGAGGTTCTGAAAAGCGAGGGCGTGGCGATCCTGCAGGGCATGGGCGGCCGCCGAGATATCGCTCAGGACGTCCTGCGGGGCCCGGCCGACGTTCGTCGGAACGGCCAGGCCGGTCAGGATGCGGCGTTTCAGGCCGGCGACGCGCACCATGAAGAATTCGTCGAGGTTGCTCGCGAAGATGGCGAGAAAGTTGGTGCGTTCCAACACCGGCAGGGACTCGTCTTCGGCCAGTTCGAGCACGCGCTGGTTGAAGGCGAGCCAGCTCAGCTCGCGGTCGAGGTAACGGTCGTCGGGCAGCGCCGGATCGAGTTTTGAGAAGAGTGGGTCGAAGTCGTCATCGAAGTCCGTTCCGAGACCCGAGTCCGCTTGAGTGATTTCGCCGTCCATCTGTCCATCCTGACACCCTTGGTCACGCCACCGCGACGAACCGGGTGAACGTCTGACGAAATATTCTCTGAGCCGTTGACTTTTCGGCGCGTCGCCCGGAATAACTCGCCGGTGTTACCCTGCGAGTCTGCCCCGACCGGATGATATGGCCTCAGTCGGCGAGGCGGCGGTACTGCACGTCGACCGTGTGATCGGTGAATCCGAGCGACCGATACAGGTGCACGGCGCCGGCGCTGTCGGCCTCCACGTAGAGGGCGGCTGTACTACAGCCGGCAGCGTGCAAGCGCTGAAGCCCCGCCTGCATGAGCGCGCGGCCGAAGCCGTGACCGGCGGCATCCGGATACACCCCGATCACATAGATCTCGCCGATCGCCCCGTCAATCTTCAGCCAGTTGTAGCCGATCATGCGACCCTCAACGTCCCGCAGAATCAAAAAGTCGTCGCTGCTGAACCACGACTCGGCCTGTCGCGCTGCCAAGTCGGCCTCGGTAATAGCACCCTGTTCCGGGTGCGTCGCAAACACGAGCGCGTTCAGGTCAACCCACTCCGCATCGTCCAGGCCTGGCCGAAATGCCGAAATGCCTGCGCCATCCAGGGAAACGGATGCCGACTCCTCGGTGTCCGCCAATGTCGTGCGCAATTCCAAAAGGGTTCGCACCGCGACGAAGTTCAGCTCGACCGCCAGGGCGCGCGCGCCGGGGTGGTCGCCGTGCGACCACGCGGTCACTACGCCGGGCTCGAGCGCGCTGAGTTCGCCCCATGCCGCCCGTCCGTACCCGCGTCGGCGACACTCCGGCGTAATAACCAGGTCGATTTCGCCGCGCCCAGCCAGCGCCGCCCCCACCAGAAGGTCGTTCGATCGCACCAAATAGGCGGTCCGCAGGCCGCTGTGCAGGTCGAACAGCCCCTGCTCGTTGAAGGGCGCGTAGCCGTCGAAGGCGAGCGCCTCCGCGGCGATGCGGCGGAATTCGGTCAGCCCGGCGGCATCCGTTTTACTAAGCGCGGAGAGAATTGGGAACTCGCTCATCGTTTTCCTCGTGCACATTGAACCGGTAGCCGACGTTGCGTACGGTGCCGATGAGCGATTCCTGGTCGCCCAGCTTGGCGCGCAGGCGCCGCACGTGCACGTCGACCGTGCGAGTGCCGCCGAAATAGTCGTAGCCCCAAACCTCGCTCAAGAGCTGTTCACGGGTGAACACCCGTGACGGATGCGCGGCCAGGAACCGCAGCAGTTCGAACTCCTTATAAGTGAGGTCGAGCGGTTTCCCGTGCACCTTGGCCGAGTAGCTCGCCTCGTCGATCACGACTCCGGCCGCGCGGATCGTGTTCGAGGGCACGGTCTGGGCGAGCCGGCCGATGCTCAGGCGGATACGGGCATCCACTTCCGCTGGGCCGGCCGTGTCGAGAATGACATCGTCGACGCCCCAGTCCGGACTGACCGCGGCCAGTCCCCCCTCGGTGATGACGAGAAGCAGGGGAGTAATGGTGCCCATCGTGCGCAGAATCTGGCAGAGCGACTTGGCCGCGGCGAGGTTGCTGCGGGCATCCACCAAAATCAGATCGGAATCCGGGGCGTGAATGAGTTGATCCGCCTGGGCGGGAATCAGTTTCGCGCTGTGTGACAGCAACGCCAGGGCGGGGAGTACGTCATTGTTGGCCGCCGAGGTCAGGATCAACAACTGCGCCACGGGCGCCCTCCAAGTGTCTCGAATTTCATACTAGCGTGCCACGGGATGCGACCGTTCAGGCACAATAGAGACGTGAGCTGGCACTGGAGAACGATCGCGACCGTGTGGTTACTGGCGATTGTGGGGGCCATTCTCACCGGATTGCTCGCCACGCCGGCCTCGGCGCTCGGCTGGTTCGGGCTCACCCTGGCCGGCTGCACGCTCGTCACGCTCGGACTGCAGATCGCCACCGGAACCAAAGAAGGTTACGTGAAACGGGTCACGCTGAGCATCGCCGGCGCCCTCGTGATCCTCGTCGCGGCGACGATTGTGGTCGCTCTGCTCTGAGCTCCCGCTAGACTCGCAGCATGGATCTGTTAGCGCTGGAACTTTTCTTTTTAGGCCTGCTCGGACTGGCCAGCTTGTCGATCGCCTGGGTATCCGGCATGGTCGTTTTCAAGCTGTTCCGGGGGCAGCGGTAAGTACGCATGTTTGACCTTCCGGTCGGTTTGCCGTCCGAACTTGTTCCACTCTCCTGGTTGATCGGAGTCTGGGAAGGTTCCGGTGTGCTCGAATACAAAATCGGCGAGGAGTCGGTCAGCCGTACCTTCGGTCACCGCATCAGCTTCAGCCACGACGGCCTGCCGCACCTGAACTACAGCTCGTACACCTGGCTGGAGCCGCTGGCTGCGGCCGCCTCTGAATCGGATACCGCTGTGCCCGAGTCCGAGGGCGCTTCTGGTGCTGGCGCTGCTCTTGAGGCGGATGCCGCATCCGCTTTGGCTGAACAAAACGTTCCCTCTGAAACGGATGTCGCCACGCCGGCCCCGACGCTGCCGCCCGAGATGCTGTCCGACGAGAAGCTCCCGCTGGTCACGGAAGCCGGGTATTGGCGGCTCAGTCGTCACCAGGGTGACGGCGACCCTGGGCCCGGCATGCTGCCGGGCATGGGGGAGCGCCCGTTCACCTCGGCGGCGGCCGTTGAAACGTTGCGCAATCGTGACGGTGGTTTCGACATCGAGGTCACGCTCGTGCATCCCGGCGGCGTCGCCGAACTCTACCTCGGCCAGGTCAAGGGCCCCCGTATCGACCTCGCCACGGATGCCGTGCTGCGCACCGCCGGATCCAAGCCCTACGCGGCCGCCACCCGCCTCTACGGCCTGGTCGACAATGACCTGCTCTGGGCCTGGGACATCGCCGCCCTGGGCCAGGACCTGCGTACCCACGCCTCCGGCCGCCTCGCCCGGGTCCAGTAGCCCCTTTCTAATCGGGACGGGGCTTGGGCTCCGCCCCTGGGCCCAGTTTATAAACTGGGCCCGCGGTCATAAGGTGGGCCCAGCAGAGCGCACCCTCCTCTTTCGCCCGGGCCCGGGCCCGGGCAGCGGGCCCATGATGGATCATGGGCCCACTTCCGTAGGGTGGGCCCAGTCGGGCCGCGACCCGGCTCGCCTGTCGAATAAATCCGCGGGCCGTAGTGTTGTTAGTGCATGAGCCGTGCCAACGAGCACGCCCCCCAAGCACGATCGCCGACCGTCAACCCGGATCGGCAGAATTGAGCGCCATGACTGACCCGGCAACAACCGTCTCACCGCTGCTCGGACTGCCCGGCGCGGTGCAGTCCGCGGGAATCGATGCCGGCGTCGCCGCGCACTACGGCAACCCCATGATCGAACAACGCTCGCTCGTTGCCGGACACGCCATCGTCGACCTCTCGCACCGCGGCGTGCTTTCCGTCGCCGGCCCCGACCGTCTCAGCTGGCTCAACTCCATCGCCAGCCAGGAACTCAAAACCCTCGCCCCCGGCGAATCCACCGAGATGCTGTTGCTCGACCCCAACGGACACCTTCAGTACGCCGTCCGCGTGCTCGATGACGGCGTCGAAACCTGGCTCCTCGTTGAGGCCGCCGAGCTGCCCGGCCTGCAAACCTTCCTTGACCGCATGAAGTTCATGCTGCGGGTGCAGGTCGTCGACCACACCCTCGCCTACGCCACCATCGGCGCCATGAGTGATGCCCCCTCCTCCGTAGGCATCACCGCCGCCGCCCCGAACGGCGTGCCGCTGACCTGGCTGGATCCTTGGGCCACTGTCGCCCGAGGCGGCTATCAGTATGCCGAGGCGCCCGAGCATCCCGGAACCCGCTGGACCTACACCGAGACCCTCGTGGCCCGCGCCAGCCTCCCCGCCCTGCGTGACGCACTCGCCGCCGGCGCCCTGACCGTCAGGCCCGAGTCCGCCACGCCCGCCGCAACAGCGCCCGCCTCCGACCCGGCCGCCCCAGTCCCAACCGACGCTGCAGCATCCGCTTCACTGGTAAAACCGGCCGGACTGCTCGCGCTCGAGGCGCTGCGCATCGCCGCGTGGCGTCCGCGCCGGGCCCGGGAGGTCGATGAGAAGAGCCTCCCGCACGAGCTGGACTGGCTGCGCACCGCCGTGCACCTCAGCAAGGGCTGCTACCGCGGACAGGAAACCGTGGCCAAGGTGCACAACCTCGGCCACCCGCCGCGCCGCCTGGTCATGCTGCACCTCGACGGGTCGGAAGGCGTGCTGCCCGCGCCCGGCGACCCGGTGCAGGCCGACCGCGTCCGGCCCGAAGCCGAGCCCGAACGGGTCGTTGTCGGCAGCATCACGTCCAGTGCCATCCACTATGAGCTCGGACCGATCGCGCTCGCCGTGATCAAGCGCACCATCCCGGGCGCATCGACGCTCTACGTCGAGTCCGAGGGCATCTCCATCTCGGCCGGCCAGGAGATCATCGTTCCGCAGTCCGCCGGGTCGGTCGCCGACATTCCCCGCCTGCCCCGCCTCGGAGTCCGCGCCCCCGTTCGCTGACCTTCCAGGGTTCCCGGGCTCGCCGACTTTCGATGGCTTATTCAGGAACTCTTCTGTGACGGATGCTGCTCCCCGCGTGTCGGCGCGGGTGGCGGCATCCGTTGTGACCAGTTTTCCTGAATTAGCCCCCGCCGGCGGGTGCGCTCCGGCGCAACTGCGTCACCCACGCTCGATAGAGTGGGCACATGTCTGCCCCCTACACACTCGTCCTCCTCCGCCACGGCCAAAGCACCTGGAATCAGCAGAACCTGTTCACCGGCTGGGTGGACGTTCGCCTCAGCGAGCAGGGTGCCACCGAAGCCGCGCGCGCCGGTGTACTGCTCAAGGACGCCGGCCTGCTGCCCGACGTGCTGCACACCAGCCTGCTCTCCCGCGCCATCCAGACCGCGAACCTCGCGCTCGAAGAAGCCGACCGCTCGTGGATCCCGGTCAAGCGCTCCTGGCGCCTCAACGAACGCCACTACGGCGGACTGCAGGGCCTCGACAAGGCGGCCACCCAGGCCAAGTTCGGCCAGGAGCAGTTCATGCTGTGGCGCCGCTCCTACGACACCCCGCCGCCCGTGCTCGACGACTCCAGCGAGTTCTCGCAGGCGCACGACGCGCGCTACGCCGACCTCGGCGACGACCTTCCCCGCACCGAATGCCTCAAAGACGTCGTCGAGCGGATGCTGCCCTACTGGCAGTCCGACATTGTGCCCGACCTGCAGGCGAACAAGACCGTCCTGGTGACCGCGCACGGCAACTCCCTGCGCGCCCTGGTCAAGCACCTCGACGGCATCAGCGACGCCGACATCGCCGAACTGAATATCCCCACCGGAATCCCGCTGGTATATCGGCTCGGCGAAGACTTCATGCCGCTTGGCCCGGGAGAGTACCTCGACGCCGAGGCCGCCGCCGCCGGAGCTGCCGCCGTCGCAGCCCAGGGCAACACGAAGTAGCCCCCATAGAAGGCCCCAGAGCAGGTGCTCCGGGGCCTTCTATCTGCCCGCAGGTCATGAGCGCGCCCGAAACTGGTGCGCGCTACGCCCGTTCGTTAGTTACCGTAGCGGCTACCGATATCGGGCGCGGTCATGCGTGCCGCGCCGCCAAACCGACCGCGGCCACCCATATCAGGTGCGCTCACCCGTGCCGCAACCGGGCGGGGCATCAGTTTCACGCAAAAGGCCCCGCGAGCGCATGCTCCGGGGCCTCTCACGTGCAATAAGTCAGTCGTTGTTGTCCTGGTGCCAGGCCCCCGTGCCGAGGTACTGCACCTTCTTCGCGATGGACACCGCGTGGTCGGCGAATCGCTCGTGGTACCGGCTGGCCAGGGTCGCATCGACGGTGTCGGCGGCGAGCCCCTTCCAGGTTTCGCCGAGCACGGCGTCGAACACGCTCACGTGCAGCGCGTCGACCTTGTCGTCTTCATTGCGAATGGTCTCGGCGAGGGCCATGTCCTGATGCAGGAGTAGCTCGGTGAGCATATTCGCGATGACCACGTCGAGCGCGCCCATTTCGGCGAACGTGCCGCGCAGCCCCTTGGGAATGACCTTGTCGGGAAAACGGTAGCGGGCCAGCTGGGCGATGTGCGTCGAAAGGTCGCCCATCCGCTCAAGGGAGGCGCTGATGCGCAGGGCACTCACGACAATTCGCAGGTCGCGGGCGACCGGCTGCTGGCGGGCCAAAATGGTGATCGCGAGTTCGTCGAGCTCGACCGTGAGTTCGTCGATCTTCTCGTCTTCGGTGATGGCCTCTTCGGCGAGGCTGACGTCACTCTCGTTGAAGGCGCGAGTGGCCTTGTCCATCGAGATGGCGACGAGCCGAGAGATCTCGACTAGTCGTTGTTGAACTTCTGCCAGCTCCTGCTGGAATACGTCGCGCATGCTGTGGTCCTTCCTTGCCGCGCGGGCACGCACGGGCCTGTGAGACCCGCCTTGGCCTCCGACCTAGAATGCCGGATTTAGGTTAACGGCAGGTGCCGTGGTCTTGAACACTTTCTAAAGTACAGGTCTCCGGCGGCCTTCGCTGCGAAGTAGAGCCCCAGAGTGTCAGTAACCTGTAGGTTATGGAATCGACGTTGCTGGTGTTGCTGTCGCTGGCACTCGGCCTCGGCGTCGGGGCTGGCTTCGTGACCCTGTTGCACGTCGCCGAACGGCACGGACGCCGCGCCAGCGAAGTGGTCAACCCGGCCGTGCCCGACGGAATCGACCAGGTGCTCGACGCCCTCGAGACCGCCGGCGTCGTGCTTGACCCGTCCAACAACGTCATCAAGACCAGCCCGGGCGCCCTCACTCTCGGTCTGGTCTGGAACCATCAGCTCGTGCATCCCGAACTGCTCGAACTCGCCCGACGAGTGCGCAGCACCGGCGAGCCGATCAGTGAAGACCTCGTGCTCTCCCGCGGCCCGTTCGGCGACGCAAGCATGCGGTTTCGGGTGCGCCTGGCCCGGCTCGGCACTCGCTACGTGCTGCTCCTGGCCGAAGACCGCACCGAAGCCTTCCGCCTCGACGAGGTGCGCCGCGACTTCGTCGCCAACATCAGCCACGAACTGAAGACCCCGATCGCCTCCGTCGGTCTGCTCGCCGAGGCGCTCGACAAGGCAGCGGATGAACCGGCGCAGGTTCGCCGCTTCGCCAACCGGTTAACGACCGAGTCGGCCAGGCTCGGCCGCCTCACCCAGGAGATCATCGAACTGTCCCGGCTGCAGGCGCAGGACGTGCTCGCCGAGCCGGAGAATCTCAGCGTCGACGACATCGTCGCCGCGGCCGTCGATCAGAGTCGAGTCGTCGCCGAGGCGGAACGCATCACCATTGTTCTGGGCAAGAAGTCTGGTGCCCACGTTTATGGCGATGAAGCCCTGCTCATCGTGGCCGTGCACAACCTGGTCGCCAACGCGGTGAACTACTCCCTCGAGGGGTCGCGCGTGGGCGTTGGCGTGCGCCTGCAGAAGGGCATCGTCGAAATCACCGTCACCGATCAGGGCGTCGGAATTGCCGAGGCCGATCTGGACCGGGTCTTCGAACGGTTTTTCCGGGTCGATCAGGCCCGTTCGCGCCACACCGGCGGAACCGGACTGGGCCTGTCCATCGTCAAACACGTCGTGCAGAACCACGGCGGAGACATTCGCGTCTGGTCCCAGCCGGGCAGCGGATCCACTTTCACCATCCGTCTCCCCGAGGCGGCGCAGCCGATCGAACCCGGCCCCAAGAAGCCGCAACCAGCCGCACGTGCGGCCGCAGGAGACACACCATGACACGCATCCTTCTGGTCGAAGACGAGAGCGCGCTGAGCGAGCCGCTGAGCTTCCTGCTCGAACGTGAGGGCTACGAGGTCGTCGTGGCCGAAGACGGGCCGAGCGCGATCAGCGAATTCGACCAGAACGGCAGCGATCTCATCCTGCTCGACCTCATGCTGCCCGGAATTCCGGGTACCGAGGTGTGCCGCGAGATCCGCACCCGGTCGACGGTACCGATCATCATGCTCACCGCCAAGGACTCCGAAATCGATATCGTCGTCGGGCTGGAACTCGGCGCCGACGACTATGTGACCAAGCCGTATTCGACGCGCGAACTCGTCGCGCGCATCCGTGCGGTGCTCCGGCGCCACGACGATCAGGGCGGCGATGACGACGACACCACGCTTGCCGCCGGCACCGTGCGCATGGACGTCGAGCGGCACGCCGTCTCAGTTTCCGGCGAACTCGTGAATATGCCGCTCAAGGAATTCGAGCTGCTCGAGTTTCTGCTGCGCAACGCCGGCCGGGTGCTCACCCGCGGTCAGCTCATCGACCGGGTCTGGGGCACGGACTACTTCGGCGACACCAAGACGCTCGACGTGCACATTAAACGCATCCGTTCGCGCATCGAGGCGGTCCCGTCTGACCCGACCATGCTCGTCACCGTGCGCGGGCTCGGTTACCGCTTCGAGGCCTGAGCCGTCACGGACGGGCGGCATCCGCTTGACCAGGCAGGCAGTGGATGCGCGCACTCGCGCGCGTCCCGCCGGCCGCTCGGCGCCGGCTGCCGCAGACATAAAACAGGCCGCCGTCCCCGAGGGGATGGCGGCCTGTGTGCCGAAGAACCTACGCTGCGGGCGTCTCAGTCGGCTCGGGGGTCTCGGTCGGCGCGAGCGTCGGCAGCAGGGTCGAGTACTCACCCTGAGTGCCGGTCAGCACGGGCAGCAGAAGCTCGACGCCGGTCTCTTCGCCGTACTGGAAGAACACCGGAAACAGCGACCCGGGCTGGCTGTCCATGTTCTCGAGAATGACCGATTCTTCACCCTCGGTGCCGAACGTCACGGTCGTGTTGGCCTCGACCGGAATATCCTGCGATACCGTGCCGGTGCTGGACTCGTACTGCACGACCAGGTTCTGCTCGGAGTCGGTCGTGTTCACGACGGACACGATCAGGTTCGCCAGTTCACCGTCGGTCGAGAGCAGCAGACCGTTGCGAATGTGGATCTCGCCAACATCACCGCTGACTCCGTCGCTCGCGTTGTACTCGATCGAGGTGGCCTGCGGTGCGAAAAATCCGCATGCGCTCGTGCCCAACAGAATGCCGGCCGCCAATACAACGGATGCAGCGATGCGCGCTCTCACAAGACCTCCATACCGAAGCAGCGGTCGACGGTGGGCCGGCGCTGCAGAATTCGCTTTGTCACTAGCTTAGCGGCGAGTCTGGGCGGCGACATGTCGTCGCCGCGCCTCGCGGGGGCGCGCGTACTCTAGCACCACCTTGATGTGGTATTATGAACGTTGCTGGAGGGATCCCTATGCTGTTTGAGGTTGGCGAAACTGTTGTTTATCCCCACCATGGCGCTGCGACGATCACCGAGGTGAAAACGCGCATCATCAAGGGTGAAGAGAAGCTCTACCTCAAGCTCAACGTCACGCAGGGTGATCTGACAATTGAGGTTCCCGCCGAGAACGTCGACCTGGTTGGCGTGCGCGACGTGATCGGCCAGGAGGGCCTCGACCGGGTGTTCGAAGTGCTGCGGGCACCGTTCACCGAGGAGCCCACCAACTGGTCCCGCCGGTACAAGGCCAACCTCGAGAAGCTCGCCAGCGGCGATGTCATCAAGGTGTCGGAGGTCGTGCGCGACCTGTGGCGTCGCGACCAAGACCGCGGCCTGTCCGCCGGTGAGAAGCGCATGTTGGCCAAGGCCCGGCAGATCCTGATCAGCGAGTTGGCGCTGGCCGAGAAGACCGATGAAGAGCGGGCCTCCACCGTTCTGGATGAAGTCCTCGCTTCCTGATTCTTTATTTTGCTTCGTGAGGGGCGGTGCCGCGAGGTGCCGCCTTTTGCATGTTCATCCCGCTGCATCGCCCAGATAGATACCCTCCAGATATGACTGTTCCCCTCCTGCCGCCGGCCAGCCCGCTCGACGACCCCTCACCCGATGCGCCCACCGTTGCCGTGATCATCGTCGCTGCCGGCAGCGGAATCCGTCTGGGGCACACCGAACCTAAAGCATTCGTTTTGCTGCATATGCGCCCGCTGCTCGACCACGCCCTAGATTCCATTTTTGGAATGCGTTCGCCCGTGCAGATCATCGCCGTTGCCCCCAGCGACCGGGTAACGGATGCCCGCGCCATCGCCGCCGCTGTCGCGGCTCGTCACGAGTCGCCCGCGGCGGCCCTGACGATCGTCGTCGGCGGACGCACCCGTCAGGACTCGGTCGACCAGGGCTTCGCCGCCCTGCTGCCGAGTATTGACGTGGTGCTCGTGCACGATGCCGCGCGTGCTCTCACCCCCGCCAGCTTATGCGACGCCGTCGTCGACGCCGTGCGTTCCACCGGGCACGGCATCATTCCGGGGCTCCCGGTCGTGGACACCATCAAACGGGTCGCCGCCTCCGGCGCCATCCTCGGCACCGTCGACCGATCCGAACTCTTGGCCGTCCAGACCCCGCAGGGATTTCCCCGTGCCATGCTCGCCGCTGCCCGCGCCTGGGCCGTGCAGAACGGCCGGTTCGAGGCGCTCACCGACGATGCAGCCCTTGTCGCCGACGCCGGTCACCCGGTCTCCGTCATTGCCGGCGACGCCCTCGCCTTCAAGATCACCACGCCGGAAGACCTCGACCGAGCTGACTTGATCCTGCACGCCGCCGCAACCCCGCCGCTGCTCCCGCTCCTCCCGCGCATCGGTACCGGCCTTGACGTGCACGCCTTCGCCGCCGACACTGAGCCTGACGACACCACCGAGCTCTGGCTGGCCGGGCTGTATTGGCCGGGGGAGCGCGGCCTCAGCGGTCACAGCGACGGCGACGTCGCCTGCCACGCTATCTGCGACGCCCTACTCGGCGCCGCCGGTCTCGGTGACATCGGCAGCGTGTTCGGCACGACTGATCCGCGGTTCAGCGGCGCCCACGGCGACGTTTTTCTCACCGAAACGGTGCGCCTGGTCGCAGCCGCCGGCTACCAGATCGGCAACGTTTCGGTGCAGATTATCGGCAACCGCCCCAAGTTTGCGCCGCGTCGGGCAGAGGCCGAAACGCGACTCGCCGGCATCCTCGCTGCACCGATCAATATCGCAGCAACCACGACCGACGCCCTCGGATTCACCGGTCGCGGCGAGGGCGTCGCGGCGACGGCCACGGCGCTGCTCTACCCGCTCCCGCCCGCAGCACCAGAGCCGGGTCAGACCCCTGACCTAAACTGGGAGGCGTGACCATGCAACTGTACGATTCGAAGGCCCAGGCCTTGCGTGACTTTGTCCCCCTCGAACCGGGCCAGGTCGGAATGTACGTGTGTGGACCCACTGTGCAGTCCAGCCCGCACATCGGTCACCTGCGCAGCGCCCTGGTCTACGACCAGCTGCGCCGCTGGCTCAGCTACCGTGGACTGAACGTCACGTTCGTGCGCAACGTCACCGACATCGACGACAAAATTCTGATCAACGCCAAGGGCTCGAGCGAGCAATGGTGGGCGCTGGCCTACCGCTACGAGCTCGAGTTCACCGCCGGCTACCAGCGCCTCGGTATTCTTGCCCCGACCTACGAGCCGCGCGCGACGGCGAGCATCACCGAGATGCAGACCCTCATCGCGACCCTGATCGAACGCGGCAACGCCTACCCGGCCGCTGACGGTTCGGCCGACGTGTATTTCTCCAGTGCGAGCTGGGCCGCCTATGGCGCGCTCACGCACCAGTCGCCGGACAATATGGAAGCGGCAGTGGATGCTTCGCCGCGCGGCAAGCGCGACCCCCACGACTTCGCCCTGTGGAAGGCCCACAAGGAGGGCGAGCCGACCTCAGCCGCCTGGCCATCGCCGTGGGGCGTTGGTCGCCCCGGCTGGCACATCGAGTGCTCGGCTATGGCAGCCCGCTACCTCGGCGACCGGTTCGACATTCACGGCGGCGGACTCGACCTGCGGTTTCCGCACCACGAGAACGAGCTGGCCCAGTCGAACGCGGCCGGCAGCGACTTCGCGAACTACTGGGTGCACAACGGCCTGGTGAACGTGAACGGGCAGAAGATGTCCAAGTCGCTCGGCAATTCCGTGTTCGCGGCCGAACTGCTCGACCAGGCTCGCGCCATCGTCGTTCGCTATTTTCTCGGCGCGGCCCACTATCGCTCGACCATTGACTACAACGACGGGTCCCTGGCCGAGGCCGAGGCGGCCCTCGAGCGCGTCGAAAGTTTTCTCGACCGTGCAGACCGGCGCCTTGCCGGTACCCGGTTCGCCGGGAGTGGCGTCGAGGTCGTGCCCGACGAGTTCGCCGCGGCCATGGACGACGACCTTGCCGTTCCGCAGGCGCTCGGTGTGTTGCACGACACCGTGCGGGCCGGAAACGCCGCGCTGGATGCCGAAGACCTGCACGCTGCGGCATCCGCTCGCAGTGAAGTACTCGCGATGAGCGAAGTGCTGGGAATCAACCCTTTGTCGCCCGGCTGGGCCGTGGCGACGGACGAACCGGCCATGGTGGCCCTGAGTGCGTTGGTCGAGCGGCTGCTCGGCGACCGCAACCTCGCCAGGGAAAACCGCGACTACGCGGCCGCAGACCGAATCCGGGACGAACTCGTCGCCGCCGGAATTACCATCGAAGACACCCCGTCGGGTGCCCATTGGAGCTTTGACTGATGAAGAACTTAGACCGCAAATCGCGTACCGGAGCGGTGCGCAAGGGTAGCCGTGGAGCCCAAGTCGGCTCCGGCGGCCAGGGCCGTCAAGCGCTCGAGGGCAAGAAGCCCACGCCTAAGGCAGAAGACCGTCCGTACCACCCCGCGGGCAAGCGCAAGGCTGCCGCCGAGCGCTTCACCGCGGCCGGCGGCTTCAACTCCCGCCCCGCAGCGGATGCTTCCGCCAACCGCGGCGGCTCCCGCGGCGGCCCCGCTGCTCGCGGCGGTGCCCGCGGCGCATCGCAGGGCGGCCCGCAGCGCGGCACCGGCAACACCGGCGGCGGTGGCTCTTCGACCCGTCGCGCCCAGCAGATCGACGAGCACGAGATTGTCACCGGCCGTAACTCGGTGCTCGAGGCGCTGCGCGCGAAGATTCCGGCGCTGACCCTGTACATCGCGGCGCGCATCGAAATGGATGAGCGCGTAAAAGAGGTGCTGCTCATGGCGACGAGCCGCAACATCCCCATTCTCGAGGTCATGCGCCCCGAGCTTGACCGTCTCGCCGGTCGCGACGCCGTGCACCAGGGCCTCGCGCTCAAGGTTCCGGCCTACGAGTACGCGCACCCGATGGAGTTGCTCGAACTGACCATCAGCCGCGGCCACAAGCCGTTGTTCGTGGCCCTCGACGGCATCACCGACCCGCGCAACCTGGGTGCGATCATCCGTTCGACCGCTGCGTTCGGCGGCCACGGCATCATCGTTCCGCAGCGTCGCTCGGTCGGCGTCACCGCCTCAGCCTGGAAGACCAGCGCCGGCGCCGCCGCCCGAACGCCCGTCGCGATGGCGAGCAACCTGACCCAGACGCTCAAGGCGCTCAAGGCTCAGGGCGTGTTCGTGCTCGGCCTCGCCGGCGACGGCGATGTGTCGCTGCCCGACCTCGGCACCGGTTTCGCCGAGCGCCCGATCGTGATCGTCGTCGGCAGCGAGGGTAAGGGCTTGTCCCGCCTCGTCACCGAGACCTGCGACGCGATCGTGTCGATTCCGATCAGCGCCTCGACCGAGTCGCTCAATGCCGGAATCGCCGCCGGCGTCACCCTGTACGAGGTCTCCCGCCTGCGCGCCGAGATCAAGAAGGCCAAGCAGGCCGCGAAGCAGTAGCCCCTGCGCGGCGGCCCGCGCGCCCCTGTCGCCGTCTCTTTTTGCGACGGGGCCCGGGCCCGGGAACTGGGCCCATGATAGATCATGGGCCCGGTTCCGTAAGGTGGGCCCGGCCGGGCAAGCGGGGCGCGGCCGGCGTGCGCTCCGCGGCGGCCCGCGGCTCTCCTCCACAGCGGATGCCGCCATCCAGTGCCCACAAGTCCGCCAACTTTTCGACGCTCGAGACCCGTACCCGGTAAAAAGTAGCCATGCTTGACAGCCTGGATCTACCAAATGCCCGCAACGAGGGCCTCATTCTTGCCGAATCCCTGCTCGCATCGGGACTCACCACCCATGCCGTGCGCGCACTTCTTGCGAATGGGCAGCTGGTGCGCATCCGTCGTGGAATTTACGCCCTGGGGGCGGCCTGGCGCTCCGGCCACAGCGAGGACCGATATCGACTCTTCGTACGTGCCACCGTCCTCGCGGCCGAGCAGCCGCTGCTCCTCTCGCATCATTCGGCGGCGGTGCTGCATGGCCTGCCCATCATCGGCCCGTGGCCGCAGGTCGTGCACGCAATCAACAATGACACCGCTGGCGGGAGCAGTGCCCGATTCACCACGAGTCATCGCAGCGTGGTCGAGCCCGAAACAGTCACGGTGAACGGATGCGCCGCCACCAGCCTTCCCCGCACCCTCATCGACGTGGCAGCCAATTCGACTTTTCTCGTCGGCGTCACGATGATGGACCACGCCCTACGAGTGGAGCAGGAGCGCGCGGAGGCGGAACGCCGGCATGGAACCCTTGGTCCCCCGGCCCTCACCAAAGACGCGCTGTATGCCGAACTCGCCAGTGTGCATCCGCGGAACGGAGGCGCCCAGGCGCGCCGCGCAATTGAATTCGCGAATCCGCTTTCAGCTAACCCGGGCGAGTCCCTCAGTCGCGTTCGCATGGCCGAGTTGGGCTTCGAGATTCCCGACCTTCAGGTGCGTTTTGTGGTGAAGGGGCGCGAGTATTGGGTCGACTTCTTCTGGCGCGGAGTGCGCAAGATCGGCGAGTTCGACGGCAAAATTAAGTACACCCGGGGCGCCATTCTGGGGGACCGTCATCCCTCAGAAGTTGTCATCGTTGAAAAGGATCGCGAGAACCTGCTGCGACCCGGTGTCAGCAGCTTCGATCGGTGGGACTGGGACACGGCCTACTCGCCCCGCCTGTTTTACGAATTCCTGACCGAGCACGACGTTCCCCGAGCCTAATCCGCAAAGCGGATGCCCGCCGCCTCACGATCCGACCTTGGCGTCAGAGTGGTGTTCTGGTGCTCCAGGCCCACCTTACGGAATGGGGCCCATGATCTATCATGGGCCCCGTTTCCGGGCCCGGGCCCGGTCGAAGAAGAGGAGGGAGCTAGACCTTGAGGGTCCAGTCGTCGGCGTCATCGGGGTCGACCGAGGTATCGTCGCCGAGCTGCACGCGGATCGGCAGTGTGATTGCGCCAGTCAGCGGGTCCATCACGGTTGCCTCGTCGCGGCGGTGCCGCAGCACATCCTGCACATACGAGGTCACGGCCTCGGCCAGCGGAATGTCCCGCGACTGGTTCTGCGCCATGTACCAGCGGTGATCTAGCAGCTGGTGGAACACCTGCGCCCGCTCGAGCTTGCCCTGCATCTCCACAGGTATCGCCCGCACCACCGGCTCGAACACGCGCACGAGCCACTCGTGCGCGACCATTTCCTCGTCGGCGGCCGGCGAACCATACGCAGCGCGGTAGGAGTCGAGGTCGTTGAGCAGCCGACGAGCCTGGTTCTCTTCGGCATCGAGGCCGGTCAGGCGCAGCAGGCGACGCTGATGGTGTCCGGCGTCGACAACTTTGGGCTGAATCCGCACGCGCGAACCGGTCCCATCGGTCTTGATCGCGAGTTCCTCGATGTCGAAGCCGAGGTTATTGAGGCGCTCGACGCGTTCGGTGATGCGCCACCGTTCGGAACTGGAGAACGACTCGGAGCCGGTTAGCTCCTTCCAGAGCAGCCGGTAGGCCGCAACGATGCCGTTGCTGACCCGGATCGGGTCGAGTTCGTCGGCGACGCGGCCGCCGGCTTCGAGGTCCATCAATTCGCCGGCAATGTTCACCCGGGCGATTTCCAAATCGTTCTCGCGCTGGCCGTTCGACAGCCCACCGGAATACAACTGTCCGGTCTCGGCGTCGACGAGATAGGCCGCGAAGGCGCCGGCATCGCGCCGAAACAGGGTGTTCGAGAGCGACACGTCGCCCCAGAAGAATCCGATCATGTGCAGCCGGACCAGCAGAACGGCGAGGGCGTCGACCAGCCGGGTGGCAGTATCCGGGCGCAGGGCGTGCGAATACAGGGCGCGGTAGGGGAGTGAGAACTTGAGGTGCCGGGTTACCAGAACCGAATTCAGGGGGTCGAGGTCGGCATCCGTTCTATTGGTGATGACGGCGACCGGCTCGACACAGGGAATCTCGAGGTTGGCCAGGGTGCGCAGCATGTCGTACTCGCGCTTGGCCATCTCGCTCGTGGTCTCCTTGATGGCGACCACCCGCCCGCTCAGGTGAGCGAACCGCACCAGGTGCCGGGAAATGCCCTTGGGCAGCGAGGCGATGTTCTCGTTCGGCCAGGCGTCCAGGGGCAGATGCCACGGCAGGTCGAGCAGCGCCGGGTCGGCCGTGGCCGCGGTGATATTGAGGGAACCGCTCATAGTGTGACCCTAAGAAAAAGGCTGGAGGGAGCGAACTCCCTCCAGCCGAAAGCCAAAAATAGTCGAAAAGCTGACTAGTCGGTGACGGCGCCGCCGAGGCGCAGGCCGGTTTCAGCGTCGAACACGTGCAGGTGGTTCGGGGTAGCCGTGAGGTACACCGTCTCGCCGGCGTTCGGGTGCGAGCGGCCGTCGACGCGAGCGACAATGTCGGTGCGCTTGCCCTCGATCGTGGAGTGACCGTAGAGGTAGCCGTCGGCGCCGAGCTCCTCGACCAGGTCGACCTCGATCTGCAGGCCCTCGCCGGCGGTCGACGACATCTGGATGTCTTCCGGACGGATTCCGACGGTGACCTTCTTGCCGGTGGAGCTGGCCAGGGTGTCGCGCTGCACGGGAACGGTCGCGGTGCCGAACTTGATGCCGCCGTCGACGGTGTCCGCGAGGAACAGGTTCATCGCGGGGCTGCCGATGAAGCCGGCCACGAAGACGTTCTGCGGCTTCGCGTACAGGTCGCGGGGCGAACCTACCTGCTGCAGGATGCCGTCCTTCAGCACAGCAATCCGGTCGCCCATGGTGAGCGCCTCGGTCTGGTCGTGGGTCACGTAGACGGTCGTGACCCCGAGTCGGCGCTGCAGCGAGGCGATCTGGGTACGCGTCTGCACGCGCAGCTTGGCGTCAAGGTTGGAGAGCGGCTCATCCATCAGGAACACCTGCGGCTGACGCACGATCGCGCGTCCCATCGCAACGCGCTGACGCTGACCACCGGAGAGGGCCTTCGGCTTGCGGCTGAGGTAGGGCTCCAGGTCGAGCAGCTTGGCGGCCTCGAGTACGCGGGCGGCACGCTCGTCCTTGTTGATGCCGGCGATCTTGAGCGCGAAGCCCATGTTCTCGGCGACGGTCATGTGCGGGTACAGCGCGTAGTTTTGAAAGACCATGGCGATGTCGCGGTCCTTCGGCGGAACATCCGTCACGTTGCGGTCACCGATGAGGATGTTGCCGTCGTTGACCTCTTCGAGGCCGGCGAGCATCCGCAGCGAGGTGGACTTTCCGCAGCCGGACGGGCCGACCAGAACCAGGAACTCGCCATCGGCGACCTGCAGGTCGAGCTGGTCAACAGCGGGCCTGGTGGAACCAGGGTAGAGCCGAGTTGCCTTGTCAAAGGTCACTGAAGCCATGATTATTACTCCTTCACCGGCAGGAACGTGCCGGACGATCCGTTGTGAATAGGATTTGTCCGCCGCACGCCGAAGCACACGACCTTTTTATTATTGCACGACGGATGCCCCGCTGCCGGTTTTCGCCCGCCCGCCCCGTTTGGTCGATTCCCAGTCAGGGGATCTACTATTCGAAAGGTGCGCTAACGCGCGCACTCACTCCTCGAAAGCGATCTTTATGACTATTGGCGGACCCAGCGACAGCAGTCCCTCAAAAAACCGACGCCGTGACGCGGCCCGCATCAAGGCCAAGCAGCTGCGCGTCAGCCAGAAGAAGAAGGACCGCCGCAACAAGGTCTTCCTACAGGGCGGAATCGGCATCGCGGGCATCGCCATCGTCGTGCTCGTTGCCGTCATCATTGTCAATTCCATCAAACCGGCCGGTCCCGGCCCCAGGAACATGGCGAGCGATGGCGTCCTCATCGGCGAAGGCATGATCACGGCCCTCACCCCGGCGCTGCAGCCCGACGCCGCCGCTCGGCCCTCCGAACCCGATCCCACCGGTGCCGTCGCCAACATTCGCGTCTACCTTGACTACCTCTGCCCGTTCTGTGCGGACTTCGAAGCAGCCAATACCGAGCAGATCGCCGAGTGGGTCGACTCCGGTGCCGCCACCATCGAAATTCACCCGGTGTCGATTCTCAAGAGCAAGTCCGCCGGCACCAAATACTCCCTGCGAGCCGCCAATGCTGCAGCCTGCGTCGCCAACTACTCGCCCGATGACTTCTTCGACTTCAACTCGGCGCTGTTCGTTGACCAGCCCGAGGAAAACAAGCCCGGCCGCAGCAACGATGAGCTCAAGGCCGTGGTCAAGGATTCCGGAGTACGCACCGCGCTCTCCAGCATTAACACCTGCATCGACGACGGAACCTTCGAGTCCTGGGTTCAGGCCGCCACCGACCGATCCCTCGACGGTCCGATCGCCAACTCCTCGATCAAGGCCATCACCGGCACCCCGACCGTTCTGGTCAATGGCAAGCCCTACACCGGCTCGCTCGACGACCCCAAGGAATTCGCCTCCTTCGTGCAGCAGGCCCTCGGCGAGACCTACTCGACCTCGACGCCGACCCCCACCCCGACACCCGCCGGGTAGCTATGAAGCGGATGCTGCTGCTCGTGCCATTGCATCCGCTTCTCCTGGCCGATGGCGGCAAAGGCCCGGGAATCATTTAGGATGGTCTTTCGAGGCCCTGGTCTCATGCCGGCCTGGCGCAATTGGTAGCGCACCACTCTTGTAAAGTGGGGGTTACGGGTTCAAGTCCCGTGGCCGGCCCTCTCAACCCCTGCTCCCCACTGGGATGTAGGGGTTTTTCTGTGCCGCCAGGGTCCCACAGGGCCGCCACGTACACTGATGGCTGGGGTTTTTCGAGCGGATGCCCGCTGCAGAAACCCCGGGAGGAAACACACATGAGCCTGATCCGGCTGAACGATGTCAGCATCCGCTTTGAGAACACGCAGATTCTGCGCGAGGCGTTCTTTCGCCTCGAACCCGGCGACCGGGTCGGCCTGATCGGTAAGAACGGCTCCGGCAAGTCCACCATTCTCAAGCTGATTCTCGACCAGGTCTCGCCAGACGCCGGCGAGGTCACCCTCGAAGATGGCATTCGGGTCGGCTATTTCTCCCAGTTCTCCGAACTCAACGGTGCACAGACCATAACCGAGGTGCTCGACGAACTGTTCGTGGCCGTGAAGGCAGTCGAGGCCGAGCTCGCCGCGATTGATGCGGCGATCGCCCTCGATTCCTCGGCCAGCGCCGAACTCGACCGGCTGATCGGGCGGCAGGGCGAGCTGTTCGAGGAGATGGATCGGCTGGACGGCTGGGACTACAAGCGGCACATCGACACCGCGCTGACCACCCTCGGATTCAACGAGGCGCACCGCGTCTGCGCGATCGATGAGCTTTCCGGCGGCTGGCGTAACCGGGCTGCCCTGGCCAAGATCGTGCTGGAAGCTCCCGACGTACTGCTGCTCGACGAGCCGACCAACTACCTCGACGTGGCCGGGGTTGAGTGGCTCGAAGCCTGGTTCAAGAGCTTCAAGGGTGCTGCCATCGTCGTCTCGCACGACCGTAAGTTTCTCGACGCTGTCGTCACCCGCATCATCGAGGTCGAGAACTTTCACCTGCACGAGTACCCCGGCAACTTCGGCGAATACATCGTGCAGAAGCAGTTTCGGCTCAAGACCCTCGAGGCACAGTTCGTGCACGAATCCGAGCTGCTCGCCTTCGAAGCCGAGGGGATCGCCGACCGTCGGGAGGCCGCCAAGGCCGAGAGTCGTCAGCTCGGCAACCAGCTGGCGCACATCAAGAAGTCGCGCACACCGCGCCCGGTCGACCAGATCATCACCGAGATCTACGGCAACCTGCACGTCAAGGACGTCCTCTGCCGGGTCGACGGCCTGGCCAAAAGCTTCGGCGACAAGGTGCTGTTCGAAAACCTCAGTTTCGAGGTGCGCCGCGGCAACCGCATTGTCGTGCTCGGCAGTAACGGCAGCGGAAAGACGACCCTGCTGCGGGTGCTCACCGGCGAGGAGAGCGCCGACCACGGTGACGTCGCCTGGGCCAGCGGCGCCGGCGTTGTCTCGTACAACCAGATTCTCGCCGAACTCGACCAGAGCGACACCGTCAGTCATGCCGTCAACGCCATGCCCGGCAGCCTCGCCCTCACCGCGACCAAGAAGTCGGTCAACCGTTTTCTGACCATGTTCCAGTTCAGCGAGGCCGACCTCAAACAGAAGATCGGTGCTCTCTCGGGCGGTCAGCGCGCCCGCGTCGCCATGGCGCAATGCCTGCTCTCCGGAGCGTCGGTGCTGCTGCTCGACGAGCCGACCAACCACCTCGACATGTCGAGCACCCAGGTGATGGAACGCGCCCTCGTGCACTTTCCCGGGGCCGTCGTGGTGGTCAGCCACGATCGCTTCTTCACCGACAAGATCGCCAACCGCCGCCTGGTCTTCGGCAGCGAGGGTGCAGCCCCCGGCGAAATCGAGGTGCGCGCCGCCTGACGCGCCAAGCCTCGCCCCGCGCGCTGTTTTCGACCGGGCCCGGGCCCGGGCCCGGAAACTGGGCCCATGATAGATCATGGGCCCAGCGACCTAAGGTGGGCCCCGGGCGAATCGGAGCCCGACTGGGCAGCACCGGGCAGAACCCGCACGCACCCATCTCGTAGTATTGCCAAGTGACAGAGGACAGCGCACGGACCCGAACGGATGCTTCGGCCGCGCCAGCGGCATCCGCTGTGCCGATCTGGCTGGCGCTTCTGTTCTCGGTGCTGATCGGGGCCATGTATGCCGTGCAATCGCGCGTGAATGGCGAACTCGGTCATCAAATCGGCGACGGATTCACTGCCGCCGTCATCTCCTTCGGCTCCGGGCTGGTCATTCTCAGCCTTGGCCTCGTCGTGTTCCGAAGCGGTCGCCGCGGCCTGCAACTCGTCACTCGCGCGGTGCGAGCGAAAACCCTGTCCTGGTGGCACCTGTTCGGCGGCCTGGCCGGCGCGCTGTTCGTACTGTCGCAGGGCCTTGTCGCCGCGCCACTCGGCATCGCCCTGTTCACTGTCGCCGTTGTGGCCGGTCAGACCGTGAGCGGTGTACTCATGGACCGGTTTGGCATCGGTCCGGGTGGGCGCCGACCGCTGCACGCGTCCAAAATCGTTGGCGCGGTGCTCGCCCTGGTCGCCGTAGCCTGGACGGTGAGCGGCGAATTGGGCGGCAGCGACGCGCTCTGGCTGCTCGTGCTACCCCTCGTGGCGGGTATCGGCCAGGGCTGGCAGCAGGCCGTGAACGGTCAGGTGCGGGTCACCGCGCAAAGTGCGCTCACGGCAACTTTTCTGAACTTTCTCACCGGATCCGTCGCGCTCGTACTCGCGGCGCTCGTGCACGGTGTGCTGGTCGGTTTCGCCCTCGATCTGCCGGGCAACCCGTGGCTCTATACCGGCGGGCTCATCGGCTGCATCTTCATCGCCGGCGCCGCGCTCGTCGTTCGTACCACCGGCGTGCTCATGCTCGGCCTGTGCATCGTCGCCGGCCAGCTGCTCTGCGCCCTTGCGCTGGATCTGCTCGCGCCCACTCAGAGGCATCCGCTCGGCGTGACGACCCTGGCCGGAACCGCGCTCGCCCTCGTCGCCGTGGTCATCGCCGCGGTGCGCTGGCACCGGCCCGGCCACGCCCGCACCTGACCGTAGCCCTTGAACGTCCTGTCCCTTCCGCCCGGGCCCGGAAAGGGGCCCCTGATAGATCACGGGCCGGCGCTCCAAGGCGGGCCGGGGACGAAGCCCACGGCCCCGAGCTACAGCACCCCCAAAAACTCCTCCGGATCAATCGACAGCCGCACGCACGGTTTCGACTCCTCGGGAATTCCCCCAACGTAGAGCCAGCCGAGCAGCTCTTCCCCGTCGGCAAGGCCATGCAACGCTCGCACCGGCGCCGATCGCACCAACGGCCCGGTGCGCCACATCGCCCCCCAGCCGGCGTTTTCGAGCAGCAGCGTGAGAAGGTGCGCGACGCCCGCAGCCGCGGCATCCTGTTCCCAGCCAGCCACCTTGAAGTTCACCTGCCGTGACGCGACGATCGCGATCAGCAGCGGTGCGCGCAGCGGCTTGGCGGCCAGCTTGATCGCTTCGAGCCCCTCACAAGCGGATGCCGCCACAAACGCCGCTCCGAGCCGGTCGCGGGCGTCGCCGCGCAGCTCGAGCAGCCGCCACGGACGCAACGCGCCGTGATCGGCCACCCGCGCGGCCGCCGCCACGAGCGGCAGCAACTCCGCCCGGCTGGGGGCGAGCGTCGTCACCTTGGAATAACTGCGCCGGTCAGCGACAGCTTTGAAGACCGCCGCGGTATCCGTTCTGAAACCGGTCGTGTCCCGGCCGGGAAGACCAGGATTCGCTCCGGCCGAACCTGCCGCTGCCGAGCTGGCAACCGCACCCGTCATCGACACCGCGCTACTCAGCGGGCGTGAAATTGAGCGAGAGAGAATTCATGCAGTACCGGTCGCCGGTCGGAGTGCCGAAACCGTCGGGAAAAACGTGGCCGAGGTGCGAGCCACAGTTCGCGCAGCGCACCTCGGTGCGTACGCTTCCCATGGAGCGGTCCTCAAGCAGTTCGACCGCTTCGGGACGAACCGACTCGTAAAAGCTCGGCCAGCCGCAGCCGGAATCGAACTTGGTGCCACTCTGAAACAGCTCGGCGTTGCAGGCGCCACAGGTGTAGAGGCCAGCCCGACCCTCGTCGAGCAGCTCGCCGGTGCCGGGGCGTTCGGTGCCGGCTTCGCGCAGCACCGCAAACTTCTCCGCGCCCAGTTCGGAGCGCCATTCGCTGTCTGACTTCTTGATTTCGTAGTCCATGTTCAGATCCCTTCGTTCCGGCGACCGGGCACTGGCCGCGTCTACTAAGCCTAAACTCGCTTGGCCCCGCGCGCATTCCTCACGGCGTGTCCCACCGCGGCAGGGCGTGCCGGAGGCAACATTCAGCCGCCCGCAAATAGGATGAGCCTGACAGACAGTCAACCGGGGGAGGGATGCAGCAATGACTGAGCACGCGCCGACAACCCAGCTGAGCGAACGCGACCAGGCCGTGCTCGCCTTCGAACGGCAATGGTGGCGGCACGTCGGCGCCAAGGAGGAGGCCATCCGGGCCACCTTCAGCCTGTCGACCGCCCGGTACTATCAACTATTGAGCGCATTGGTCGACTCACCGTTGGCGTTGGCTTTTGATCCCATGCTGGTGAAACGATTGCAGCGGATGCGTTCCGTCCGATCCGAGGCACGCGCCAGTCGCTCGCTGCCCACCCGCGACTAGGCACCCACCCGCTTTTCGGCCAGCACGGAACCTTGCCCTGCAGCTCGATTCCGGCCCGGCCGGCCAACCAAGGATTCCACCACCATGGCGCAAAAATTTGCGAAAGACCGTTTCGACACCCACACGCATGCCCTCGACCGGGTGGGAGCCCACCGCGCCCCCGGCAAGAGAGGACGCGGCTGGATCGGATTCTGGTGGGCGCTGGGGGCCACCGGGCTGTTGATCGCCATCGGTGCAGTCGGCATCCTCGCAATCAACAATCGCCTCGACTTCTCTAACATTCCCGGGTTGCCCGCGAGCAGCGCAAGCGCGACGCCGACAGCGACCGCTGTCCCCACGGCCGTTGCCACCGTCGACCCGGCGCAGACCATCAACGTGCTCAACGGGTCCGCGAACGATGGCGTTGCAGCATCCGTCAGGGACACACTCTCCGCTGCAGGCTGGGTGGTCAATGCCACCGGGAACGCCAGCACGGACACGGAGGCGACCACGGTGATCTACTACGCCGATGCGAGCCAGGAAGGCGCCGCCCGCGGCGTCGCTGCCTCGCTTCCGGGAGCGCAGATCGTGGTCTCCACCAATTTCGTTGATTCCGACGCCAGTATGACCGTCGTCGTCGGCAACGACTATGTTTCACCGGTTGACTGAGCAAAACGCGAAAGCCGTGGTCTTAGCGGCCACGATTTGATTCGTCAAGCCCCTAGTCTTCTGTTCCCATTTCAGTAACATGCGTTTTGGTCACACATTTTGTTCGGGCAATACCCGCCCGGATCAAGAAAGCTCGCCCAAGGAAACTTGCACCAGTAGGTAACTTGTGACAGATGTCTTGCTCTCGGGGATTTGCTGCTCGCACAGGATGAACGCAGTCTCTGCGGCACGGCCCGGAACAGCCAATGGGCGGTTGCCGTTGAAAACTGAGCAAGGAGTAACACATGGCGAACGGAACCGTAAAGTGGTTCAACGCTGAAAAGGGTTTCGGCTTCATTACTGTCGACGGGGGAGGGCAAGACGTCTTCGTCCACTACTCCGCCATCGACATGAGCGGGTACAAGGTTCTCGAAGAAGGCCAGCAGGTCGTCTTCGAGGTCGGTGCCGGAGCGAAAGGCCCGCAGGCTGAATCGGTTCGACCGGCCTAACCCGCCTCGCATTTCACACTAACGCCGCCCGCTGCAACGGGCGGCGTTAGTGTTTACCGGTGACTATGAAAAATACGGCCCGCACCGCTCGACCGCTTCGGGCCGCGGGGCTGCTCGCCCTCGTGCTGCCGGCACTGCTCCTGAGCGCGTGCAGCGGCAGCACCCCGGCCCCCTCCTCGACACCGACCGGCACGGCCTGGACCTCTGACTATGTCGCCCCGGCGGCGACCGAGATCGCACCGCTAACCGGGCTGAGCGTCGAAGGCGGCTCGTCGGCCCACCCGTCGCTGGCGGCCAAGATCGACAACCACGTTGCGGCCCGGCCGCAGGTTGCCATTGACCGTACCGACCTCGTGTTCGAAGAACTGGTCGAGGGCGGCATCACCCGCTATGTCGCGGTCTGGCAGTCAAGCATTCCCGATCAGCTCGGACCGGTGCGGTCGATTCGGCCGATGGATCCCGACATTATCGCCCCCTTCGGTGGACTGGTCGCCTACTCCGGCGGCCAGCAGCGATTCGTCGACGCGATGAACGCGACCGGCCAGATCAGCGCCATCTTCGACTACGACACGAGCGGCTTGTTCTCGCGGTCCTCCGCTACTTCAGCCCCGCACAACGTGATCCTCGCCGCGTCGGAATTCGTCAACCGCAATGCCTCTGTCGCCCCGCCCGCCCAGCAGTACGCCTACGCGGCCACCCTGGCCGCGGCATCCGCTGCCACGGACGGTACGCCGATTTCGGTGATCAATACCAGGTTCTCCAACTCCAGTGCCCGCAGCTGGACCTGGAACGCCGAGGCGGCCGCCTACCTGCGCGCTCAGGATGGGGCGCCCGACCTGACCCCCGAGGGGGCCCAGCTCAAGGCCACCAACGTGGTCGTACTGCGGGTCGATGTAACCGTCTCCGACAGTATCCCCAAGACCGAGTTGATCGCCTCCGGTGAAGCGTCAATCTCGTCCGGCGGCAAGACCCTCGCGGCCACCTGGAGCAAGGACGCCCAGACGTCGCCGATCCGCCTCATCGACGCCAACGGAGTGACAATTCGGCTGGCACCGGGCAATACCTGGTTCCAGTTGGTGCCCAACGGCACCGGCTCGGCCGATCTCGTTCCCTGACAGCTGCAGATAGCCCGGCATCACCCCGGATGCTCGCTTGCACTCTCGACCCCAGAGTGCCAGAATCGATCTAGCACTCTCGTCATCTGAGTGCTAACCCCATCATCGTTTGGAACGTCCGGGAGGGACGAGTTACACATATGGCAAAAATCATTGCATTCAATGAAGAGGCCCGTCGTGGGCTTGAGCGCGGCCTGAATATTCTCGCCGACACCGTCAAGGTCACCCTCGGCCCGCGCGGCCGCAACGTCGTTCTGGAGAAGAAGTGGGGCGCCCCCACGATCACCAACGACGGTGTGTCCATCGCCAAGGAGATCGAGCTCGACGACCCGTACGAGAAGATCGGTGCCGAGCTCGTCAAAGAGGTCGCCAAGAAGACGGATGACGTAGCCGGCGACGGAACGACCACCGCAACCGTCCTCGCCCAGGCCCTGGTTCGCGAAGGCCTGCGCAACGTCGCAGCCGGCGCCGACCCGATCAGCCTCAAGCGCGGCATCGAGAAGGCCACGGCAGCTGTCATCGCCGAGCTCATCGCCAGCGCCAAGGAAATCGAAACCAAGGAAGAGATCGCGGCCACGGCTTCCATCTCTGCCGGCGACACCGAAATCGGCGCGATCATCGCCGAGGCCATCGACAAGGTCGGCAAGGAAGGTGTTGTCACCGTTGAGGAGTCGAACACCTTCGGCACCGAACTCGAGCTCACCGAGGGCATGCGCTTCGACAAGGGCTTCCTGTCGGCGTACTTCGTCACCGACCCTGACCGTCAGGAAGCGGTCTTCGAAGACCCCTACATCCTGATCGTCAACTCCAAGGTCTCCAACATCAAGGACCTGCTCCCCATCGTGGACAAGGTCATCCAGACCGGCAAGCAGCTCCTCATCATCGCGGAAGACGTCGACGGCGAGGCCCTGGCCACGCTCGTTGTGAACAAGATCCGTGGCATCTTCAAGTCCGTCGCCGTCAAGGCTCCGGGCTTCGGAGACCGTCGCAAGGCTCAGCTGCAGGACATCGCCATCCTCACCGGTGGACAGGTCATCTCGGAAGAGGTCGGCCTCAAGCTCGAGAACGTCACGCTCGACCTGCTTGGTAACGCCCGCAAGGTCGTCATCACCAAGGACGAGACCACCATCGTTGAGGGTGCCGGCGACGTCGAAGCCATCGCCGGTCGCGTTTCGCAGATTCGCGCCGAGATCGAGAACACCGACAGCGACTACGACCGCGAGAAGCTCCAGGAGCGCCTCGCCAAGCTTGCTGGCGGCGTTGCTGTCATCAAGGCCGGAGCCGCAACGGAGGTTGAGCTCAAGGAGCGCAAGCACCGCATCGAAGATGCAGTGCGTAACGCCAAGGCTGCCGTCGAAGAGGGCATCGTCGCCGGTGGTGGCGTTGCACTGATCCAGGCTGGCAAGACCGCATTCGAGAGCGAAGCAGTTCTCGCTCTCGTCGGCGACGAGGCAACGGGCGCGAACATCGTGCGCGTCGCCATCGACGCTCCGCTCAAGCAGATCGCACTCAACGCGGGCATGGAGCCCGGCGTTGTCGCCGACAAGGTGCGCAACCTGCCCGTCGGATGGGGCCTCAACGCCGCCACCGGCGAGTACGTCGACATGATCGCTGCCGGCATCAATGACCCGGTGAAGGTCACCCGCTCCGCGCTGCTCAACGCCGCGTCGATTGCCGGACTGTTCCTCACCACCGAGGCCGTCGTTGCCGACAAGCCCGAGAAGAACTCGGCTCCGGCCGGCGACCCCTCGGGTGGCATGGACTTCTAAGTCCCCGCCAGCTAGCACCACACAAAAGTGGGCGTCTCCCTCGGGAGGCGCCCACTTTTTTCATGTTCCGTAGCCGAGGTGTGAGGCTGACCGCATTATTCGCAAAAATCAGGCCCGGACTCACACCTCGGCGCAGGTCAGCGGATGCTGCGGGCCGCTTTCACCAGGTCGGCGCAGCGCTCACCGATCATCATCGTGGTGATGTTCGGGTTTACGGTGACGAGAACCGGCATGACCGACGCGTCGGCGACGCGCAGGCCGGTGACTCCCTTGACCCGCAGCTCGGGATCGAGCGGCGCGAGCACATCGTCGACGGCGCCCATCCGCAGGGTCCCGGCCGGGTGGTAGACCGTGTTGTGGGTCTTTTCGATGTACGAGGTGATTTCGGCATCCGTTTGCACAGCGGCGCCCGGATACAGTTCCTCGCCGGCCCACTCGGCCATGGCCGGCTGGGCCACGATTTCCCGGGCCTTGCGGATGCCGGCGACCATGACGCGCATGTCGTGTGGGTCGGTGAAGTAGCGCGGATCCACCATGGGCTTGTCGCGGTAGTCGCTCGAGCGCAGCTTGACCGTGCCGCGGGAGCGTGCCCGGGTGACGTTTGGCGTCAGGCAGAACCCGTTCTCCGTCGTCGGGTAACCCTGACGGGCGGTGTGCATGTCGAAGGGCACCGAACCGTAGTGGAACATGAGGTCGGGGCGGTCGAGGCCCTCCTCGGTGGTCGTGAAGATGCCGGCTTCCCACCACTGGGTGGAAGTCTCGGGCATCGGCTGCTTCGCTTCCCACTGAATTACGCCCTCCGGGTGGTCCTGCAGGTTCTCGCCGACGCCGGGGGAGTCCGCGAGTACCTCGATGCCAAAGGAGGCAAGCTGCTCGGCCGGACCGACGCCGGAGAGCAGGAGCAGCTTGGGCGAATCGATGGCGCCGGCCGAGAGGATGACCTCGGCGCGCGCGGTGAGCTGGTGGGTCTTGCCGAAGCTGGCATCGACGACCTGTACGCCGGTGCAGCGCTTGTTCCCGTCGAAGGTGAGTTTGCGGGCTCGCCTGCCGGTGAGCAGAGTGAAGTTGGCGCGATCCCGAATCGGGTGAATATACGAAACGGATGACGACGCGCGCGTTCCGTCCGCCTGCCGGTTGATCTGGAAGAAATTCGCGCCGTTCACAACGGTCGTACCGGAGTTGAACGTTGTGCGCGGGATTCCGGTCTGCTCGCAGGCGTCGAGGAGAGCCACGCCGCACGGATCGGTGGCCGGCACGTTCATCAGGTGCACGGGGCCGTCCTGGCCGTGGTGCGGGGCCCGGTCCTCGTTGGTTTCCAGACGCTGGAACAGCGGGAAGGTGGTGGCGGCGTCCCAGCCGGTGGCTCCGTGCTTGAACGCCCAGTCGTTCAGGTCTTCGGCCGGAGCCCAGAACGCGATGCAGGAGTTGTGGCTGGAACAGCCGCCGAGCACCTTGGCACGGGCGTGGCGCATGAACGAGTTGCCGTGCTCCTGCGGCTCGATCGGGTAATCCCAGTCGTAGCCGCTCTCCAGCAGCTCCATCCAACGGTCGAGCTGGAGGATGACGTCGATGCCACGGTCGTCGGGACCGGCCTCCACGAGGGCCACCTCAAGGGCAGGATCCTCGCTCAGCCGGGCGGCGACAGCGGCCCCGGCGGAACCACCACCGATCACGATGTAGTCGAAGTCGGTCTGGGTCAGTACGGTCATCGGTGGTCCTAACGTGCGGCGAACCAGCCGGTGACGGCCGGTGCGGTGTTCTGGTAAATGTGCTTCGTTTCCTGGTACTCGCCGAGACCCATCGGGCCGAGCTCGCGACCAACGCCGGACTGGCCGTAGCCGCCCCACTCCGCCTGCGGCAGGTAGGGGTGAAAGTCATTGATCCAGACGGTTCCGTGCCGCAAGGCCTTGGCCATGCGCTGGGCCTTGCCGGCGTCCTGGGTCCAGACCGCTCCGGCCAGGCCGTAGACGGTGTCGTTGGCGATGCGCACGGCCTCGGCTTCGGTCTCAAAGGTTTCAATCGTCACGACCGGGCCGAAAGCCTCGTCGATCACGACGGACATACCGCTCGAAACCTGGTCGAGCACGGTCGGCGTGTAATAAAAGCCCTGCGCGAGGTCGCCTGCGCCCCAGGTTCCTCCGCAGCGCAGGCGGGCGCCCTCGGCGATGCCCTTCGCAACGTAGGCGGTGACCTTGTCGCGGTGCGCTGCGCTGATCAGCGGCCCGGTTTCGGCTTCCGGGTCAAACGGTCCGCCGAGACGGATCTGGTTGGCCCGGCGCACGAGCTCGTCGACGAACTTCTCGGCAACGGATGCTTCCACCACGATGCGCGCGCCGGCCGAGCAGACCTGCCCCGAGTGCACGAACGCGCCGTTCAGCGCGTTGTCCACGGCGGCGTCGAAGTCGGCGTCGGCGAAGATCACGTTGGGATTCTTGCCGCCGAGTTCGAGGGCGACCTTCTTGACCGTTCCGGCGGCGGCCGCTGCGATCTTCCGGCCGGTCTCGAGACCGCCGGTGAACGAGACCAGGTCGACGTCGGGGTGGCTGGAGAGCGGGGCCCCGGCCACAGCGCCGGCACCGAGCACGAGGTTGGCGACGCCGGCCGGCAGACCGAGGTCGTCCAGCAGTACCATCATGAGCATGCTGGTGTGCGGGGTGAGCTCGCTCGGCTTGAGCACGAAACTGTTACCGGCGGCGAGGGCCGGGGCGATCTTCCACGCGGCCTGCAGCAATGGGTAGTTCCACGGCGCGATCAGCCCGCAGACCCCGACGGGCTCGTGCACGATGCGGCTGACGACGTTTTCATCGCCGGCATCGACGATGCGTCCGCTGTCCTGCCCGGCGATCTTGCCGAAGTAGGCGAAGCAGTTCGCGATGTCGTCCATATCGATTTCACTCTCGACCAGACGTTTGCCGGTGTCGAGCGTCTCGGCGCGGGCGAACTCGGCCCGGCGCACGCGCAGTTCAGCGGCGACGCGCAGCAGGAAATCACCACGCTCGGGCGCCGGAACGCTGCTCCACAGGCCACTGTCGAAGGCGGTGCGGGCCGCGCGGATCGCAGCATGGACATCCGTTGTGGTCGCCTCGCTGACCGTGCCGACCAGGCTCTGATCGGCCGGGCAGTGGATCTCGCGGGTGCCGGCGTCGCTCGCTGGTACCCAGGCGCCGCTGATGAACAGCGTGGCCGGCGGCGCGGTATTGATCGGTGTGTTCATTGCTTGACCTCGTCCGATTCGAAATCGGCTTCCCAATTGTCTTTAGCCACCTGGTCCTCGGCGAGGGCGGTGTTTCCCGGCTCTGCCCGGTTCAGGTGCAGAAAGTCGAGGTGGGTTTCGTAATGATCGAGCACGTCAGTGATGACCTGCTCCTTGCTGTAGCCCATGAGGTCGTAGCCGTGGCTGCCCTCGAGGGAGAAAACCTCCATGCGGTAATACTTGCCGCTGGCGCTCGCCGAACGCACCGCATAGGTCGGAGTGTCGAATTGCACGGGGTAGATCTGGTATTTGAAACCGCGCTCGTCGCCCATCGACACGTTGAGGTCGAGGTGCGGAATCTGCAGGCCATCGACCACGCCCTGCGATAGCGTCACCTCGGCACCCTGCGTCACGAGCTCGTCACGCACTTCCTGCAGGGCGGGCAGGGCCACGCTCGACACGAAGCGTTCGGCCTGGCGGGGGCCAGGGTAGCTCATGGCGCGGGTCAGCCGCTGACGCCAGTTGCGCGCCCGGGCCGGGTCGGTGCTGCGACCGGACAACAGGCCGGGCAGGCTGGCCCGGTAACTGTCGGTGAGCGATTGCTCCAACCGAAGCGCCCGATACAGCCCGAGCATGACGAGCAGCAGCACCGCGGAGAAGGGCAGCCCCATGATGATCGTGGCATTTTGCAGGGTCGGGATGCCGCCCACCAGCAGCATTGCCATGGTCAGCACTCCGGTGGTCACCGCCCAGAAGATGCGCAGCCACTTCGGGCCGTCGGACTCGGAGTCCTTGAGATGTGAGGTGAAATTGGCCATGACGAGGGCACCGGAGTCGGCGCTGGTGACATAGAACAGCAGTCCGGTGAAGGTCGCGATTGCGGCGGTAGCCGGGGCGAACGGGAACTCGGCCAGCAGCGAGTAGAACGCACGCTCCGGCGAATTCATGGCGACCTCGCCGAAGCCGGCATCTCCGCCGATCACGATGGCGAGGGCGCTGTTGCCGAACACGGCGATCCAGATCAGGATGAACGCGAACGGCACGATCATGGTGCCGGCGACGAACTCGCGGATGGTGCGGCCGCGGCTGATGCGGGCCAGGAACAGCCCGACGAATGGTGCCCAGGCGATCCACCAGGCCCAGAAGAACAGGGTCCACCAGTTGAGCCATTCATCGGGGCGGTCGTAGGCGAAGGTGTCGAGGGTCATGGCCGGGAACCGGCTCAGGGTGTCACCGATGTTGAGGACGATGGCGTCGAGCAGAAAGCTCGTGTTGCCGGCAATCAGAATGAACAGCATGAGGCCGACGCTCAGCAGAACGTTCAGCTCGGACAGTCGACGAATGCCCTTCTCGACCCCGGAGACGACGGAGATCGTGGCCATGACCACACTCAGGGCGATGAGCGAGCCCTGCACGAGCAGGGTCTCCGGCGTTCCGAACATAAAAGTGAGGCCGTAGTTGAGCTGGGCGACGCCGATGCCGAGGCTCGTGGCGATGCCGAAAATGGTGCCGAGGATCGCGGCGATGTCGACCACGTCGCCGATCGGGCCGTGGATCTTCTTGCCGAAGATCGGGTACAGCGCCGAACGGATGCTCAGCGGCAGGTTCTGCCGGTAGGCGAAGTAACCGAGGGCCAGACCCATGAGGGCGTAGAGGGCCCAGCCGGTGATGCCGTAGTGGAACAGGGTCCAGACCATGGCTTGGCGGGCGGCCTCAACGGAGCTGCCATCACCGGTGGGCGGGGCGAGGTACTGGGTGACCGGTTCGGAGACCGAGAAGAACATGAGGTCGATGCCGATTCCGGCGGCGAACAGCATGGCGGTCCAGGTGAACAGGCTGAACTGCGGCCTGGAGTGGTCTGGCCCGAGTCGGGTCTTGCCGACCCGGGACAGCGCGACGACGATGACGAAGACCAGCACGACAGTGACGATCAGAAAGTAATACCAGCCGAGGTTGACCGACACCCAGCCGACGACGGCGGCAATGACGTCGCTCGCGTTGCTGGGGGCGAGGATCGCCCAGAGGGCGATGGCAATGATGCCGGAGGCTGAACCGAAGAAGACCGTCTTGTTCACCCGGGTTTTGTTCTCCGGGGGGAGGCCAGGCGGTCCGGTCGATGGTTCGGTGGCGGGAGTGTGGGCAGAGAGAGTCATCTCATCCTTGGTGCTTGGTGTGATGTCGGGGTGGCGCCGGCCGCGTGTGCGCGGGCTGGCTGTCCGAGTGGCCGCGGTGGCGGCGTAAGCGCGTCCGTCAGTCTAGCAACCGAAAATCCGCGTCTTTCCGGGCTTTTTCGGGATGCGGTGGGTGCGGTAGTGCTATCCCGCGCGGGATAACACACTCCGACCGGCCACGAATCGCCTACCGCGCGAACAGCCGGGTGTTGGCTTGCTCGGTCTCGGCGTACTGCTGCCCGGCCAGGCTCAGCGCCTGGTTGAGCAGGGTCAGGCTCTCTTCCAGCTGCTGATGCATGCCGCGCCACTCGGCGAAAGCCCCCTGGAACGCTGTAGACGCCTGGCCGGTCCAGAACCCTTCGAGGCTGGTGAGCTGGGCGTTGAGCTCGGCCACATCGGCCTGCACCCGCCCGATCGTGCCGCGTGCGGTGTTGGCGGTGCTCTGCACCGCATCGCTGTCGACCTGAAAGCTCGTCATGGTGTGCCTTCCTGCTACTCAAACATGGATGTTGGTGACCATGAGCGTAGAAGGCGAGCGTGCAGCATCCGCTGCCCGGCAGCCAATTTGTGAATGGATGCCGCCTGCCGCGGCCGGTGCAGGAGGGCCGCTACGGAATGACGGGCTGGGCGTGCAGCGGCGCGCTCGGCGTGCCGGCGAGGGGGAGCGAGACCCGGAAGGTGGCGCCGCCACCGGGGGTGTCGCCGACGTCGACGGTGCCGTTGTGGCTGGCGACGATGGCGGCGACGATGGCGAGGCCGAGGCCGCTGCCACCGGTTTCGCGGGCGCGGCTGGAGTCGGCGCGCCAGAAGCGCTGGAAGATCTTCTCCCGAATCTGCGGCGGGATTCCCTCGCCGTGGTCGACGATGGCGATCGATGCCCGCAGGGTGCGCGGGTCGACTGCGACCTCGAGTTCGATCGGGCTGTCCGAGGCGGTGAACCGCATCGCATTGCCCATCAGGTTGGTGATGACCTGGCGAATCTTGTTCTCTTCGGCCATCACCATGGGCGGCAGCTGGGGCACGACGGGCAACACAGTCAGGCCGGCATCGGGCAGCACAGCGGTTGTGCGGCGCGGTTTGCGGGTGCGCAGCCGGGCCAGGGTGGCGCCGGCGAAGGCAATAGCACCGGTCGGAGTGCCCGTTCCGGACGGCCGGGTAATCGTGCCGGTGGTGACGCTCTCCGTTCCATCGTTGTCGATCTCGCCGGAGTCACCGAAGTGGTGGTCCAAATCGGCGTCAGCCTCGAGTGACGCAAGCACGGGCGGGGGAATCACCACCGTCACCTGGCGGCCCGGTGAGCTGGCCATGGCATCGAGGGCGGCGTCGCGGGCCAGCGGAACGAGGTCGACCGGGGTGAGCGCGAGCGGCTTGGTCTCGTCGAGGCGGGCGAGTTCGAGCAGATCCTCGACGAGACCGCCCATACGAATGGCCTCTTTTTCGATGCGTTCCATGGCCTGGGCGACATCTTCGGGGGTCTGCAGGGCACCCATGCGGTACAGCTCGGCGTAGCCGCGCACCGAAACCAGGGGGGTGCGCAGTTCGTGGCTGGCGTCGCCGACGAAGCGGCGCATCTGGTCAATGGTGCGGGCGCGGTCTTTGAAGGCCCGGTCGATGCGGCTGAGCATGATGTTGAGCGAGCGGTTGAGACGACCGACCTCGGTGTTCGGCGTTGCGCCGCCGAGACGCTGGCTGAAGTCACCGTCGGCGATCGCCGCGGCGGTCTGCTCCGCCTCGCGCAACGGCACAAATGTTGTCGTGACGAGCACGCGGGTGAGCATGGCGCCGATCAGCACGACCCCGGCGCCGAAACCCAGAAAGATCGTGAGGTAGGTGGCCATGGTGTTCTCGGTGGGCCGCAGCGAGACGGCCATGACGAGAGTGCCGTAGGTGCCGGTGGGGCTGATCACGACCGGAACCATGATCGCGTGAAACTCGGTGTCGTGGGCGGCGTCCCACAGAGTTTGAATCTGTCCGTCAAGCTGCGAGACCCGTTTCAGGTCGAGCGGCATGCCGACAACCGGCAGCTCGGCGTGGTCGCGTTCCTGCCAGGTGCGGGTGATCAGCGCGCCGTCCTGGTCGTACAGGGCCACGAAATAGTCCGAGGCGACGCCCTCGGTGTCACCCTGCGAGAACACGCTCGACGAGTAACCGCTGAGCGCGGTCTGCGTGTCGACCTGCAACTGGGTGTCGACCTGGGTCACCACATACTGCTTGAGCATGGCCATTGTGCCGATGCCGGAAACGAGCAGGCCGAGCGTGAGCATCAACACCGTGACACCGGTGATCTTGGAACGGAGGGAGATGCTGCTCCACCGCCTGGACAGGGTTTCGTGCATAAGAAGATTTAGTCTACGAAAGCTCGCTGTGTATAACGAACGCCGTGACTACGCCTTGGCGGCCTTGAGCATGTAGCCGAAGCCACGCTTGGTCTGAATGAGCGGTTCGCTCGAGTGCACGTCGACCTTGCGGCGCAGGTAGGAGATGTAGCTCTCCACGATTCCGGCGTCACCGTTGAAGTCGTATTCCCAGACGTGATCGAGGATCTGCGCCTTCGACAGCACCCGGTTGGGGTTGAGCATGAGGTAGCGCAGCAGCTTGAACTCGGTCGGGCTCAGTTCGATCGCCTCGGTGCCGACGAGAACCTCGTGGGTGTCCTGATCCATGGTGAGTTCGCCGGCGCGAATGACGGCATCTTCATCGGCGTGCATGGTGCGACGCAGGATGGCCTTGATCCGGGCGACGATCTCGTCGAGGCTGAACGGCTTGGTCACGTAGTCGTCGCCGCCGACGGTGAGGCCGGTGATCTTGTCTTCGGTGTCGTCCTTGGCCGTCAGGAACAGGATCGGGGCCGTGTAGCCGGCCGAACGCAGGCGCTTGGTGACACCGAAACCGTTCATGTCGGGCAGCATGACATCGAGAATGATGAGGTCGGGTTCCTCCTCGAGCACGGCGGAGATAGCCTGCGCGCCGTTGCCCACTGCGCGTACGGCGAAGCCGGCGAAGCGGAGGCTGGTGGTGAGTAGGTCGCGGATATTGGGTTCGTCATCGACGATAAGGATGCGGGGGCCGTCAGTCATGCCCCCAGTATCTGCGTGTTAGCTGGAGCTTTGCTGAGAGTAAGTCCGTGAGCGGGGATCGACGGCCGACGATCCGTTCCGCGGCAGGAGTTGGCGACATGATGGAATGGAACAATCGATTTGTTCCAATGGTGAGGACCGTTATGACACGCACGAGAATCAACTCCGCTCCGGGAGTGATGCTTCCTCAACTGGATGCTCCGCGCCGGTTGATCGGCGGCCGCACCTTCGATTTCGATCGCGAGGTGGCCGTGATGGCCATCGTCAATCGCACGCCGGACTCGTTCTACGACCAGGGTGCAACGTTCGCGCTCGACGCATCCGTTTTGGCGGCGCAGAAGGCCATTGCCGACGGGGCAGACTGGGTCGACATCGGTGGCGCCAAGTTCGCGCCCGGGCCAATCGTGCCGATCGAGGAGGAGATCGACCGGGTCGTTCCGGTGGTCGAGGCGCTGCGCGGCGCCGGCGTGGTCATCTCGGTCGACACCTTCCACCCGGCCGTGGCCGCCGCAAGCATTGCCGCCGGCGCGCACGTGATCAACGACACCACCGGCGTGCACGACCCGGCGATGGCCGACGTCGTCGCCGACAGCGATGCCACCCTCGTGATCACCCACAGCCTCGCGGCGCCGCGCATGCCCTACCCGGCGCCGCAGTACGACGATGTTGTCGGTGAGATCAGCGCGTTTCTGCTCTCCCGCGTCGACCGAGCCCTCGGGCGGGGGGTGCGGGCCGACCGCATCATCATCGACCCCGGCCATGACCTCAACAAGACCACGCAGCACTCGCTCGAACTCACCCGGAGGCTCGGCGAGATTACCGGGCTCGGCCTGCCGACGCTGGTGGCCGTCTCCAATAAGGATTTCGTCGGGGAGAGCCTCGATCGGCCGCGCGGCGAACGGGTCGACGGGTCGCTGGCCGCCATGACGGTCTGCATTCTGCAGGGGGCGCGGATCGTGCGCATGCACAACGTGCGCGCGGCGGTCGATGCCGTGCGCATGACCGAGGCCATCCTCGGGCTTCGGCAGCCCGCCTACGAGCGTCACAACCTCACCTGATGCGCGCCGAGCTGCCGCCGCGGGCGGAACTGATCGAGCACTACCGGGTGGCCGACCGCGGGGCGCCGCGGACGCGCGTCAACTTCATCGCGAGCCTCGACGGCGCCGCAACCATCGACGGCCTGAGCGGCGGCCTGAACAACGCCGACGACAAACTCGTGTTCGACACCCTGCGGCTACTGACCGACGTGATCCTCATCGGGGCCGGCACCGTTCGGGCCGAGGGCTACGGCGGCATTTGTTTACCAGTGGATGACGCGGCCTGGCGCACGCAGGCGGGTCTGGCCGCCCAGCCTCCGCTGGCCGTGGTGTCGGGGCGTCTGGATCTCGACCCGCGGCATCCGCTTTTCACGGAAGCCGTGACCCGCCCCATCGTGCTGACCCACGCCGCCGCCCCGTCAGACCGGCGGGCCGCGCTCGCCGCGGTGGCCGACGTGATCGTGTGCGGCGACGAAGAAGTCGAGCCGCACCGCGTGGTGGCGGCGCTCGCCGAACGCGGATTGCCGCAGATCCTGTGCGAGGGGGGGCCGCACCTGTTCGGCGACCTGCTCGCGGCGGACTGTGTCGACGAGTTGTGCCTGAGTTTCAGCCCGGTGCTGGTGGGGGGCTCTGCTGGGCGTATAGCCGTTGGCGCTAGTGCTGTGACCCGCACTATGGAGTTGCTGCACGTGCTGCGCGCCGGCGACATGCTCTTTCTGCGCTACGCCCGATCCTGAGCGCGCGCTCGTTGCCGAGCCGTGAGTGTTGGGCGAATTAAACGTTTCAACGCCGCGAAACTCACGGGTCGGCGAGCGGAACTCACGGGTCGGCACTGCAAACTCACGGGTCGGTGGCCGTGGCGCTAGGCGGGATTATGCGCTGACCCCGGCGTCGGCATCCGCCTGGGCCCACCTTGCGAAAGCGGGCCCATGATCTAGCATGGGCCCGATTTCCGGGCCCGGGCCCGGGAAGTAATCAGACGCGCGGGAGAGGAGCTAGGCGGCCTCGAGGCTGTGCGAGTCGAGGATCGTGTAGCTGTAGCCCTGCTCGGCGAGAAAGCGCTGGCGGTTCTGGGCGAAGTCCTGGTCGACCGTGTCGCGGGCGACGAGGGTGTAGAAGTTCGCCGACAGACCGGACTCCTTCGGGCGCAGCAGCCGGCCGAGACGCTGGGCCTCTTCCTGGCGGGAGCCGAACGAGCCGGACACCTGGATGGCCACGGTCGCCTCGGGCAGATCGACCGAGAAATTGGCAACCTTCGACACCACGAGCACCTTGACCTCGCCCACCCGGAACGCCTGATACAACCGTTCTCGCTCGTCGATTGGGGTGGCACCGGTGAGCTGGGGAGCGTTCAAGACCGCGGCGAGTTCGTCGATCTGGTCGAGGTACTGGCCGATCACCAGGATGCGTTCGCCCTCGTGCTTCTGGATCAGGGCCTGCACCACGCCGAGCTTGGCCGGTGCGGTTGCGGCCATGCGGTACCGCTCGTCGTCCGCTGCCGCGGCATAGCTGAGCCGCTCCGACTGTGGCAGGTCGATGCGCACCTCATAGCAGTTGGCGGGCGAGATGAAGCCCTGGGCTTCGATCTCCTTCCACGGTGCGTCGAACCGCTTGGGGCCGATCAGGCTGAACACGTCGCCCTCGCGGCCGTCCTCGCGCACCAGGGTGGCGGTCAGGCCGAGGCGGCGGCGCGCCTGCAGCTCGGCGGTGAGCTTGAACACGGGTGCTGGCAGCAGGTGCACCTCGTCGTAGATCACCAGGCCCCAGTCCATGGCATCGAGCAGCTCGAGGTGGGCGTACTCACCCTTGCGCTTCGCGGTGAGAATTTGATAGGTCGCGATGGTGACGGGCTTGACCTCTTTGACCTGCCCGGAGTATTCGCCGATCTCGTCGGGCGTGAGCGTGGTGCGCTTGAGCAGTTCGTCGCGCCACTGTCGCGCCGAGACGGTGTTGGTCACCAGGATGAGGGTGTTGGTCTTCGCGGTGGCCATGGCTCCGGCACCGACCAGTGTCTTACCGGCGCCACAGGGCAGCACGACCACACCGCTGCCGCCGTCGAAGAAGCTCGCGACGGCCTTGTTCTGGTAGTCGCGCAGCGCCCAGCCGTCTTCGCGCAGGGCGATGTCGTGCGGGGTGCCCGGCGTGTACCCCGCGAGGTCCTCGGCCGGCCAGCCGAGCTTCACCAGCTCCTGCTTGAGCTGCCCGCGCGCCCACGGCTCCACCAGGTACGTTTCCGGCGACGGATGCCCGATCAGCAGCGGCGCGATGCGCTTGGCTCCTGCTATCTCGGTGAGAACGGCCTGGTCACTGCTGTGCAACACGAGAGCGCCCTCGGAGTCGCGTTCAATGACGAGACGCCCGTAGCGGCCGACAGTCTCGGTGATGTCCACGCTGACCGTCTGGGGTATGGCGAATTTAGAATATTTCTCCAGCGTGGCGAGCATGTCCGAAGCGTCGTGGCCGGCCGCCCGGGCATTCCACAGACCCAGCCGCGTGATGCGATAGGTGTGGATGTGCTCGGGGGCTCGTTCGAGTTCGGCGAAGACGGCGAGGTCGTGACGAGCATCCTCGGCAAGAGGGTGGGCGACTTCGAGCAACACCGTGCGGTCACTTTGGACAATCAGGGGGCCATCAGACATAGCGCCTAATCCTACTCGCGTCGGGTGACGTCCCCGGTACCCGGCTGGTTCCGCGCACTCAGCCAATGCTCGCGCTGGGTGTCCCGATCGGTCAGGGTACCGGGGTGATGCTCAGGATGCTCTTGAGCGGCAGGGTGCGCTCGATGTCGGCGCGTCGGTCGCGAGCTCGGAAGCGACCGTTGCTGACACTGGCCGGTTGCAGTAGATAGTCCACGACCGAGCCGCCGGGCATCGCGATGCTGACCAGGATGGTCTGCTTCGCTTTGATGGCGGAGTCGAGCTGGCGGGCGAGCCAGGCATCCGCTACCGACACGCCGTGGCCGTCGCCGGCGCGGAGTTTCTCGACCAGGTTCAGGGCCGGATCTTTCGGCGGCGTCTCGGTGATCCGGGCGACCTGGTGTCGCCGCAGGTGCACGATCTCGCCGTGTTCGTTCTCGGCGGCGACGGGATAGCGCGCATCGCTGAGCGCCCAAAACACCGCGTCGCCGCCGAACCGACTGAGCAGGCGCTCGCCGTCGTCGGCGCGCACCAGCCCGAGTGGGGCGAGGGTCTGATCGACCGCGATCGTGTTCAGCAGCGCGGCATCCGCTGAAGAGACGTAACTCAACGCGAGGGCGGCGTCCTCGGCCAGGGTACCCACCCGCACACGACCGTAGCGGGCGGCCGACTCGTTGATGAGGTAGTCCACCGGCTGGGGAATTCCGGTGAGCGAGATCGATGCCAGGAAGGCCAGCAGGGACTTCGCGTCCTCGCCCGCGGCCAGCGCACGATTGACGGATGCCGCGGTGATGCGGTAGCTCGACGCCAGTTCCCGACTTTCCACGTCGGCCATCCCCCGCAGGCGGGCATCGATCGACGGGGCCAACGGGCCGGGGGACACCATTGACAGGTCGTGCTGGAGATACACGGCACCGACCTCGGTGGGCAGGGCGGCCACCATGGTCGCCACGGCCGCCTCGGGGTCGCCGCGCAGCACGCTCGCGCCGGCGGTGCTCGTGGTGTCGTGGGCGGTGATTCCGATCAGTTCGGCGTCACGGGCAAACTCGGCCAGCTGCGTCTGCATCCACTCGCCGCCTGCTGGGTAGAGCCAGGCTATGAATCCCGATAGCGCCTCGCCCCAGAACAGTCCAGCCTGCCGCGGCAGAATGTCGGCGACGATCGGCGGGAGGGCCGCCTGCCAGGCCGCAGCCAGGGCGGCCCAGCGGGAGGTAGTGCCCTCGAGCAGCCAGGCCTCGCCGGCCTCGGTTTCCATCCAATACCCGTCGGAGCGGGCCAGCAGGTCTGCGCGCGCGGCCAGAGCCACAATCGGGGCGACCAGCTCGAGTTCGACGGTCATAATGGCGGCCAGGCGCTTCGTGTCGGGCAGGCCGAGTCCGCCGCGGCTGAGCTCGCGGGCCGGCTCGCGGCTGAGCTCATTAACCAGCTCGGCGATCGAAGATACAACCGAGAAGGCGCGCTCGGCGGCGAGCTGGTCGATGAACGGGATATCGGCGTCCGGCACGGCGGCTACGGCAGCGGGGGAGACCGTGATGGCCAGATCGGCGGCTCCCGGAAGGCCCTGGGCCGGCCATTTAGCCAGGTGAGCCGAGACGGCGTCGTAGGGGATGCAGCATCCGTCCGTGCGAACCGTGAGCAGCAGGGCGTCGAGGGAGTCGGCGCGGGCGGCCACATCGACGGCCGTGACCTCGGCGGAACTCAGTGCTGAGAGCCGCCCGGCGACGGCGTGCAGGCTGGGTGCCGAATCAGCGCGCGTGCACTCGCCGGCGACGGCCAGGACGGCCAGTATGGACCGGTCCAGGTGGCTGAGCGCCAGCTGGATGCTGTCGGGGTGCAGCAGTGCCTCGGCCAGGTCAAAGAAATCGTGGATGCCGCTCGCGCTCACACCGCGCACCCCGATCACGTGCCGCAGCTCGGCATCGGACAGGGCCCGGAGTCGTGACGCGAGGCCGAGCATTACTCGCGGTCTCGTCGGGCTTCGCGACTGCGGCGAACTCCCACCGTGACCATTAGCGCGATGACCAGCAGGAATCCAACCGGCAGGCCGAAGGTCGGGAGCACAATAACGGATGGCCAGATGCCCTGCCCGAATTGCGCCGCCTTGACGCCCATCGCCGTAGCCGCGATCACCGCGATGAAGGCGAGGATCGACAACCCGACCACGCTCGCAACCATGTAAGCGAGAACACGTTCTATCCGGCTGACGGGTCGTGGAGTTTGATTGGTCACAGCCTAAGGATACGGGCACGCAGCGGCCGCAACCGAATATGCTGGGTGCACACCCCGCACTTTTTCGTGCGCCCAAAACTCAGTGAGGTTCAGATGCCTACCGGCAAGGTCAAGTTTTACGACGAGGAGAAGGGTTTTGGCTTCATCACTTGCGATGACGGCCAGGAAGTCTTTCTCCACGCTTCCGCCCTGCCTTCCGGCGTTACCGTCAAAGCCGGCGCGAAGCTCGAATTCGGCATCGCCGATGGCAAGCGCGGCGCTCAGGCGCTCTCGGTGCGCGTGATTGAAGCTCCGCCAAGCCTGTCCAAGATCAACCGCAAACCCGCCGACGACATGGCGATCATCGTCGAAGACCTGGTGAAGCTGCTCGACGGCATCGGCACCAACCTCAAGCGCGGGCGCTACCCCGAGTCGAGCCATAGTAAGAAGATCGCGGCGATGCTGCGCAAGGTCGCCGAGGAACTGGATGCCTGACCTGCCGGACGTCCAGCCGACCGACGCCCAGCCGACCGACGCCCGGCCGACGACGGCGAAACCGACCGACGCCATCCTGCTCGCGGCTGTCGATCTGGCCCGCGCTGCGCTTTTGGAGATCACCGACGAGGACACGATCGGCGAGGTGATCGGGCACCTCGATGAGGGCGAACTCGTGATCTCGCTGCTGTTCGACTGCCTGATGACGGGCTATCCGGGCTGGCGCTGGACGGTATCCCTGGCTCGAGTCGATGAAAACGCCGCGCCGACGGTGCTCGAGACAGAGCTCACCCCCGGCGACGATTCCCTGCTCGCACCCGAGTGGGTGCCGTGGTCGGATCGACTGGTCGAGGACGACTCGGAGGCGGATGTCGACGATTCAGATTCAGAGAATTACGACGACTCAGACGACGACTCAGACGACGACTCGGACGACGACGACGACGACGACGATGAGTCCGACGACGACGACGGAGACGACGATGACGATGAGTCCGACGACGACGACGATGATGAGTCCCACGACGACTCGCTTGACGCCCTCGACGGCATCGATTTCGATGAGGCGCTAGCGGCGGCGGAACTGAACCCAGGCGAGACCGGCGAGTCCGAGCCCGACGCCGATCACAGCGCACCACAGCCACCAACCCGGTCCCGCCGCGCTCGCCGCCCCTGACGCCCGCGGCGCCGTGAACTCAACGACGAGTGCGGCGCCGAGGGCCATCAGCCAGAGCAGCGTGCCCACGACCAGTGCCGTGCGGGCATCCGTTCTGGCGGGCAGCGGATCGGGTCGCCGTTCACTGTCTTTCAACCAGAGACGCATGGCCCGATCCTTTCGCCCGCGGTTCGCGCTAGTTGCCGAGGTGGCCGACGACGTGTTCGATCGACGCGACGAGCTTCTTGACGTCCTCAGGGTCGATCGCGGTGAAGGTCGCGATGCGCAGCTGGTTGCGGCCGAGCTTGCGGTACGGCTCGGTGTCGACAATGCCGTTGGCGCGCAGCGTCTTGCTGATCGCTGACGCATCGATGGCGTCGTCGAAGTCGATCGTGACGACGACCTGCGAACGGTGGGTCGGGTCCGCCACGAACGGGGTCGCGTAATCGACGCCTTCCGCCCAGTCATACAGAACGGATGACGATGCCTGGGTGCGCGCGGACGCCCACGCCAGTCCGCCGCTCTGGTTGATCCAGTCGATTTGGTTCTCCATCAGCAGCAGCGTGCTGAGGGCTGGAGTGTTGAGCGTCTGGTTCAGGCGCGAGTTGTCGACGGCGTTCTTGAGGCTGAGGAATTCCGGAATGTAGCGGCCGCTCGCAGCGATACGTTCGACTCGTTCGAGGGCCGCCGGGGAGAACAGGGCGATCCACAGGCCACCGTCGGAGGCGAGGTTTTTCTGCGGGGCGAAGTAATAGACGTCCGCCTGGCTGGCGTCGAAGTCGATGCCGGCGGCGGCGCTCGTTGCATCGATGACGGTAAGGGCGCCAGCATCGCCGGCGACCCGGGTGACCGGGGCCATGACGCCGGTCGAGGTTTCGTTCTGGGGCCAAGCGTAAACGTCGATGCCGCCCTTCACGATGAAGTCGCTGCGCGAGCCGGTGTCGGCCTCGATCACGTCGGGGGCGTCAAGCCACGGGGCGGCAGCCGCCTTGGCGAATTTTCCGCCGAACTCGCCGAAGACCAGGTTCTGCGCGCGCTTCTCGATCAGGGAGAACGCTGCGGCGTCCCAGAAGGCGGTCGAGCCGCCGTTGCCGAGCACGACTTCATAGCCGTCCGGAATGCTGAACAGCTCGGCGAGGCCGCCACGTACTCGGCCGACGAGGTCCTTCACGGGGGGCTGGCGGTGCGAGGTGCCGAGCACTCCCGTGCCGAATCCGAGCAGGTGGTCGAGCTGTTCTCGCCGGATTTTCGATGGGCCGCAGCCGAATCGTCCGTCGAGGGGGAGCAGATCGGTGGGTATGAGAAGGTCGGCCATGCCGTAATTCTAGTTGCCCTCCCACTGGCAGGTAGGCTTGTAACGCTGTGCGGGCCATTGCCGAGGCCGCCAACGAGGCACCCTTCCGTCACCAGATGAGCGGTGCGCGCACGAGCTGAACGAAGGGCTGCGGATGAGCGATCTGATCGACACCACCGAAATGTATCTCCGCACCATCCTCGACCTGGAGGAAGAGGAGATCGTGCCGTTGCGGGCGCGCATATCCGAGCGCCTCGGGCACTCCGGCCCCACGGTCTCTCAGACCGTCGCGCGCATGGAACGGGACGGCCTCGTCGTCGTCTCCGGCGACCGGCACCTGGAATTGACGGTGGCGGGCCGCAGTAAGGCCGTGCACGTGATGCGCAAGCACCGTCTGGCCGAGCGCCTGCTCAGCGACGTGATCGGGCTCGAGTGGGAGTTCGTGCACGATGAGGCCTGTCGCTGGGAGCACGTGATGAGCGAACAGGTGGAACGTAAGATTTTGGAGTTGCTCGGTCACCCCACCGAGTCTCCGTATGGCAATCCGATTCCGGGTCTGGACGAGTTCGGCGAATCGGCGGCCGTGGCGTTCATGGCGGGAGTGACCAACGTGGTGGCGGTGGTGGCGAGTTCACCCGATCCGGTGACCGCGGTCATCCGTCGCCTGGGGGAACCGGTGCAGTTCGACCCCGAGCTGCTGCTGCAGCTCAAGCAGAGCGGCGTCATGCCCGGCGCCACCGGAGTCTTCTCGGTGGCCGGATCATACGTTCTAGTACAGGTCGAAGGTTTTGGTGCCGGCCTGGAATTGCCCAGCGAGGTCGCCAGCCACATTTTCGTCAGCACACCGGACGGCTACATCCCGGTCGTTCACTGAGATCCAGCCGGCATCGCTGGTCGACGGATGCCGCCGGTCGCCTCCCGGGGACACTCGTTCCGTTACCAATTCGTTAGAAAAATGGTATTTCAGGGTGACAAATGGGTGTGCTTCTTGTAGCCTCGGGGAGTCCCACAGATCAGAAACGGTCGAAGGACTCTAGTTAGGACGCCTGTTCGCCCCGTCTCTTGACTAGGAACACACCCGCGATTAGCGAAGTGGACGGGACAACAACCTAGTGTTGTCGAGGCGCCGGAGGTTAAAACTTTGGCTGCATTAGGAACGAGAAGGTCCCGCCGCGGGCTAAGCCGAACATCCGATGCCCTGGCAACAGTGGAATCGACGGCACACACCCACCGAGCGCTGCCCCGCGCGGCCCCGAAGAAGCGCCGCAGCCGCCTCGGCAATGCCGTCGTCATGACCCTCGCTACCGGCATGATCGCCACGATGGCCCTCCCGGCCTATGCCTTCGCCCCCGGTTCGAACGAAGCCAGCTTTCAGGCCAGTGAATCCTCCGAGATGTCCAAGGCTCAGGCTCAAGCCGTTGAAGTCGACGCGCAGGCAGCGACCGTGAGTGTTGCTCGCGAGGGATTCACCGCCACCACCCCGGAGGAACTTGAAGCTGCCGTTGCTGCTGCCGCGGCCGAAACCCGCCGCATCGAAGTGGCCGCGCAGATGACCTCGTACGCCGCGAGCTACTCCGGCCCGAGTGTCGCCGATTACCTGGCCAACCCGACCTACCCGAATTTTGATCTCGCATCCGTTTTCAATGTGGCCTCGCAGTATCAGGGCGTGCCCTATGTCTACGGCGGCGCCACCCCGGCCGGCTTCGACTGCTCCGGCTTCATTATGTACGTCTATGCGCAGTTCGGTATCAGCCTGCCCCACTCCTCGACGGGCCAGGGTGCAGCCGGAACCAAGATCGCGATCGAGGATGCCGTGCCCGGCGACCTCGTGATCATGGACGGCCACGACGGTTTCTACGCCGGCAACGGCAACATTTTGCACGCGCCCTATACGGGCCAGTCCGTGCGGATCCAGCCCATCTGGACTAGCGACTACTACATCGTGCGGATCGGCATCTAAGTCGCCCCCGCGGTGAACACTGGGTAACAGCTCACACCGATGGCGCACACAGGTTTCCCTGTTGCGCCATTTGTGGGTTAACCTAGTGCCCTGATGTAGTTGTAGGTCTTTAGGAGAGCCCATGCATGAGCGACGCACTATCCACACCATGGATGTGCGCGGTCGCGAGTGCTTTCGGCATAGTTGTCAGAGCGAGAAGAGCTGCGTGAGCAGCCGTAAGGCGTTGTCATTGTGACGGCGCCTTTTTTTGTACCCTCTCTCGCGCTGTCACGCTCCTGTTCTGTACGCATCGGATGTAGTTCGAATGGCTGGAAGCCGTCCAGCCTCCTTCGAAAGGGAGCGCATGCGCACACTGGTACTCAATGCGGGCTATGAGCCCCTCGCCGTTGTCTCGTTCAAACGAGCACTCATTCTGGTGATGAACCAGAAGGCGACGATCGTGCAGTCCGATCAGAATCACCCCGTTTTGGCGGCCTCGGGCTCGTGGGATCGGCCGAGCGTTATTCTGCTCACGCGGTACGTGCGCATTCCCATGTCGAGACTCGTGCCGGTCAGTCGCCGCGGAGTGTTGCGCCGTGACGATCACCGCTGCTGTTACTGCGGTAAGTCCGCGGCCACGATCGACCATGTGCTGCCGCGCTCGCGCGGTGGCCGCGACACCTGGGACAATCTCGCCGCCTGCTGCCTGCGCTGCAATAACCTCAAGAGCGACCACACACCGGCCGAAATGGGGTGGGAACTGCGCTTCACCCCGCGGATGCCGCAGGGCACGACCTGGGTCGTGCGCGGTATCGAGCGACCGCTGGAGGACTGGGACGCCTATCTGGCACCCGCCGCCTGACGGCAGCAAAGCGGATGCGCTGGCGTGCGCCCTTAAGGTACGTCCGCGCGACTGCTGCAGTGCGACTGCTGCAGCGTCCGCGGCACGTGGGGGACTGCGGGCTTTCGCGTCAGCGACGTTGCGCAGGCTAAACTTGCCCGGCCAGCCTCTGTAGCTCAACGGAAGAGCAGTTCCGTCCTAAGGAAACGGTTGGGGGTTCGAATCCCTCCAGGGGCACACCGGTTTACGACCCTGCATCCCTCGCAAAATCTGAGATGCAGGGTTTTTGTGTTTCTCGGGCGCCGGGGGCCAACACCTCGCTGACACACGTTGCCGTGGAGACGCTCGCGGTGAAGGCCGCTGCGAGCCGGGAAATGCTGTTGCGACGCTCCCCGAGGTGTCGACCCAGGGGGAGCGGATGCGCAAGCACGCTTCATTGAGACTCTGCACGCCACTGCCAGGCCGGGTGACCCCCGGTGGCGGGGTTGTTCACCTCCGCGTTACCGGTGAGTTCTAGACTGGTGTTTTGGCGCCGTGCACCACTGCCACGACCTGATCAAGGAGCAGTGTGAGCGAGCACCAGAGCCAAAGTCACCCGATCACGTCCGACCGGGGCGGGCACGGCCAGGAGGTGCTGGCGGCGGGCCACCGGGCCAAGCCGGCCCGCACCCTCGCCGACATTATTGCGGAAACCGCGGCGCAGCATCCGGAGGCTTTGGCCCTGGAAGATGCGGCCGGAACGATCAGCTATCGCGGCCTGCTGCGACGCGTGCAGGCACAGGCAAATGCGCTGAGCCTGGCCGGGGTGCGGCGCGGCGACACCGTGGGAATTCGCATTCCCTCCGGCACCCGCGACCTGTATGTGTCGATCCTGGCCACGCTGCTGGTGGGTGCCGCCTACGTGCCGGTCGACGCGGACGACCCGGAGGAACGCGCCCGGCTGGTCTTCGCCGAAGCCCACGTGGTCGGCATCATCGGGGAGGGCGGCGTGTTTGCGCCTCGCGACGGCCTCGACGTGCAGGCCCTGCGCGCTCGCCGTGTCGGACCGCACGAGGATCCCGCGCTGGTCTTTCCGACCGGCAACATTCCGACGCCCGATGACGACGCCTGGGTCATCTTCACCTCCGGCTCGACCGGCGTGCCCAAGGGCGTCGCCGTCACCCACCGGTCCGCGGCTGCGTTCGTCGACGCCGAGGCCGGACTGTTTCTGCGGGACGAACCGATCGGAACCGGAGACCGCGTGCTGGCCGGGCTCTCTGTGGCCTTCGACGCGAGCTGTGAGGAAATGTGGCTGGCCTGGCGCAACGGCGCCTGCCTGGTTCCCGCCCCGCGCTCGCTCGTGCGCAGCGGCGCCGACCTTGGCCCGTGGCTGATCACCCACGGCATCACCGTCGTCTCGACCGTGCCGACCCTCGCCGCGCTCTGGCCGGAAGAGTCGCTCGAGGCCGTTAGGCTGCTCATCTTCGGCGGTGAGGCCTGCCCGCCCGAGCTGGTCGCCCGCATTGCCACCCGCGGACGCGAAGTGTGGAACACCTACGGCCCGACCGAAGCGACCGTCGTGGCCTGCGGCGCCCTCGTCGACGGCATCGGCGAGATGCGCATCGGCCTCCCGCTCGACGGCTGGGACCTCGCCGTCGTCGACGCGGCCGGGCACCGGGTCGCCGCGGGGGAGACCGGCGAGCTCATCATCGGCGGTGTTGGTCTGGCCCGCTACCTCGACGCCGAGAAGGACGCCGAGAAATATGCGCAGCACCCGCAGCTCGGCTGGGATCGCGCCTACCGCAGCGGGGACCTGGTGCGCTTCGAAACGGCGGGCCTTGTCTTTGCCGGGCGCGCCGACGACCAGGTGAAACTCGGCGGCCGCCGCATCGAGCTCGGTGAAGTGGATGCGGCCCTGGGCGCTCTTCCCGGAGTCGCCGGCGGCGCCGCCGTGGTCCAGACCACCCCGGCCGGCAACCACATTCTGGTCGGCTATGTCGCCCTCGCCCTCGCCAGCGCGCCGTTTGACCGGTCGGCCGCGATTGACCGGCTGCGCGAGGAACTCCCCGCCGCACTGGTGCCGCTGCTGGCCATCGTCGACGCGCTGCCAACCCGCACCTCGGGCAAGGTCGACCGGTCTGCATTGCCCTGGCCGTTGCCTCAATCGGCCGACGAGACCGCGGCGCTGTCACCGACAGCCGAGTGGCTGGCCGAGGCGTGGGCATCCATTTTGGGCGTGCCGGTGACCGGCCCCGACGATGATTTTTTCGCCCAGGGCGGCGGTTCGCTCTCAGCCGCGCAATTCGTGTCGGCTGTGCGGGTCCGGCACCCCGAAACCACCGTCGCCGACCTCTACGACCACCCGCGCATCGGCTCCCTGGCCGAGGAACTCGACGCGCGCACTCCCGTGGAAGTCCCAGTCGTGCGCACCGTGCTGCCGACACCGGCGCGCAGCCAGCTCGCCCAGACCCTGCTCGGCATTCCCCTGCACGTGCTCAGCGGCGCCCGCTGGCTGGTCTACCTCGCCATCGCGAACAACCTGCTGAGCCTGGCCGGGGCGCCCTTTGCGCCGACTCTGTCCTGGTGGTGGGTGGCACTTGGTTTTGCGCTGTTCGTGACGCCGCCCGGCAAAATGCTGATCGCGGTGATCGCATCGAGGCTGCTGCTGCGCAACCTGGTGCCGGGTAACTATCCGCGCGGCGGCTCCGTGCACCTGCGGCTATGGCTCGCCGAGCAGGTGGCGCTGCTCGTTGACGCAGCGAGCCTGGCCGGTGCCCCCTGGATCAGCTATTACGCCCGGGCGTTGGGCGCCGAGATCGGCCGCGACGTCGACCTGCACTCGCTGCCACCGGTCACCGGTCTGCTCACCATCGGCGCCCAGGCCTCGATCGAGCCCGAGGTCGACCTGGCCGGCCATTGGATCGACGGCGACGTGCTGCGGATCGGCCACCTGCACGTCGGTGCCGACGCCCGAATCGGTTCCCGCAGCACCCTGCTCGGCGGGGCCCACGTCGGGAACGGCGCGGAGATCGAACCCGGCGCTGCAGTTTCGTCCCGCGTGCCACCGGGGGAGCGCTGGGCTGGTTCCCCGGCCCGCCGGGCGGGGTCGGCAAGGCGTCCGTGGCCGGCCGAGCGGCCGGCAAGGGCCAGCCGGTGGCTCGGCGCGTTCGCCACCGGGTCCGTCGCGATGACGGCCATTCCCACGCTGGCTCTCGCGCTAGGCGCCGTCATCGTCGGCGGTGCCGTCGGCGACGCCAGCAGTCTCGGTGTCGCCGCGCTGCGGGCAGCGCTGATCTTGCCGGTCGCGGTTCTGGCCGGTGGACTCGCCTACGCCCTGCTCGTGATCGCCTTCGTGCGAGCCCTCGGTATCGGGCTGCGCGAGGGCTACTATCCGGTGCGCAGCCGCATCGGCTGGCAGGTCTGGATGACCGAACGTATCCTGGACGGCGCTCGCAACGTGCTGTTTCCGGTCTACGCGAGCCTGATCACCCCGACCTGGCTGCGCCTGCTCGGCGCCAAGGTGGGCGCCGACGTCGAGGCGTCAACCGTGCTGCTGCTGCCCTCGCTGACGACGATCGCGCCGGCCGCTTTTCTCGCCGACGACACCATGGTCGCCTGCTACGAACTCGGCGGCGGCTGGATGCACATTGGCCCGGCCAAGATCGGCCGCAAGGCTTTTCTCGGCAACAGCGGCATGGCCGGCCCCGGTCGTACCGTGCCGCGCAACGGGCTCGTCGCTGTGCTCTCCTCGACGCCGCGCAAGGCCAAGCGCGGTTCCAGCTGGCTCGGTAACCCGCCGGCCCGCCTGCGGCGCAGGCAAACGGATGCCGACGACTCGCGAACGTTCCACCCTCCCGTACGCCTGAAAGTCGCCCGGTCACTCTGGGAACTGCTGCGCATCGTGGCCGGTGTCACCGCCGCGTGGATCGCGCTGCTCGTACTCGCCCTGCTCGACCTGGTCTGGCTCAGGCTCGGACTTGGCGCGGCCATCGCCCTGTCCGGCGTGGTCATGCTCGTGGCCGGCGCGGTCGCCGCCGGGGTCACGACGGTGGTCAAGTGGACGCTGGTCGGGCGGATCGACGCGTCGGAGCATCCGCTTTGGTCATCGTTCATCTGGCGCAACGAGGTGTCGGACAGTTTCGTGGAGATGGTGGCCCGTCCGTGGTTCGCCGAGAAAGCATCGGGCACGCCGGCGCTCGCCGTGTGGCTGCGCACCCTCGGCGCCACGGTGGGGCGCGGTGTCTGGTGCGAAACCTATTGGCTGCCCGAAGCCGATCTCGTGCGACTCGGTGCCGGCAGCACGGTGAACCGCGGCTGCGTCGTGCAGACCCACCTGTTTCACGATCGGATCATGCAGCTTGACGCGGTCGAACTCGCCGAGGGTGCCACCCTGGGCCCGAACGGTGTCATTCTGCCAGCGGCGTCAATCGATGCCGGAGCGACCGTCGGCCCCGGCTCGCTCGTGATGCGCGGCGAACGCGTGCCGACCGGGTCGCTCTGGTCCGGCAACCCGATCACGCCGTGGCACCAGCCGCCGTGGTCGAGCGTGGAATAGTGGACTGATGGGCCAGACTCTGCAGACCACTTACGGTGCCGCCAGCGCCGGCGACCCCTATATTCCCACCTCCGGCAACGGCGGCTACAGCGCCGAGCACTATGAGCTGACCCTCGACTATCGGGTGGCCACCAACCGGCTGAACGCCACCGCGATCATCACCGCGCGGGCGCTGATGCGGCTGGACCGATTCAGTCTCGATTTCGCCGGCCTCAGCATGGAAAAAGTCACAGTGAACCGCGAGCGGCCGGCGAAGGTGACGCACACGGCCCGCAAACTCGTGATCACGCTCGCCACACCGGTGGAAGCCGGGGCCCTGTTCGAGGTCGTGGTGCGTTATCGCGGGGCGCCGCATCCGGTGCGCAGCAATTGGGGTGATGTCGGCTGGGAAGAACTCGACGACGGCGTACTCGTCTCCGGGCAGCCCTGCGGGGCCCCCTCCTGGTTTCCGTGCAACGACCATCCGAGCAACAAGGCCACCTTTCGCATCACCGTCGGCTGTGAATCCGGGTACACCGTGGTGTCCAACGGGGCGCTGTCGGCACAGTCGAGTCGCTCCGGGCGCACCAGCTGGACCTTCGACGTGCGGGAGCCAATGGCCACCTACCTCGCGACCGTGCTGATCGGCCGGTACCGCCGCCGCGACCTCGCCGCCCGGCCGGTCGCGCACAGCCTGTACTTTCCGGCTGAACTGGCCACCCGGGTCGGCAGCGACTTCGCCCGCCTCACCGAGATGATCGCGTTCTTCGCCGACCGATTCGGGCCGTATCCGTTCGCGTCATACTCCGTCGTCGTCACCGAGGACGAGCTGGAGATTCCGCTCGAGGCGCACGGCCTGGCCGTGTTCGGCAGCAACCACGTCGACGGCAACCACGGCGAAGACCGGCTGATCGCCCACGAACTGGCACACCAGTGGTACGGCAACAGCCTCACCGTGGCCCGCTGGCAGGACATCTGGCTGCAGGAGGGTTTCGCCTGCTACGCCGAATGGCTCTGGGAGGAGGAACGCGGCGGTCGCACCGCCGACGTTCTGGCCGCCCTGCACCGCGGCAAGGTCGCTGCGCTGCCCCACGACATCGTCGTCGGAGACCCGGGCCCGCACGCCATGTTCGACGACCGCGTTTACAAACGGGGAGCGCTCGCCCTGCACGCCATTCGCAAGTCGCTCGGCGACGAGGCCTTCTTTTCAGCCCTGCGCGCCTACACGTCGGCCCGGCGGCACGGGTATGTCTCCACCGATGACTTCATCGAGTTCTTCGCCGAGCACACCGGCAGTCGGGCGATCGGCGGGTTCGTGGCTCGCTGGGTGCAGGAGCGGCCCCTGCCAAGCCTCTAGCTGCGCTGGGTGCGGTAGCGGGCTCTGCCGAGCCGATAGCCGCGCTGGGCGGGTCGCGCGTATCGCGGGTGTTGGGCCTTTGGCGCAGCGGCGCAAGTCCCGCGCAGCATGAAATGGGTGCCGGCGGCGGCGCCTGTGGGCACCAGCAACAGGTATCCGTTACGCTGCGCCTCACGTTTGGGGGAGCAGCACGATCCGGGGCGCTTCCGGGCCGAGGATGGCCACCGTGCCGACCAGGCCTGGGCCGGCGTCGAAGCCCGCCAGATGCAGGTCGGCCAGATCGAGGGAAGCGCCCGGCCAACTCAGCAGCTGCCACCGCGGCTCCATCACAAAAACGGATGCCGCCGCTTTCGGGTATACAACGGTCAGCTCCCGCGGGTCCACCGTCAGCCCCGCCCCGGACAGCTTGAGCACCGCTTCCTTCGCCGTCCAGAGCGTCGCGCGCACCCGGTCGCGTGCCGCCATCGGCACCGCCCGCAGGGCTAACCGCTCGGGCCCGTTGAACGCGACGTCGTCGAACCCGGCCCGGCCGACCGCACTGACGCTCTCAATATCGACGCCGATCGGCCCGGCCAGCGACACGGCGACGGCGACGGTCGAGGCGGCGCGGCTCAGGCTCGCGAAGGTGCCCGGCGGCCGCAGCACGCGGGGTTTCCCGTGTGCGCCGCCGCAGCGCTCGCAGCGCTGCGCGATGGTGACCTCGGTGAGCTCAACCCGGCAGACCCGGGCGACGGCCTCGGCCAGGTGCAGACGGTCGGTCTCGGGGTGCGGCGCCCGCGCAGCCAGGAAGAGGGAGACATCCGTTTGCGTCACTCTGCAACCGTACGCGGTGGCAAACTAGGAGCGAACAAGGAGAGCCCATGGCCCTGGTGGACAACGCGGTTTACGTGGACGGGCATCGGGTTTCGACACCGCCCAGCCTCGACGAGACCTTCGAGGTCATGAAGGAGCATAAGGGCTTCGCCTGGATCGGACTGTACCGGCCGAGCGAGGAGGAAGTGCGGGCCGTCGCCACCGAGTTCAGCCTGCACCACCTGGCCATTGAGGATGCTTTCAAGGGCCATCAGCGGTCGAAGATCGAGCGGTTCGGCGATATTTTGTTCGTGGTGCTGCGCCCCGCTCGCTATATGGACGACGAGGAACGCGTTGAATTCGGTGAGCTGCACGTCTTCGTCGGCCCGGACTTCGTCGTCACCATCCGTCACGCGGAATCGCCCGACCTCGCCCAGGTGCGCCAGCGGATGGAGCAGGCACCGCACCTGCTCGCCCTCGGCCCGGAAGCCGTGCTGTATGCGATTCTCGACCAGGTCGTCGACGAGTACGGGCCGGTCGTCGCCGGCCTCGAAAATGACATCGATGAGATCGAAGACCAACTTTTCGACGGTGACCCCGAGGTCAGCCGACGCATCTACGCCCTGTCCCGCGAAGTGATTGAGTTTCAACGAGCCACCCAACCGCTCGTGGGTATGTTTGAGGCCATGCAGCGTGGCTTCGACAAATACAACGTCGACCTGGAACTGCACCGGCACCTGCGCGATGTGCTCGACCATACCCTGCGCATCGTTGAACGCGGCGACGCCTTTCGGCAGCTGCTGCAAAACGCGCTGACCGTGCACAGCACCCTCGTGGGACAGGCCCAGAACGACGAAATGCGGCACCTGTCGGAGACCAGCCTGGCGCAGAGCGAAGAGGTCAAGAAAATTTCCAGCTGGGCGGCGATCCTGTTCGCGCCGACCCTGGTCGGAACCATCTACGGCATGAACTTCGACCACATGCCCGAACTACATTGGACCCTGGGCTACCCGTTCGCGCTCGCCCTGATGCTCGCGATGGGATGCGCCCTATACATCGTCTTCAAGCGTCGGGACTGGCTGTAAGGGCCAAATCACGCGAAACCCCGGCCGCCTCAGGCAAAAACAGTGGTTTCGCAATTAGGGTATCCCTGTGTGGCACCTCGATAGAAAACAAGACGACGACGACGTGCTTTCCAAGTACCTGGACGTCGTCCCCATCGACCCGCAAAACGTGACCAGTCCCCACAACCTCAGTCTGGGCGATCCGGCGTTCACCGCCGGTAACATCGCCGAGCCGGTCTGGCAGCGCTGGCGCGATGAACTCGCCGCGCTCGGCGGGCGCTCCCCGCTGCTGCACTTCACCGACGAAGCCCGCACCCGCATCGAGCTCAGCGCCACCCATCCCGGGGGCCTGCCGCAGTTCATCATCGGCAAGACCACCCTGCTGTCCAACCTCATTCGCGATGAACTCGCGCTCCGCAACGCCCGGCTGGCCGCGAACGAGATCACCCAGAAGGGCATCGAACTGCGCTCGATGCGCGGCATCGAGTCGGTCAACCTCGCCATCGGCCTCGCCGAGTGGCGTTACCAGGACGTCGAGTACAGTGCCCCGGTGCTGCTGCGCCCGCTTGCGATCCGCCGCTACGGCCGTGACTACGAGCTCAAGCTCAAGGGCCAGCCCTTTCTCAACCCCGAACTGGCCCGCGCTCTGAAGGACCAATTTCAGATCGTGCTCGACGCCGACGCTTTTGTGGCGCTCGCCGTCACGAACGGTGCGTTCAAACCGCAGCCGGTCATCGACCGCCTGCGCGGCCTGACCTCCCACCTGCCCTGGTTCAACGTCGTGCCCCGGCTCGTCGTCTCGAGTTTCGCCTCCTGCGGCCAAGCACTCGCCGCCGACGCCTCGAACCTCGACCACCCGCTGCTCGACGCCGTCGCCGGCAATATGACCGCCAAGCGCAATATCGGGTCCGCCTACAACCCGGTGGTGCCGATCGGCCAGGATGCCCGCCCGCCCGCCACCGACACGCTGCTCGGCGACGCAGACCCCGAGCAGGAGAATGTCGTCGCGCAGATCGCGGCGGGAAACTCCCTGGTCGTGAAGACCCTGCCCGGAACCGGCGGCACCCAGACCATCGTCAACGCGATCGGCTCGCTCGTCGCCCAGCATAAGCGCGTGCTCGTGGTCAGCGCCCGCCGCTCCAGCCTCGACGGAATCGCCGGTCGCCTGGTGCAGGTGGGCCTGCCCGGCATCGCCGTGACTCCGCGCACGCTGCGCCGCGACCTGATCCAGTCGATCACACGCAACGAGAAGGCCACCCAGCCGCGGGTCGGCGACGTGGACGATGCCCTGGTGCGCTTGCGCAAGGTGCTGCTCGACTATCGCTCGGCGCTCACCCGCCGCGATTCGGCGCTCGGCGTCTCTGTCCTCGACGCCCTCGGTGAGCTCGCGCGCCTCGCGCAGCTGCCGCAGCCGCCGTCGACGACGGCCCGGCTCGACCGGCACGCTCTCGAACTGCTCGCTCACTCCCGATCCGCCGCCGCCAATACCCTGATCAAAGCCGCTATCCTCGGCGAGTTTAGGTACGGCCCCGGTGACTCACCCTGGTACGGCGCCTCCTTCACCTCCTCAGCGGATGCCGCCAACTCGCATCAACTCGCCAAGCGCATCAACCAGGTTGAACTGCCGCGGTTGCTTGAACGCGCCAACGGCCTGATCGGCCAGACCCGGCTGCGCCCGTTCGAGACGATCAACGAACTCGGCATCTACCTGCGCCTGCTGCTCGATATTCGGGAAACCCTCGACAAATTCCAGCCGGGCGTCTACGACCGCTCGCTGACCGAACTGATCGCGGCCACGTCGTCGCGGCGTGAATCCTCCGAGATGAGCTCGGCCAGCCGGCGCCGCTTGCGCAAGCTCGCCGAGGAGTACCAGCGCCCCGGCGTGCGGGTCAGCGATATGAACGAGAGCCTGCGCCGCATCCAGGACCAGCGCACCCTCTGGCAGCGCTACGCCGCCGCGGGAGTGACGCCCGAGGTGCCGGTCGGCATCAACGATGTGCACGTCGCTTTTCAGCGCGTCTCCGAAGACCTCGGTCTGCTCGACGTTCCGCTGGGCACCACTGGCACACCGCGCATCCTCGCCGGGCGTCAGATCGGTGAGCTGACCGCGATGATCTCGGGCCTCGCCGCCGAGAGTGAGGTGCTCGCCAACCTGCACGAGCGCACCGCGCTGCTCGCAACGCTGCGCGAGCACAACCTCGACCCGCTGATGACCGACCTGTCCCAGCGGCACGTGTCGGAGGAGAACGTCGCTGCCGAACTCGAGCTGGCCTGGTGGCAGTCCGTGCTCGAGATCATGCTCGCGAGCGACCGGGCACTGTTGAACGCGAACACGGCGGTACTGGACCGCCTCGAAGCCGATTTCAAACTCGTCGACGAGGCGCACGCATCCGCTTCGGGCAAGCTGCTGGCCTGGCTGCTGGCCGAAACCTGGAAGATCGGTGTCGTCGACTTCCCCGAGGAGGCCGACCAGCTGCGCCGCCTGCTGCGCGCCGACCGGGCTACGCCGGCGCGGCTGAACGAGGTCGCCCCGCACCTCGGCCGGGTGCTCGCGCCGGTCTGGCTCGCCTCGCCCTACGAGATTGCCGGCATCAGCGACCAGATCACCTTCGACACCGTGCTGCTCGTCGATGCCGGAGCGACGACCCTCGCCGAAAACGTCGGCGCGATTCGCCGCGGACGCCAGATCGTGGCGTTCGGTGACCCGGTCACCCAGACACCGTCAGCGTTCGAGACCGGAATTTCGGCCTCGGGTGAGGCCGCGCCGACCCCCGACGTGTCGGTCGACGCCCTGCACGCCGACTCCGCCCTGGCCCGGCTCGGCGAACTACTGCCGACGCTGACGCTCACCCGCAGCTACCGGGCCGGCGGCGAAGACCTCGCCGAACTGGTCAACCACCGTTTCTACGGTGGCCGCATCGATTCGCTGCCCTGGGCCGGAAGTTTTCTCGGTCACGGCAGCCTCACCATCAACTATGTGGCCGGCGGTCGCGGCATGCCCGACGCCGACAGCGGCGCGATTGAGAGCGTGGATGCGGAGGTCGTGAAGGTCGTCGACCTCGTACTCGAACACGCCTCGAAGCGCGCGCGCGAATCGCTCATGGTGATCACCGCGAGCACCCGGCACGCCGTCCGCGTGCAGCAGGCGGTGCTGGCCGCGTTCGCCAAGCGCACCGACCTGTCCGACTTCATTCTGAAGGACCGCAGCGAACCCTTCACCGTGCTCACCCTCGAGCAGGCCGTCGCGCAAAGCCGCGACCGGGTCATCTTCTCGATCGGCTACGGCCGCACCCCGCACGGGCGCCTGCTGTCCAACTTCGGTTCGCTCGGCGAACCCGGCGGCGAACGCCTGCTCGCGATCGGCATGACCCGGGCGCGCCGTGCGCTCGACATCGTCTCCTGCTTCCGCCCCGAAGACATCGAGGTGGACCGCCAGCGCCACGGCATCCTGGCGCTGTCGCAGGTGCTCAGCGAGACCGAGGCACGCCGCGACGAGGTGCAGGTGCCCGACGCGAGCGAGGCCATGCTCGTCGACCTCGGCGGCCGCCTCGAAAAGCTCGGCCTCAGCGTGCGTCTCGGGCACCGCGGCAAGCTCGCCCTGGCCGCCTCCTACGGCACGCGCGCCATCGTCGTTGAAACGGATGCCGTGGTCGGCCGCGCGAGCCTGCGCGAGTCCCTGCGGCTGCGCCCCGAAGTGCTGCGCCGCCTCGGCTGGCACTACCTGCGCGTGCACAGCTTCGAACTGTTCAGCAATCCAGACGCCGTCGCGGCACGCGTCGCCGCGATCGCCGGCGTTCCTCAAGCGGATGCTCGTCCCTTTGCGACCGGTGACGCGCCCACCATCGACCCGAGACGGCCCAACGCGTGAGCGCTTCAGAAAGTGCACAGCGCCTGGGTACCGAGCGTCAGCCGATCGTGAAGGCGGCCGGCAATGCTCGCCGGGCCAAGCTGCTCCCGGCACCGGACACCGACCCGAACCCGCACCCGCCGGTGCTGCGCGAAGAGGGTGGCGTTGCGCACACGGGAAGTGGGCCCAGCGCGAATGAGGCACAGTTGCGGCAGGATCGCCCGCCGCACTGGTAGTTAGTGCTTGGGACCCTGGTCGGGCGGCGTTGCGGCGGCGTTTTTGGCCAGCAGGTCGCGGATCTCGGTGAGCAGGTCGAGCTCGGTCGTGGAGTCGGCGACGACCTCGGAGGGAACCCCGGCGGCGCGACGACGGTCCTGGGCTTCCTTGAGCTTGTTCAGCGGCAGCACGATCAGAAAATAGACGACCGCGGCGATCAGTAGAAAGTTGATCAGGGCACCGATGACGGCGCCGAACAGAATTTTGTCGCCACCGGGAAGAGTCAACGGGAGCGCTTTAGCGAGCGAGTCCGCCTTGAAGATCGACGCGATGAGCGGGTTGAAAATGCTCGTGACGATCGACGTGACGAGGGCGGTGAACGCCGTGCCGATGACGACGGCGACGGCGAGGTCAATGACGTTGCCGCGCATAATGAATTCTTTGAAACCATTGATCACGGGGTGCTCCAAACGAATGACTCGGGCGACCGTCTTGGTCAGCGCCATGCTCTAGGACGCCTTGGCGGCCGGAACGGAGGGGGGCGCGGACTTGGCGGGTGTGCTGTCCGCCTTCTTCTCGGTCTTGGTTTCGCTCGGCTTGCGGTCGAGATTCGGGTTGGACCGCTTCGCATCCGATTTGGAGTCGTTGCTGTAGAAACCGGAGCCGCTGAAGGTCACGCCGATCGACGAAAACACCTTGCGCAGTTTGCCCTGGCAGGTCGGGCACACCGTGAGCGAGTGGTCGGTGAAGGCCTGCTGGATGTCGAAGGCGGTGTCGCACTCGGTGCAACGGTAAGAGTAGGTAGGCACTGCATCTCCAGCTGGTTGAGCCGACAGGCAAAATGCCCACCAGAACTAAGGTTAGGCGCGCTGGCGCCCCGTCACATGCAGAACGGGGTTCACGAGCGGTATTAAATGGTCAGAACGCGATGATTCTGGTCGGGGTGACGAGCCCGTTGACCGGTTGGTCGTGCACCTCGCGGGGAACCTCGTCGAGGTATTCGCTGTCGAAGACGACGGCATAGACCGGCGGGCACTTTTCCATCGAACCGAGGGTCTTGTCGAAGTAGCCGCGGCCCCAGCCCATGCGCAGACCGGACTCGTCGATGGCCGCTGCCGGCACGATGATGAGGTCGACATCGTTGATGGCGATCGGGCCGAGCAGGGTTCCGACCGCTTCGGGAACCCCGGAAATGCCGGTGAATTCTTCTTCGCCGTCGCCGACGGTCCAGTCCAGCAGACCGTCTTCGCGAGAAATGGGAAACAGAATACGGATGCCCTCTGCCGTTGCCCAGTTGAGAAAGGGCCGGGTATCGGGTTCATTGCGCGCCGACAGGTAGCAGGAAATCGATCGGGCGGAGAGGTCCAGGACGAGGCTCTGCAGGTTTGCGGTGAAGCCGGCCGTGGCCGATTCACGCTCCGAGGAGGTCATATTCTGGCGACGCTCGCGCAGCTCCGCTCTGAGCGCACGCTTTCGATGACCAATGTCGGAGTCCATATAAGGCATCCTACTTGCCACTAACCTAGTGCCCATGGGTACCCCGATTACTAAAGCCGTCATTCCCGCAGCTGGGCTGGGAACACGATTCCTGCCAGCGACCAAGGCCATGCCGAAGGAGATGCTGCCCGTCGTCGACAAACCGGCCATCCAGTATGTCGTTGAGGAAGCCGTTGCGGCCGGGCTCAGCGACGTGCTGATGGTCACCGGGCGCAACAAGAACGCCCTGGAGAACCACTTTGACCGCATGACCGAGCTGGAGGCCATGCTCGAACGCAAAGGCGACCAGACCCGGCTCGCCAAGGTGCGCGAATCCAACGAGCTTGCCGATATCCACTACGTGCGTCAGGGCGACCCGCGCGGCCTCGGCCACGCCGTTCTGCGCGCCCGCATGCACGTCGGCCACGAACCCTTCGCGGTGCTGCTCGGTGACGACATCATCGATGCCCGCGACCCCCTGCTCACCCGCATGCTCGAGGAGCAGGGCAAGCGCAACACCAGCATCGTGGCGCTGCTCGAGGTCGACCCGTCGCAGATTCACCTGTACGGCGCGGCCGCGGTCGAAACGACCGACGACCCTGACGTCGTGCGCATCACCGGGCTGGTCGAAAAGCCCAGCCAAGAGGATGCTCCCTCAAACCTCGCCATTATCGGCCGCTATGTGTTGCGTCCGGAGGTGTTCGACATTCTCGAGCACACCGCGCCGGGCAAGGGCAACGAGATTCAGCTCACCGACGCCCTGCAGGAGATGGCCGTCAACCCCGAAACCACCGGCGGCGTGTACGGCCTCATTTTTCGTGGGCGTCGTTATGACACCGGCGACCGGCTCGACTACATCAAGGCCATCGTGCAACTCGCCGTCGATCGCGAAGACCTCGGGCGCGACCTCAAGCCCTGGTTGCACGAATTCGTCGCCACGCTCGACTAACGTTTTACAGAGCCCCACCGGGGTTTTCAGCCCACGACAGACAGGCGAACCGTGCCGATCGCTATTCCCACCCTTCGCGAGGGGGCCGTCACCCTGCGCCCGATCCGATTGCGCGACGCCCGCGCCCTCGAGGGCGAACTTCTGGCCAACCGTTCCTGGCTGCGCAAGTGGGAGGCGACGAACCCGTACGCGCCGATGTCTTTCGACACGCGCGCGAGTATCCGGAGCCTATTGACGCATTCGCGGTCGGGCAACGGTCTGCCATTCATCATCGAAAGCAACGGCGAACTGGCGGGCCAGCTGAACGTGTCGTCGATCACCTGGGGATCACTGTCATCGGCGACCATCGGCTACTGGGTGAGTGAGAAGTTCGCCGGCCAGTCGATCACGCCGATGGCCGTGGCGCTCGCGACCGACTACTGCTTCTATCAGCTCGGCCTGCACCGCATGGAGATCTGCATCCGCCCGGAAAACAAGGCGAGCCTGCGGGTCGTGGAGAAACTCGGCTTTCGCTATGAGGGATTGCGTCGCCGCTACATTCACATCAACGGTGACTGGCGCGACCATTTCTGCTTCGGTTTGGTCGCCGAGGAACTCACCCAGGGCGTGCTGCGCCGCTGGCACGATGGTCTGGTCCCAGCGGATGCCGCCACGGTCACCGCGGCCGATCTCGAGTCGGCCGCGCATCCGGTGCGGGTCATCGTTCGATGATCGCCCCGATTTGCCCCGTTCGGGGGCGGAATCAGCGTATTAACTTCGGTGACACGCCACCGGTAATCATCGGCTCTGGCCGCTGCGCCTCCTACCGTTGTCAACATGAGTAATGAGGCATTGGGTGGCGGGGTCATGGTGGCGGTGGCCGCCGTGCTCTGGGTTGCCTACCTGATGCCCACCTGGTCGCGCCGCAAGCAGTACCAGGCGACCGAAAAAAACGCCGTGCGGCTGCAGCAAACGCTGCGCATCCTGGCCGAAACCGCCGAGGTGCCGCACCAGGTGCGACTCGAAGCCACCGCCCGCACCGTGGCCGAGCAGCAACGCGTTCTGGCGCGGGCTGAGCAGGCCGAACGGGCCGAAGCGCAAGCGGTGGCTGATGCTGCCCGCGACGTTCGCCGCGCCGCTGCGGCCGTCGCTGCTGCCGCAGCGCCGCGCGTGGCGGAGTCGCCCGTTTCGAAGCTTCGGCGGCTGCGCCGTTTCCGCGGCCTGGTGTCGCTGATTCTGCTGGCCGGATTCGTGCTGGCCGTCACTGGGATCGCTCCCGCCCTGGCTGGCTCGTTCACCGCTTTTGTCGGTGGCGGGGTTGTCATGGTGGCCGCGTTCGGCATTCTCGGCCGGCTGGCCACGGTTGCCCGTTCGGCGCGTGTGGTGCGCGTGGACGCCCCGGTGGTGTTGCCCGTTCTGGTCGGCCAGGCCTTTGAGCCCGTGCAGCTTGAGGAGACCCCGGTTGCCGCGGCGACCTGGACGCCGCAGCCGGTGCCGCGAGCGATGCATCTCTCGCGCGGATCCATTGCGCAGACGGCGATGGCATCCGTTGAAGCGGCCAATCAGCTGCGCAAGGCCGCCGCCGAGGCGGAGGTCACGCGCCGCGCCGCAGCGCTCGCCGAGGAAGCAATCCGGGCCGCCACGCCGATCGCCAGGCCCGCAGCGGCTGCGGTGCCGAGCCGTTTCGCGTCGATGGGAATCGTTGGCGAAACCAGCCCCGGCATGACCGACCTCGACGCCGTGCTGCGTCGTCGTCGCGCCGTCTAATTGGCGGCTCGGGCGGGAAGCGGAGAAAGTGGCGGCCAGCCCGTGATATTCTTCAAAGGCAGTTTGGGGCTATGGCGCAGTTGGTAGCGCGTCTCGTTCGCAATGAGAAGGTCAGGAGTTCGAATCTCCTTAGCTCCACTCAGACTGTAAGAACAGCCCCGGCCTCGGTCGGGGCTGTTTTCATGCCTGGTCCAGGAGGGTGCGCTGTGGGCATCAGTCATCGTCCCAGGAAGTTCCAGGACAATCTGGTCCAAGTTGCTCCACTCAGCTTGACATCGCGCGAGGTGCCAACTTCGGCCCCATGGTTTTTGTGAGGTGCCACCTTTGGCCCCTTGCCGAGGACTCATGGGGCTAAAGGTGGCACTTCGCCGCATGATGCCCCTGGTCATGGGGCTAAAGGTGGCACCTCGCGTGGCCAGGCCGAGTTCATGGGGTTGAAGATGGCACCTCATGCAGGGCTGCACGGGTACTGGGGCCGACGGCGTCAAGTTGCGCGCGACAACGAGGGACGCGGGTCCGAAACTGGCATTGCGCGGGCGGTCAGGCTATCGGGGGGCGCTGCAGGGTCTGGGTGATGCGGCTGGCCTCGTCGAGCAGAAGTTGACCCAGAAGCTTCTGCCGCTCGGGCTTGAATCGTGGCTCGATGCCGGTGAGGGAGAGCGCCCAGCCCGGGCGACCGCTGCGATCGAAGATCGCGGCGCCCATGCCCCAGCTGCCCTCGAGGATGAGTCCTGGGTTGACCGCATAGCCCGTCACTCGGGTGCGTTTGAGATTGGCGCGGATGCTCGCGGGGGAGTGCTGGGCGCCCCAGCGAGCCGCGAAGGTCTCGGTGTCGACGGATCCTGTGTCGGCCAGGAGGGCGTCCACTTCGGGCTCGGGCAGGTAGGCCAGAATGGCCATTCCAGCGGATGCCACCCCCAACGGAAAGCGCACCCCCTCGTGCAGCACGAAGGAGCGGATGGGGAAGCTGCCCTCTTCGCGGAGCAGACACACGGTTTCGGCGCCGCGTCGAATGGACAGGAAGGCGCTCTCCCCGGTCGCTTCGGCCAGGCGCACGAGGCTCGGCCGGGCGAGCTCTTCGATCGGATAGCGCGCCGCGGCGACGGTGCCCATGACGAACACCTCTGGGCCGTAGTGCCAGGTGCGGCGCACGGCATCATGGTCGAGCAGGCCCTCGGCGGCGAGCGAGGTGAGTAGCCGGTGCACGGTGGGCCGGGTCAGGCCGGAGTCCCGCACGATCTCGGCCAGGGGCGTGCCGGCGGGGTTGCGCCCGACCAGGCGCAGCAGTAGGGCGATCCGGCTGACGACCTGTGCTCCCGGCACCGACTGTGCGGGTTGTGCGCCACGGTCGGGGTGTGCGCTCTGAGCTGGCTGGCCGCCGTGTTCTGGGCGGGCGGAGCGAACCGAGGCATCGCGACCCGATTGCCCGGCCGGTGCTGGCGACGCGCCGGGTGGCGTCGGCACGTCCGATGCGGATGGCTGAGAGATTATTTCGCCTCCTTTGTCCATATTGTGGATGATTAATATCCTACTGTTCACGAGGTGGAAACGAGGGAATCTAGGGTTTGACAGGGCTTATCGGGCCTGAATAGCATGACGATATCGGCCGATGTCCACAAGGTGGACACTGCGGCAGGCGCGACACCAACTCGATGAGGAGACCGTATGTCCAAGGTTCAGGCCAGCGCCAGCGAGGCGCTGCACGACGTCCTGCGCGACGGGATGGTGCTTGCGGTCGGCGGTTTCGGGCTCAGCGGCATTCCGGCGGATCTCATCGACGCGGTGCGGGCATCCGCTGTGAAAGATCTCACCGTCGTCTCGAACAATATGGGCGTCGACGGCAAAGGCCTGGGCGTGTTACTCGAGGCCGGGCAGGTGCGCAAGGTCATCGCGTCCTATGTCGGCGAGAACAAACTGTTCGCCGAGCAGTTTCTGGCCGGCGTGCTCGAGGTAGAGTTCAGTCCCCAGGGCACCCTGGCCGAGCGGTTGCGGGCCGGCGGCGCGGGAATTCCCGCCTTCTATACCAAGACCGGAGTCGGCACGCTCATCGCCGAGGGCAAGCCGCTCGCCGACTTCGACGGCGAAACGTATCTTCAGGAGCGCGGCATCGTCGCCGACGTCGCGCTGGTCAAGGCCTGGCGCGCCGACACCCTGGGCAACCTCGAGTACCGCTTTACCGCGCGCAACTTCAACCCGGTGGTCGCGACCGCCGGCATTATGACGATCGCAGAGGCCGAGATTATTGTGCAGCCCGGCGACATCGATCCGAATCACGTGATTACTCCGGGCGTCTACGTGCAGCGCCTGGTTCAGGCCTCGGCCCGGGTCAAAGACATCGAACAGCGCACCGTGCGCAGTCGGCCCGTGCTGGCCGGTGTACAGGCAGGGGAGTAGATCATGGCGTGGACCAGAGATGAAATGGCCGCGATCGCGGCGCAGGAACTGAGCGACGGCGACTACGTGAACCTCGGCATCGGCATTCCAACGCTTGTAGCCAACAACCTGCCCGAGGGAATTCAGGTGACGCTGCAGAGCGAGAACGGGCTGCTCGGCATGGGACCGTTCCCGTGGGAGGGCGAGGAAGACGCCGACCTCATCAACGCCGGCAAGCAGACCGTTACGGTGCTGCCGGGGGCGTCGATTTTCGATTCGGCGACCTCGTTCGGCATGATCCGCGGCGGGCACGTGAAGGTCGCCATCCTCGGTGCCATGCAGGTCTCCGGCCAGGGTGACCTCGCCAACTGGACCATCCCCGGCAAAATGGTCAAGGGCATGGGCGGCGCGATGGATCTCGTGGCCGGCACCCCGCGCGTGGTCGTGCTGACCGAACACGTCGCCAAGGATGGCACCCCGAAGATCGTCACCGAGTGCACCCTGCCGCTGACCGGCGTACGCGTCGTGGATCGCATCATCAGCGACACGGCCGTCTTCGATGTGACGCCGACCGGCCTCGTTCTTCGGCAGCGCGCCCCCGGCGTGAGCCTGCAGGACATCGAGGACACCACCGAGGCCGCCTTCACGGTCGAGGAGCTGGCGCCGAGCTGCTAGCAGAGGGAGCTGGCGCCGAGCTGCTAGCAGAGGGAGCTTGCTCCGAGCTATGAGCAGGACGAGCGTGCTGCCGCCTGCCGCCTGCCGGCAAGGGGAAGGCCCCGTCCGAGTTTCGGACGGGGCCTTCCCTATTTCAGGATGCCGGCGGCGGGGTCTCCGTGTCGGCTTCCGATCGTTCGGTTGTCGCGTCGTGCACGCGCGACCCGTCGGGGTTCAGGCGGATGACGCGCGGCCGGGCCGCGCGCATCCGTTCGTCGTCCCAGTCGGTTACGTCGGGCCAGTCGGTTGCGTCGGGATTGAGGCGCTGCCGGGCAACCGGGTCTGCGCCGCTCGGGTCAGGCTGACGCGACGACATAGGCGTTCTGGATGACCGAGCCCCAGTAGGGCCCGAACATGGTGTTCGCGATGTTGTTGTAGCCGAAGCTGTTGACCGAGTTCTGCAGGCCGGTGGAGCCGCTGCCGATCATCCACGGGCCGCCCGAGGAACCGCCGGTCATGTCGCACGGGATTCCCTGGGACTGGGTCTGGCCGTAGGGGTCGGCGCTGGCCGTGCCGTAGCAGGACTGCAGGGTCTCGCCGTTGAAGGGCGCAGCTGCCGGGTAACCGTAGGCCGTGTAGGTGAGGCCACGGCTTTGGTTGAACGTGACTCCGGACGCGCCGACGCTGTCGCTCAGCGACGTGCCGGTGGGTGAGGAGACGATGGCGAAGCCGGTGTCGTAGCTGATATCACCGCTGTTGCTCCACTGGGTGGGAGCGTAGAGCTCGGTGGCATTCCACTGGCCGAACGGGGCGGAGCCGTTCTCGTAGGCCGGCACGAAGATGAGGCGTGAGGCGAAATTGCCGGGTCCTTCGTTAACGCAGTGCCCGGCGGTGACGACAGTGTTCTCGTTGGCCGCGGAGATGGCATTGCCGGAACAGACGTAGTCGGTGCCGCCGAGGGTGAAGAAGATTTTGCCGATGTGGGAAATCGGGGAGACCTGGGTGGCTGCGGGCGACGGGCTCGAGTTCGCTGCCTGCGGGGAGACCAGGGAGGTGGCTCCGGCCGCGACAGCACCGATCGCTCCGGCTGGCACGTTGTCCTGTACCAGGACCTCGCCGGGTATGGCGGACTGCATACGCTCCGGGGTCCAGTAGTCACCGCCCTGTTGGGTCTGCGGAACGACCCAGCGGTCGACATCCGCTGACGAGGTGGTGCCTGTCAACTCGGGCGCGATTGCGGCCGAGGCTGCGCCGGCCGACAGGAAACCGCCGGCACCGACCAACGTGCCGATCAGAAGCGCCGACAGGGCGCCGGTTCTAACTTTGCTTCGCATCATGTGCTTCACTCCAGTTATCGATCGAATCCGAGCGGACTGTATTGCCGCTGGTATTAACACAATATTGAGGAGTGCACTCGCTGTCTACCCCTTATGGGGGACGCCCATTAGGGCGAAGGTGTGGGAAAAGCGGTGAGTGAAGAAGCGCGAGCGCCCTGAGTCTGACGTGTCTGCGCTCGTTCAGATTACCTCCGTGCGGACGAGTCGTGCTCGCGGCCGGAGTTTCAGGGGTGGGATCGGGGCCGGTTCCGCGCGAGCACTTGATTCGCTTCGATGCGACAGCGCTCAGACGGCCCGCATGCGATCGTTGCGCGGGTTGTGCTCGACCTCGGCCAGGCCGAGGGCCTCAAGTAGCGGCGGGACGTACCTGCCGAAACGGCCGCGGAAACCGTTTTTCAGGCCGTACCAGCCGCCGACTGGGTTGTCCGCGGCGCGGCCCCAAGCCTCGACGGTGTCGGGCTTGGGGCCTTTCTTCTCGTCGGCGGCCCCCAACTCCACCCAGCCACCGTTGGCCTTGAGCATGGCATGCAGGTCTTCGATGCAGCCCAGTCGATACGACAGCGTCGTCGACCCGACTTTGCAGACCAGTGCCGGGGGATCGGCGGCCTCGTCGCGATACACGAGGTGCTCCGACGACCCGGGTGGGGGGAGCCGCACCCACGGGCCGTCCTTGCTGCCGGTTCCGATGCTCGTGTCGGTCATGACTGCCTCCTTGTGATCGCGCCGGTGGAGTCATGCTTATTTTGGCCCAGTGCGCCCGCTATTAGTCACCGACGGGGCATCACACCCCACGAATCGGCAAACGAATGACTGCCTGCGGCCATCCGCGCGGGCACGCCGTGAGTTGAAGGCGCGCCCGGCAGGCTGCCCGCGCCGGCAAACTTCAGGTGCGCCCGGCCCCGGCGATGTCGCCCGCGCCTGCAAGCTTCGCGTCAGGTGCGTCAGGTGCGTCAGGTGCGTCAGTGCCCCGGCTCGAACGCGATACGGCGCAGCAGGGAGCGCAGCTGCTCGCGCTCGGCGGTACTGAGGTCGCGCAGCGACTGGTCCTCTGCCTTCTGGATGACGGCGCGAGCCTGCCGATAGAGCACCCGCCCGGCCGTGGTGGCCACGATCACTTTGGAGCGGCGGTCGCGCGGGTCCTGCTCCCGGGTGACCGCGCCGCGATTCTCCAGGTGGTCGACCAGGGCCACGATCTGGCTGGGATCGAGGCTGAGAAAGCCGGCAAGCTCGCGTTGCGACGGGTTCTGCCCGCTGCAGGCCAGAGACAGCACCGAATACGAGCGCACGCGCAGGTCGAGTTCGGCGAGCATGGTGTTCGCCCGACCGGAACCCACCGAGCGGGCCCGAGCGGTCATGAACTCGATCTCATTGGCCAGGTCGGTATCGCGCAGGCGGTCCGGGTCGCGCAGACGGTCGGAGGTCGAGTCGGCCGCGCCAGAACAGAACGGCACCGCGATCGGTGCCCCCGTGCCGGTAACCGCAGCCTCGGACGGCGAGGTGTTCGCGCGCTTGGCACGGGAAACCGGGGGTGACTTCATTGCCGGAACGGACTCTGTCATTTCCCTAGAATAAACCCTTGTCAATTAGTTGACAATTTCAACGGTATAGGTTTTCATTAGTTTTACGTACGGACAATCGTGGCACTGGTGCCACAGCGAACGAGGAGTCACAATGACGTTGACCAGCAAAGCGTTGACCGGCAAAGTAGCAATCGTGACCGGCAGTGGCCGCGGACTCGGACTGGCCTACGCGCAGGAATTGGCGCGGCAGGGGGCATCCGTTGTGATCAACGATGCGGACCAGCTCATCGCCGATGACGCCGTCGCGAGCATCGTCAATGCTGGCGGCCAGGCCGTCACCGTCGTCGCAGCGGTCGGCTCGACGGCCACCGCGCAGCAGCTCGTGAAAGCCGCAGTCGATAGCTTCGGCCGCCTCGACGTCCTCGTCACCAATGCCGGCGTGCTGCGCGATACCGTGGTCTGGAAGATGACCGACGACGACTTCGACACCGTCATCAACGTGCACCTGCGCGGCACGTTCACCTGTGTGCGTGAGGCGGCCATCCGCTTTCGCGAACAGGGCGAGGGTGGGCGCATCATCTGCATCGGCTCGCCGACCGGCCAGCGCGGAAACTTCGGCCAGACCAACTATGCCGCCGCGAAAGCCGGCATCGTGGGCATGGTGCGCACCTGGTCGATGGAACTGGCCCGCGCCAACGTCACCGTCAACGCCGTTGTGCCCGTCGCTGCCACCGCGATGACCGACACCGTTCCCTTCTTCAAGGCCTTCAACGCCGCCGCCGCCCGCGGAGAGACTATGCCGCCCTTCGCCCGCCGGGTGCTCGGCTACGGCACCGCGCAGGACGTCGCCGGGGTCGTCGGCTTTCTCGCCTCCGACGCTGCGGCCGGCATCACCGGACAGGTCGTCGGCTCCGGCGGTGACCGAGTGCAGCTGTGGTCGCACCCCGAGGTCGTGTCGACCGCGTTCGAAACCGGCGGCTGGACCGTCGAGGCGCTCAGCGAGGACTTCTCCTCCCTGTTCGGCGACAAACTGCAGAGCGTCGGCGAAAAGCTGCCCGAGCTTCCGGCCGAGCTCCAGCCCGCCAAGTAATGGTCTACGAACTCGGCCTAAACGTCGACGCCCTCACGGCCATCGACACCCACGTGCACATCGAAATCGGCGACGACGGGCACAACGCCCTGCCGCAGCCGCTCGTCGACGCCGCCAGCAAATACTTCAAAACGGATGCCCCGCGCCCCGGCCTCGACGAGATCGCCGCCATGTACCGCGAACGCAACATGGCCGCCGTCGTGTTCACCGTCGACGCCTCCCGCAACCTCAACCACCCGCCGAACAGCAGCGAAGAGATCGCCCGTGGCGCTGCCCGCAACAACGACGTGCTGATTCCGTTCGGCTCGGTCGACCCCACCCGGGGAGCGGATGCCGTCACTCAGGCCCAGCGTCTGGCCGGCGATTTTGGGGTGCGCGGCTTCAAATTCCACCCCACCGTGCAGAACTTCAACCCGAGCGACGAGCAGTTCTACCCGCTCTGGGCTGCCCTGCAGGACCTCGGCCTGCCCGCCCTGTTCCACACCGGGCAGACCGGGATCGGATCGGGCCTGCCCGGCGGGTTCGGCCTCAAGCTCGGCCTGTCGAACCCGATGCTGCTCGACAATGTCGCCGCCGACTTTCCCGAACTGTCGATCATCATGGCGCACCCGAGCGTGCCGTGGCAGGACGAAGCACTCGCCGTGGCCACCCACAAGCAGAACGTCTACATCGACCTGTCCGGCTGGTCGCCGAAATACTTTCCCGAGAACCTGGTGCGCCAGGCCAACTCCTTCCTGCAGGACAAGGTGCTGTTCGGCAGCGACTTTCCCCTGATCAGCCCGGACCGCTGGCTGAAAGACTTCGCCGACCTGAACCTCAAAGACACGGTGCGTCCGAAAATTCTCAAGGACAACGCCGTGCGCCTGCTCGGACTCGTCGCATGACCGCCTTCTACCCGAGCGACCAGTTCGGCTTCTCCCCACTGCTCAGTGCCGACGAGCTCGAGGTCCTGAAAGACCTGCGCGCCGTGCTCGACACCGACGTGCAGCCGCTGCTCGCCGACCACTGGGAGGCGGGGGAATTCCCGTTCCAGATCGTGCCGAAAATGGTCGAGCTCGACCTCATGAACCGGGCTACGAGCGCGCTATTTGGGGGCTTTCGCGATTTCGAACTGGCCCGCACCGACGCTTCCGTTGCCACGTTCTACAACGCCCAGTCGGGACTGTTTCGCACCACGGTGAACCTCGGCGGCAGCCCGGAGCAGGTCGCCGCGCTCGACGCGAGAATCGCGACCTTCGACTACACCGGTGTGTTCGCGCTGACCGAACCCGAGCACGGCTCCGACATTGCCGGCGGGCTCGCCACGAGCGCCCGTCGCGATGGCGACAGCTGGGTGCTCAACGGCCAGAAACGCTGGATCGGCGGCGCGACGAGCGCCCAGGTCCTTGCCGTTTTCGCCCGCGACGAAGCCGACAACCAGGTCAAGGCCTTTCTGGTGCCGACGGATGCCGCGGGCGTCACCCTCAAGAAGATCCAGCGCAAGACCAGCCTGCGCATCATGCAGAACTCCGACATCGATCTCGTGAACTTGGAGGTGCAGGAGAGCGACCGGCTGCAGCGCATCAATTCTTTCAAGGATGTTGCGGCCCTGCTGCGGTCGATGCGTTCCGACGTGGCCTGGATCGCGACCGGCCTGCAGGCCGGGGCCTACGAAGCGGCCCTGCGTTACGTGACTAGCCGGGAGCAGTTCGGCAAGTCGATTGCGGCCTTTCAGCTCACCCAGCAGAAGCTCGCCACCATGCTCGGCAACGTCACCGCTTCGCTCGGCCTGGTGGTGCGGCTCACCCAGCAGCAGGAAGCCGGCCTGTTCACCGAGGAGAATTCGGCGCTGGCCAAGATGTTCTGTTGCGAGCGGATGCGCCACACCGTCGCGTTGGCCCGCGAGGTCGTCGGCGGCAACGGCATCACCCTCGACACCGATGTCGCCCGCTTTCACGCCGACGCCGAGGCCGTGTATTCCTACGAGGGCACGCACGAGATCAACAGCCTCATCGTCGGCCGCGCCATCACCGGGCACAGCGCTTTCATTTAACGTACCTATATAAGGAGCATCATGAGCACGACCGTCACCACCTTCGCCGAACTGCCCGGCCTGGCCGGCACCGACCTGGGCTACACCGACTATGTCGAGGTTGACCAGACGCAGATCGACACCTTCGCTGACGCCACCGATGACCACCAGTGGTTGCACGTCGACCCGGTCAAGGCCAAGGACGGCCCCTTCGGCACCACCGTCGCGCACGGTTTTCTCACCCTGGCGCTCGCGATTCCGTTCTGGACCGAGCTGCTCGACGTGACCGATGTCACCACCAAGGTCAACTACGGCCTCGACAAGGTGCGCTTTCCCGCCCCCGTCACCGTCGGCTCGAAGATTCGCATGCGGGCGACCATCGCGTCGGTCACCGAGATCGCCGGCGGCGTGCAGCTCGGCGTCGACCAGACCATCGAGATCGAGGGCGGCACCAAACCAGCCGTCGTCGCGCACGGGCTGTACCGCTTCTACGTCTGACCGGCATCCGCTTGACCGTTTGACCGCACGTCGCTTGACCCACCCAACCCTCAAGGAAGAGGCACCATGTTTCACAGCACCCGCACCATTTCGGGCCTGGCCGGCCTGGCGATCGTAGCCGTGGCCCTCACCGGCTGCTCGTCGACCGAAACTCCGGCGGCCGACACCACGGCCGATTCCGCCGACGGCGCCCTGACCACGGTGACCGTGGGCGTGCTCGCGATCGCCCCCTCGGTTGCGATGCAGTACGGCATCGACGAGGGCATCTTCGAAAAGCACGGCCTCGACGTGCAGCTGCAAACCGGGCAGGGCGGTGCCGCAATGCTGCCCGCCGTGTATGCCGGCAGCATGGACTTTGCCATCGGCAACCCGCTCTCGGTCATGGTGGCCGTCGATAAGGGCCTGCAGACGCAGATCGTCACCGGCTACAGCAATTCCAAGGCCGACGGCGATGACATCAACGGTGTCGTCGTGCGCACGGACTCGGGTATTGACGGCTTCGCGGACCTCGAAAACCAGACCGTCTCGGTCAACGCGGTCAGCACCCAGGGCGACCTCACCATCAAGGAGAGCACCGAGATTGACGGCGGCGACTCAACGCTGATCAACTTCAACGAAATGCCCTTTCCCGACAGGGAAGCCCAGCTCGCCGCCGGCAACACCGACGCCATCTGGTTGCCGGAGCCGTTCCTGAGCAAGGCGCTCGCGAGCAGCGACTTCAAGCTCATCGGCTACCCGAACCAGCAGGCCCTTCCCGGCCTGCCCACCATGGTCACCTTCACCAGTGCCAAGTACGCCGCGGCCAACGCTGACACCCTCACCAAGTTCCGGGATGCGGTCGACGAGACCCTCGCCTCGGCCGAAGCCAACCTCGACGACGTGCGGGCGACACTCCCCGCCTTCATGGGCATGGACGCAGCCGTCGCCGAGAACATGAAAATGGAAACCTTCGACGGCGAGGTGCCCGCCGACGTGCTGGCCGACCTCGGCGACCTCACGCAGAAGTACGAGATCGTGACCGAGGCGCCGGACGTCGGGGCTATGATCGCGAGCTAGCAATTCGGGGGTGTGCCCAGGTAGTACGGTGAGCACACCCCTGACCCACCCAGTGTCAGTGTCTCCACTTGCGAGACGTGTGAAAGGTACATGCAACGATGCATAACCAAGGTCTCGGTTCGTGGATCCACCGCCGACGCATCAAGTCGGCCGACCAGACGGCGCTGATCAGCGGCGACGATCGCCTCAGCTATGGCGAATTCGCCGAACGCGTCGACCGGCTGGCGAACGCACTCGACGCCCGCGGCATCCGCTCGGGTGATCGGGTGGCCTATCTCGGCGAGAACCACCCGGCTTTCCTCGAGACCCTTTTCGCCTGCGGGGTCCTCGGCGCCATCTTCGTGCCGCTCAACACCCGCCTGGCGGCACCCGAGATCGCTTTCGCCCTGACCGACTCCGGCAGCCGTATCCTCGTACACGCGGCGTCGCTGACTGAGCTGGCCGAGCGCGGATCGACCGGCACGCAGATCGTGCAGCGCATTCGGGTAGCGGATGCCGCGGCGTCGGCCGCCGAGACCGGCCCAGCCGGCCTGTTGGTCGAAGACCTCGAGGAGGTCATTCTCAGCGCCCCAGCCACGCACCGCGACGAGAACGTCACCCTCGACGATCCCGCGCTCATTCTCTACACCTCCGGAACCACCGGGCAGCCCAAGGGCGCCCTGCTCACGCACGGCAACATGACCTGGAACAGCTTCAACGTGCTCGTGGACTACGACTTCGTCAGCAGCGATGTGGCCCTGATGATCGCGCCGATGTTCCACGTCGCGTCGCTTGGCATGGGGGTGCTGCCCACGCTGCTGAAGGGCGGGTCCGTCGTGCTCGAGCCCAAGTTCGAGCCCGGCCGCACCCTCCACTTGATCGAGCAACACAAGGCCACCGTGATCAGCGGCGTACCCACGACGTACCAGCTGCTGTGCGAGCATCCGGATTGGACGACCACCGACATCAGCTCGCTGCAGAAGCTGACCTGTGGCGGGTCGGCGGTGCCGACCCGGGTGCTGGAGGCCTATGAGAAACGCGGGCTGGCATTCTCCGGCGGATACGGCCTCACCGAAACGGCGCCCGGGGCGACGAGCCTCGCAGCGCACAAGTCCCGCGAGAAGGCCGGTTCGGCCGGGCTGCCGCACTTCTTCACCGACGTGCGCATCGTCGACGAGACCGGCACCGAGGTGCCGGTTGGTGAGGTCGGCGAGATCCAAATCTCCGGGCCGAACGTGATTCGCGAGTATTGGAATCGTGCAGAGGCCACCGCCGACAGCTACGCCGGCAACGTCTGGTTTCGCTCCGGCGACATGGGCTACACCGACGAACACGGCTATCTGTTCATCTCCGACCGGCTGAAAGACATGATCATCTCCGGCGGCGAGAACATTTATCCGGCTGAGATCGAGCTGGCCATCTCCGAACTCGAATCGGTGTCGAGCGTCGCGGTGATCGGCGTTCCCGACGAGAAATGGGGCGAGGTGCCCTGCGCCGTCGTGACCGTGCGCGACGGTTTCACCCTCGACTCCGACGACATCCAGGCCCACCTTCGTGATCGTCTGGCCCGCTACAAGATTCCGAAACGCGTCGTGATCGTGGCCGAGATGCCGCGCACGGCGAGCGGCAAAATCCGTAAGGCCGACCTGCGCCGGGAGCACGCGGTTTCTTAGGAAAGTGGATGCCGCGGCTCGTGCCGGTCAGCTTGCGGGGGCGCGGCGTCCGCTCTGGTGAGGTCGCCTCCGTTAAGGTCGTCGATGAGCCGGAGCCCCCGCTCGGCCCACTCGATCTCGTGCTCAGCCCGCGCGATCAAACCCTCGTAGGTGTAGCGCTTGTAGGTGCGGATGCTCGCGTGCTCGCTCTTGGGCGCGTGCGCGAGACGTTTTTCGAGCATCGCGCTGGTTCCGGTGTCGATCTCCCGCACTTTCTCGAGCCATTCGGCGCGGCGTTCAGCGTAGTTCGCGATGTGCGCGCGCAGCTGGGCGCGCGCTGCGTCCGGCTCGGCCCACTCGAGGTAGGCGGCCTTGAGGTGCGCGGGGTCGCGTTCTCGGGTGTAGCTGAGCGGCTCGTTCATCCAGGCCCGAAAGGCCTCGAGCCCGCCGGAGGTCACGTGGTACTCGCGCTTCTTGCCGCGCGGCCCCCACGGCACCTCGGTGCCCACGACCAGCCCGTCAGCCTCCATGCGACGCAGTTCCGGATAGATCTGCGAGTCGGGGGCATGCCAGACGTGCGAAACGGACGCCTGGAACGCCTTGGACAGGTCGTACCCGGTCATCGGTTCCACCGTGAGGAGCGCCAACAGGGCGTGTCGAAGGCTCAAGGCGTTCCCCTTTCAGTCTTGTAAGTACCTACCAGCATAGATAGTCTGGACCTGCGCTAACTATCTATGGGGATAGGTAGCTGACCGGAGGTTTTCAATGACGATTATCCAGACCAAGAGTTCGACCACGAATAAGGTGCTCAACTACCCCTTGAACACCTGGTACGTCGCCGCGTGGGACCACGAGGTCACGCGCAAGCTGATCTCCCGCAAAGTCGCCGACAAGCCGCTCGCCATCTACCGAACCGAAGACGGCCGTCCGGTCGCGCTCGCCGATGCCTGCTGGCACCGCCTCGCGCCGTTGTCGCAGGGCAAAGTACTCGCTAAGGATGAGATCCAGTGCCCATACCACGGCATCGTCTACAACTCGGCTGGCCGGTGCGTATCGATGCCCGCCCAGGAGACGATCAACCCGAGCGCGACCGTGCCGTCATACCCGGTCGTTGAACGCCACCGTTTTCTCTGGGTCTGGCTGGGCGATGCGACGCTCGCCAACCCCGACACCATCCCCGACATGCACCAGATGGACCATCCCGAGTGGGCCGGCGACGGCCTCACCATCCCGGTCACCTGCAACTACCAGCTCGTGCTCGACAACCTGATGGACCTCACCCACGAAGAATTCGTGCACGGTTCGAGCATCGGCCAGGCCGAGCTCAGCGAGAGTGACTTCGAGGTGACCCACGACGACACGACCGTCACCGTCTCGCGCTGGATGCACAACATCGACGCCCCGCCGTTCTGGTTGAAGAACATGCGCGACAAGTTTCCGGGTTTCACCGGCAAGGTTGACCGGTGGCAGATCATCCACTTTGAGGCGCCCTCCACCATCAACATTGACGTGGGAGTAGCGAAGGCCGGCACCGGAGCGCAAGAAGGCGACCGCAGCCAGGGCGTCAACGGTTACGTCATGAACACCATCACTCCCGAAACGGCCCGTAGCGCCCACTACTTCTGGGCCTTCATGCGCAACTACCGCCTGGAAAGCCAGCTCATCACCTCGCAGCTGCGCGCCGGGGTCTCCGGTGTCTTCAAGGAAGACGAAGACATGCTGCTGGCCCAGCAGACGGCGATCGACGCCAACCCCGACTACGAGTTCTACAACCTCAACATCGACGCCGGCGGCCTGTGGGTGCGCCGCCTCATCGAACGCATGCTCGAGGCCGAAGGCCGACCGGTCTCCGCCGGCCGCGCCGGGCGCGTGAGCGCCGCCAACTAGGCGGGCACGACCATGGCAGCAACCAACATTGAGGTCTGGCAGCAGGCGTCCGTCATCGAGGCCGTCGCTGTTGCCAGCAATATTCAGCGCATCGTGCTCGCGCCCAGCCTGCCGAAACGGGCCGAACCGGGGTCGCACCTCGACCTGTTCGTCACCATCGACGGCGAGCGGCATAAGCGCTCCTACTCCGTCGTCGACTCGACCGAGGATGGTTCGCGGGTATCGATCAGCGTGCTTCAGGCACCGCTGTCTCGTGGCGGCTCGATCTTCATGCACACCCTGAAGCCCGGTGACACGCTGGAGATCACCCAACCGCTGCAGAACTTTCCGCTGCGGGTCGGCGCGCCCAGCTACGTGCTGCTGGCCGGCGGCATCGGTGTGACCGCAATCGTCAACATGGCGCGGGTCCTGAAGAGTTTGGGAGCCGAGTACACACTCGTCTACGCGGCGCGCAGCCGCGAGCGCATGGCCTATCTGCCCGAACTGCTCGCCCTGCACGGCGACAATTTGAAGGTGCACATCGACGACGAGGGCACCGAATTGTCGGTGACCGACCTGGTCGGCAATATCGACCCCGCGTCCGAGCTCTACATGTGCGGTCCGATCCGCCTGATGGATGCGGTGCGCCGCGCCTGGCGCGAACGCGAGCTCAACCTGCCCAACCTGCGCTTCGAGACCTTCGGAAACAGCGGCTGGTACGACCCGGAAGAATTCGTCGTGCGGGTGCCCAGCCTCGGCGTCGAGGCGCGCGTTCCCGCCGGCCGCTCAATGCTCGAAGCCCTCGAAGACGCCGGCGTCGAGATGATGTTCGACTGCCGCAAGGGCGAGTGCGGCCTGTGCGAGGTCAAGGTGCTGGCGCTTGAGGGCGCCATCGACCACCGCGACGTGTTCTACAGCGAACGCGAGCAGCACGCCGCCGCGAAGATGTGCTGCTGCGTCTCCCGCGCCGTCACCTCATCCACCGGCCTCCAAGCGGATGCCGTGCGCGGCGGCCCCGCGATCGTCACGATCGGCGTCTCCTAGCGTCTCCTAGCGTCAGCGGCACAGCGGATGCCCCGGCGAAATTCGTCGGGGCATCCGCTTGTATTGTGCGTAGTTACTTGAGTGCAGCCTTGCGCTGCGCCGTGATCTGCTCGGTGACCGGGCCGAGCTTGGCGCGCTGAATCTCGGCGTAGACGTGCGAGCGCAGCTCCATAAAGCGGGGCAGGGCGCGGGTGTTGAGCTGGTCGCGCTCGGCGGGCAGATCGATCTTGAGGTCTTCCTGCACGACGGTCGGCGAGCTCGACAGCACGATGACGCGTTCGCCGAGGTACACCGACTCGTCGATGTCGTGGGTGACGAACAGAATCGTGATGCCGAGCTGCTTCCAAATAGTGCGGATCAGGTCTTCGAGGTCGGCGCGGGTCTGCGCGTCGACGGCCGCGAACGGCTCATCCATGAGCAGCACCTGCGGGCGGTAGGCCACGGCGCGGGCGATCGCGACGCGCTGCTGCATGCCACCGGACAGCTGCCACGGGTAGCTCTTCGGCACGTGGTCGAGTCCGACCGACTTGAGCGCGGCGTCGACGAGCGCCGTGCGTTCAGCCTTGGGAACCTTCTGGTTCTTCAGCGGCAGCTCAACGTTGGCGCGCACCGTCATCCAGGGAAACAGGCTGCGGCCGTACTCCTGAAAGACGACGGCCATCGACTTGGGCGGGCCGGTGACCTTGCTGCCGTTCAGTTCAACGGTGCCGCTGGTCTGTTCCATCAGTCCCGAGATGCACTTGAGCAGGGTGGTCTTGCCCGAGCCGGAAGGACCGACGAGGCAGACCAGTTCGCCCTCGGCGAGGTCGAAGGTGAGGTCGCGCACGGCCTCGACCTCGCCGCCGGGCACCTTGTAGATTTTCTGCAGGCCGCGCACCGAGAGCATCGGCACGGCCTGGACGGCGGGGAGGGGCTGTACGGGCTGGTTCATGGTGGTCTCGCTAACTGTCATGAGTGATTTCCTTCAGACCGTGGTACCAGTGCAGTACCCGTCGTTCGACGAATTGAAAGATAATGGCCAGGCCCAGACCGATGAGGCCGAGCACGACGATGCCGCTCCACATCTCGGGGATGGCGAAGTTGCGCTGGAACTGCACGATCGTGAAGCCGAGCCCCGACGATGAGGCGAACATCTCGCTGATCACCATGAGGATCAGGCCGATCGACAGCGACTGCCGCACCCCGGCCATGATCTGCGGAGTGACCGCGGGAAGAACAAAGTAGCGGATGCGCGCGAAGCCGCGAATCCCGTAGCTGCGGCAGCTGTCGCTCAGCACCGAGTCGACGGCGCGCACGCCTTCGACGGTGTTGAGCAGCACTGGCCAGATGGCACCGGAGATGATGACGGCGACCTTCATGCTGTCGTTCACGCCGATGAGCAGCATGAGCAGCGGCACGAGCACAGGCGGCGGGATGGCGCGAAAGAATTCGAGCAGCGGCTCGAGCAGGTTGCGCAGCCAGCGGGTGGAACCGATGAGCAGCCCGAACACGATGCCCAGGCCGATCGCGAAGAACAGGCCGACCGCGAGGCGGCCGAGGCTGGGCAGCACGTCCTCAGTGAAGCGGTCGCCGATCCAGGTGGTCCACAGGGTCTGGGCCAGTTCGATGGGCTTGGGCACGAAGAAGTTCGTCGTGCCATACGACAGGGCGTACCAGAGAATGATGAGCAGAATGGGCAGGCCGAAGAAGTAGGCGATGCGTTTGAGGGGACTCACAGGACGACCTCTCCTCTCACGGAGGGATGCCAGGACAGCACCCGTTTTTCGATGATGCGGGCGCCGAGGTTGATGAGCACGCCGATCATGCCGGTGGCCAGCACAAGGGCATACATCGAGGAGATGGCGCCGCCGGACTGGGTGAGCGCGATCTGCTTGCCGAGTCCGGGGGTGCCGATGATGAGTTCGGCGGTGATCGCCAGAATCAGCGCGACCGCGGCGGCGAGCCGCAGCCCGGTCATCAGGTACGGCAGGGCGGTCGGCCAGATGACGTAACGTACCCGGGCGAGTCGGCCCAGACCGTAGCTTTTCGCGGTGTCGTTCGCGACAGCATCCACATCGGCGATGCCGTAGAGCAGCTGCAGCAGTACCTGCCAGAATGAGGCGTAGACCACGAGCAGCAGGGTGGATTCGATGCTGGTGCCGAAGATCAGCACGGCGAGGGGAATCAGCGCGACCGAGGGAATCGGCCGCAGGAACTCGATCGTGGTGTGGGTGGCGCGGCGCAGAAACCGGCTCGACCCGATGATCAGGCCGACGGCGATGGCGGCGACCGTGGCGATTGCCAGGCCCAGGGCCCAGCTCGTCATGGTGTCGGCGACGTCCTGCCAGAACGCGGCCTCGGTCAGGTATTGGCCGAGGCGCACCAACACCTCGCTGGCCGGCGGAAGGTAGCGGTCGCTGACCAGGCCGAGCCGGGGAGTGGCCTCCCAGATCAGGAAGAACAGGATAATTCCGCTGATGCCCAGGCCCAAAGCTTTCGCTTTCGGCCCGGCAGCAGCGCTACGTTGTTTTCTCATTCTGGCAAGCCACTTCCTCGTGGTCGGTGCGGGATGGGCGGGTTACGGCAGGAACGTGCTCATGTCTGGCGCGGTTTCGACCACGCCGTACTTGAGGGCAGCCTCGCCGAGCGCTGTGACAGCCTCCACGTTGAACGCGGTCGGGAACTTCGGCAACACGATCTTCGCCAGTACCTCGGCCGGAGTTGCGGTGTAAGTCGCGATGATCGCACGTACGGCGTCGGGGTTGGCCTGCGCGTATTCGAGCGACTTCTTCATGGCTGTCTGAAACTTCGTGACAAGTTCCGGGTCATTTGCCACGGTCGCAGCGGACGAGAAGTAGGCAGCAACGTCGAGATTCACATCGAAGTCCGCGTAGCCGTAGGAGATGACGCGCTGGCCGCTCTCGATCGCGGCGGTGACGAAGGGTTCAACGACGAAGGCGGCATCAACCTGTCCGTTTTCAACGGCAGCGCTGGCGTCGGGGAACGGAACCTCGACGAAGGAGATCGACGCGGAATCGCCCCCGAGGCGATCTATCGAGCTGCGCATGACCGTGTCGACGATGTTGTTCAGGCTGTTGCCCGAAACGGTCTTGCCGTCGAGGTCGGCGAGGGTTTCGACGGGGGAGTCGCCCTTGACGATTACAGCTCCGAAGTCGCTGGTGACATCACCGGTCGAGGCGACGGCCGCGTTGACGACCTGGAGCGGCAAGCCCTTGTCGTTGGCGACCATGAGCGAGACGAGGTTGCTGAAGCCGAACTGGTAGTCGCCGCTCACAACGGCCGGCACGATCGCGGCGCCGCCGGTGGCCGTTTCGATGGTGAGCTGAAGGCCCTCATCCTCGAAGAAGCCCTGCTCGAGGCCCAGGTAGAGGGGGGCGGTGTCGGCGATGGGGATGACGCCGACCGTGACGGGCGTGAGAGTGTCACTGCCGGCCGGGGCACTGGTGTCGGCGCCGGCCGAGCAGGAGCTGAGGGCGAGAACGGATGCCGCGGCAAGTCCGATCAATAGCGATTTCTTCATTTTCACTCCATTGTGTGGTGGTGCGGGTAGTGCTGCTGTGGGTGCGCGGGACGCTGTTATTGGTGCAAGAGAAGTGCAGAAGCCTGGTTTGAGCAGTCAACACACTCATTGTCTTTCTCGGAGACTAACGAGCACCGACGCCCCCCTTCAGGCCACTTCCATCCAGTGGAAGAGCAAAGTTCCGGGTAGATCTGCGAGTCGGGCGCGTGCCAGACATGCGAAACGGATACCTGAAACGCCTTCGACAGGTCGAATCCGGTCATCGGCTCCACGGTGAGGAGCGCCAGCAGGGCGTGTCGAAGATCCCCTTCGCCGTCTTGCGGGTCACAATAATCACAGATAGTTCGGGCCGGCCCTGACCGGACAGGCCTCGTCAGGCGATGATCACCGCAGACGCGGCTGCCAGCAGCGGCGCGGCCTTGAGCAGCGTTTCCTCGTACTCTTCCTCGGCTACCGACCAGGCGGTAATGCCGCCACCCGCGCCGATGGTCGTCGTCGTTGGTCCAATTACGAGGCTTCGAATGGTCACGCCCAGGTCGACGCGACCGTCTGCCCCCATGTAGCCGAAGGCGCCGGCGTAGGGTCCCCGGGCGCCGCCTTCGAGCCGATCGATGATGCTCATCGCGCTGTGTTTTGGCGCTCCGGTCATGGACCCGGCCGGCAGACATGCCTCAACGGCGTCGACCCAGGTAAGTCGTGGGTCGATCCTCGCCGAGATGGTGCTCACCAGTTGGTGCACGTTTTGGTAGGACTCGACCCGGAGTAAATCGGGGACCTGCACCGAGCCGGTTTCGGCCACCCGACCCAGATCATTGCGCATGAGATCCACGATCATCACGTTCTCCGCGATCTCCTTATGATGACCGGCCAGCTCGGTGATGAGCCCGGCATCTTCCTCGGATGTTCGGCCTCGGGGACGCGTACCCTTAATCGGTCGGGTAGTCATTGTTCCGTCCGGGCACACCTCCAGAAACTGCTCGGGGGAGGAACTCAACAGCGCGAAGTCGGCGAAACGGATCAGCGCTCCATGGTGTGCCGGGTTCAGGCGACGCAACCGGCGATAGGTCTGGACCGGGTCCAGGGCTCCCTCGATGGTGATCTCGTTGGTCAGGCAGATTTGGTAGGCATCACCCTCCGCGATGGCATCCCGGCATTGCTCGACGAGGTCGACGTACTCCGCGTGGGTATGACGTAGCGAGGCCTTCCTCGGCTGCCCGGCTTCCGGGAGCGGCGGTACCGTGCTCCCGACCAGGGAGCGGAGGGTCGCCTGAACGTCCCGGACCCACAGCTTTGCTGTCGGCGACCCGGCGGGGACGCGGAGGGACATGGTCGACGCGCGGTGGTCGAAAGCGATAATGCGATCGGCCCACATCAGGGCAGCGTCGGGCAGGGCAGACGGGTGACGCGGCGACCCCACGGTTTTGGCACCCAGTTCATAACCCAGCCACCCGACCCAGCCGATCCGCAGACCGTCGGCCGGGTCAGCCACAGGGTCAGCCACAGGGCCGGCTCCGCGAGTGGTGGTCGTCAGCCGGAGCAGGTCGAAGATCGAGCCCTCGAACCTGTCGCTCGTGCCCACTCCCGAGACGAGGACGGTGTCGCCGGCGCCGGATGCCGTGACCACCGGGGCCGATGGCGAGGGCAATCCCAGGTAGCTCACCCCGGTCTCTGCTTCGAACCCGCTATCCAGCCAGAAGGCGTTTTTCTCAGACTTCAGGAGACGCAGGAATACGAGTTCGGGGTCGACCCAGAAGTCCAGAACAATCTCTCGACAGGTCACCGCGTCTGCTGGTTGCAGCAGCCGTTCCTGCACCCCGGTCATGATTCCCCCTTTTCAGATGCCACCGCGCATTGCAACCAGATTGTCCCGAGCGCGCGTTGGCAACGAGGTTCAGATAAATCATATCTGCGAGGTAAAAGCGCAGTGGCGCACGCTCCACAAAAACGGCGGCAGGGCCTCGGCCCGCACGACACAACTCCAGTTCGGTGAAGCCCCGGTTTCGAGTAGCGTGGGGATAGATGTCAGGAAAACCCGCGCGGTCGAGGCAACCCGAGGGGGCGCTTGCGCTCCCCGTCGACGATCGTTCCGTCGCGGCCAGGCTCTTCGCCATTCTCGACGCGTTCGCAGCGCCCGCCGGGGCGACGTCGCTCACCCTGACCCTGACGGCCATTGCCCAACGTGCTGGCCTGCCGCTCTCCACCACGCACCGGCTTGTCGCCGAGTGGGTGAGCTGGGGCGGCCTGAGCAAGCACGAGAATGGGCAGTACTCGCTCGGCATGAAGCTGTGGGAGCTCGGGGTGCAGACGCCGACCGCCCGCAACCTGCGCACGATCGCGCTGCCCTACCTGGAAGACCTGTATGAGACGACGCGGGAACACGTGCACCTCGCCATCCTCGACGGGCGCGACGCACTGTACCTGGAAAAGCTCTCGGGCCACCACGCGGTTCGCTTGATCTCGCGGGTCGGCGCTCGCCTACCGCTGCACTCGACCGGGGTGGGGCTGGTGCTTCTGGCGCACGCGCCGCCGGACGTGGTGCAGCAGTATCTCGCTGCGAGCCTTGAGCGCTTTCTGCCGCGCACGGTCACCGAGCCCGAGGCGGTACGCAAGCGGTTGGCCGAGATCCGGCTGCTCGGCCTGGCCCGCATGACGGAGGAGATGACGGCAGGGTCGAGCTCGATTGCCGCGCCCATCCGGGACCGCACCGGCCAGGTCGTGGCGGCCGTGTCGATCGTTACCCGCACGACCGACACCGTCGACCCTGAGCAGGAGAAAGCGGTACGCCTGGCCGCGCAGGGAGTCAGTCGGGCTCTCGGCTACCGGCGTGCCCAGCAGTCGTGAGCAATGGCCGATTGTCGGCACTTTCACTGAGTGGAAGAAGGGCATCGGAGCCCTGACCGGTACAGCACACTGAAGACAACACACCCTGTCATCGTCGCTAGGAGAATCTGTGCCCCACGAAAACACCCGCGTCGCCATCATCGGCGCCGGTCCCGCCGGTCTCTTGCTGGGCTGGGCCTTGCGTGACGCCGGAATCGACTCGATCGTCGTGGAAAATCGTTCGCAGGAGTACGTGCTCGGCCGCATCCGCGCCGGTGTTTTGGAACAGGGGTCGGTCGAAACCCTGACCCGCCTCGGGGTGGGTGACCGCCTCGCATTCGAGGGCCTGCAGCACGACGGAATTTTTCTGCAGTATGCCGGCGAGCGCCACAACGTGAACTTCAACGAGCTGATCGGCCGCACGGTCACCGTCTACGGCCAGCAGCAGGTTGTCAAGGATCTCGTCACCGCGCACACCGACGCCGGATCGACGATCTACTACGAAGCATCCGACGTCGCCGCCCTCGGCCTGACCACCAAGAACCCAAGCGTGACCTTCGTGCACGACGGCGAGCACCACACCATCGACGCCGACTTCGTTGTGGGCGCCGACGGCTTTCACGGCATCTGCCGGGCGTCGATTCCCAGCGAAGAAATCACCCTGTTCGACCGTAGCTACCCCTACGCCTGGCTCGGCATCCTCGCTGACGTTGCACCCTCCTCCGACGAGCTGATCTATGCGCTGCACGAAGACGGTTTCGCGATGCTGTCGATGCGTTCGCCGGTCGTCTCCCGCCTCTACCTGCAGGTCGACCCGGCCGACGATATTAAGAACTGGTCAGATGAGCGCATTTGGGAGGCGCTGCACACCCGGCTCGGCACCCCGGGCTGGACCCTGAACGAAGGCCCGATCACCGACAAATCGATCACCCCGATGCGCAGCTTCGTGGCCTCCCGCCTGGCCTACGGAAACCTGTTTCTGGTCGGCGACGCCGGCCACATCGTGCCGCCGACCGGCGCGAAGGGTCTCAACTCGGCCATCTCCGACGTCACCCAGCTCGCGAGCGCGCTCACCGCGTTCTACGCCAACGACGAGACGCTTCTGGCCGGCTACAGCGATACCGCGCTGGCCCGGCAGTGGCGGGTGCAGCAATTCTCCCGCTGGATGACCGAGATGCTGCACACCAACCCCGGCGACCTGCAATCCGGTGCCTTCGACTACCGCAGCCAGCTCGGCCAGCTCGACTACGTCACTCACTCGCCGCTCGCGCAGCGCATGCTCGCCGAGCAGTACACCGGCCTCCTGCTCTAACAGATAGAGAACGCCATGACTCAGACATCCCCGCGCCCCGGCACCGGCCCGGCCAGCCAAAACGAGATCACCGCCGAGATCGAAGCGATCGAAGCGGATGCCGCAGCCCGCGTCGCCGCCGGCGGCTCGCCAGAGCGCCAGCCGCGTCGCAACTACGCCCCCTACCGCAGCTCCCTGCTGCGCCACCCCACCCACGAACTCGTGCGCGTCGATCCGGAAGAGGTCGAACGGGTCTCGCCCGCGTTCGGCCACACCGACGTGAACCTGCTCGAGAGCGACCTCACCATCCAGCACGCCGGCGAACCGATCGGCGAACGGATGACCGTTGGCGGCCGGGTGCTCGACGGCGAAGGCCGCCCGGTGCGACACCAGCTGATCGAACTGTGGCAGGCCAACGCCGGCGGACGCTACGTGCACAAACGCGACCAGCACCCCGCGCCGCTCGACCCCAACTTCACCGGAGTCGGCCGCGCTATTACCGGTGAGAACGGTGAATACTCGTTCACCACGATCAAGCCCGGCCCGTACCCGTGGAAGAACCACGTGAATGCGTGGCGACCCGCGCACATCCACTTTTCGCTGTTCGGCACCGCGTTCACGCAGCGCCTGATCACCCAGATGTATTTTCCGGGCGACCCGCTGTTCGCGCTCGACCCGATCTACCAGTCGATTGCCTCAGCTGACGCCCGCGCCCGCCTGATCGGGCAGTACGACCACAACCTGAGCGTGCCCGAGTTCTCGCTCGGCTACAACTGGGACATCGTGCTCACCGGACCCAAGTCCACCTGGATGGAAGGCGAAGAAGCCCATGACTGACCTTGCCGGAGTAGCTGCCGCCGTGCAGACCAGCACCCCGCAGAAGCATGCTCTGCAGACCCCGTCGCAGACAATCGGCCCGTTCTACGGCTACGCCCTGCCCTTTGCGGGCGGGCCGGAGCTGGTCCCCGGGTACCATCCCCGCGCCATCCGCTTTCATGGCGCCGTCACCGACGGCGAAGGCGAGCCGATTCTCGACGCCCTGCTCGAGATCTGGCAGGCCGACGAGAGCGGCGTGCTCAGCCGCTCCCGTGGCAGCATCGACCGCGACGGGTTCACCTTCACCGGCTTCGGCCGGTGCGCGACCACGATCGCCGGCAACTACACCTTCACGACGCTCAAGCCCGGTGCGGCCGGCTCAGCAGCGCCCTACATCCTGGTGACGGTGTTCGCTCGTGGTGTCACGCACCACCTGTTCACCCGGGCCTACTTCGCCGAGGACGCCGCACTGCACGCGACCGACGCCGTGCTCAGCGCGGTTCCGGTCGACCGCCGCAGCACGCTCATCTGCGTCTCCGAGGGAATCGTCGGGGGAGCCGAGTCGTACCGCTTTGATATTCGCGTGCAGGGCGAGAACGAGACCGTCTTTTTGGACTTTGATGCCTGACCACAGCTTTGATGACGGGCTGCTCAACCCGCTGAGCCACGGCACTCGGGAATCCGAGCTGACCAGCGATCAGGCGTGGCTGCAGGCAATGGTCGACGCCGAGCTCGCCCTCACCCGCGCGCTCGTCGACGCCGAGCTTGCCCCCGAGTGGATGCTGGCCGTTTGCGACGCGCTCGGGGACGCGAGCCAGTTTGACCTCGGTGCGATCGCTGTCGAGGCCAGGGGCGGCGGCAACCCCGTGATCCCGTTCGTGAAGCACCTCGGCCGCGCCGCCGAGAAGGTGCGGGCCGGAGCGTCCGACCACATTCACGTCGGCGCGACCAGCCAGGACATCCTCGACACGGCTGCGATGATCGTGGCCCGCCGGGTGACCTGCGAACTCATTGACCAGCTCGACTCCTTCGGCGCCACCCTCGCCGACCTCGCCGAAGCGCACCGCGGCACCGTGATGAGCGGTCGCACCCTCGGCCAGCAGGCGTCGCCGACGAGCTTCGGCTTTATCGCGGCCGGTTGGCTCGACGCCGTGCTGCTCATCGCCAGGCGCCTCGAGGGCATTCGCGACACCCTGCCCGTGCAGCTCGGAGGCGCGGTCGGCAACCTGGCCGTGCTCACCGAGATCGCTCGGGCCCGGCGCAGCGCAGCCGTCGACACTGACGTGCTCGACGCGGTCATTGACCGCTTCGCCCACCACGTCGGCCTGGTCGTGCCACGCCTCAGCTGGCACACCAACCGGGTCGTCATCTCCGAACTCGCCTCCGTGCTGGCCGCCGCGACCGGCGTCGCCGGTACCTTTGCGCTCGACGTCTCCGTGCTCTCCCGCACCGAAATCGCCGAGGTGAGCGAGCGTCTCGCTCCCGGCCAGGGTGGTTCCAGCGCGATGCCGCACAAACGCAACCCGGTGTCCGCCGTGCTGATCACGGCGGCTGCGCTGCAAACGCCGGGTCTGGCATCCACTCTCTATGGCAGCATGCTCGCCGAAGACCAGCGGCCGAGCGGGGCCTGGCATGCCGAATGGCAGTCGCTGCGGGTGCTCGAACGGCTCACGATCTCGGCGGTGACCGGCGCCGCGTCGCTCGCCGCTCGCCTCGACGTGGACCCGGAGCGCATGCGCGCCAACCTCGACCTCACCGACGGACTCGTGTTCAGCGAACGGGTCACCACAATTCTGGCCGAAACCGTCGGCAAAACCACCGCGTTTGCGCTGGTCGAACGCGCCTCGCAGGAGGCCTTCGTGACCAACCGGCCGCTGCAGGTCGTGCTCGCGAGCATCCTCATCGCCGAGGGCTGTTCCGACGAACTGCGCGCGCAAATCTGGGCGGCCTTCGACTATGAGGGCCAGCCGGGGCAGTCGGCGGCTGGCATCGACCGCGTCGTGCGCGCGTTCCGGCAGCGAGCGGATGCCGTGAAGCGGCGGGCCGAGGCAGCCGCCGCAACCGATATGGTCGAAGCAGGCACCGGCGCAGCCCACTCCAACAAAGACGTAAGGATTTCATGAGCCAGCCCGTCATCCTGTGCACCATCGAGCCGGCTGCGACCGGCGACGCCAACGCGCCGCTGATCGTGCTCGGCCCCTCGCTCGGCACCACGGCCGACCTCTGGGCCGGCGTCGTGCCGACGCTCGCCGTGACCCATCGGGTACTCAGCTTCAACCTGCCCGGGCACGGATTCAGCCCTCGTGCGACCGCGGCGTTCACGATCGAGGAGATCGCCGACGCCGTCGTTGGCCTGGTCGACTCTCTCGGCGTCGACAGCTTTCACTACGCCGGAATCTCGCTCGGCGGGGCCGTTGGCCTGGCCCTGGCTGTGAACCACCCGAGCCGCCTGACGAGCCTCGCGGTGTTCTGCTCCGGCGCAACAATCGGCACCGCGGAGGCCTGGACCGATCGAGCCGCCGGCGTACGCGCGAGCGGCACCCCCTCGCTCATTATCGGCAGCGCCAGTCGCTGGTTCGCCCCCGACTTTCTCGGTCGCGACCCCAAGGCCGGATCAAACGCGCTCGATGCGCTGCTCGACATCGACGACGAATCCTATGCGCTTGCTTGTGAAGCGCTCGCTGTTTTCGATCAAACGGATGCACTCAGCGCTATCCGCACGCCCGTCCTGTGCGTGTCGGGCGAACTCGATACGGTGACACCGACCGTGCAGTTGCAGGAGCTGGCGGCGCGCATTCCCGGCGCCCGGGCCGTAGAGATCGCCGGGGTCGCGCATCTGCCGGCGCTCGAGCAGCCGATCGAGGTCGGCGCACTGCTCGGGGAATGGCTGGTCGGCGCTTCGGCTGCTGCCGCGCGACCGGCCGAGCCGCTATCGGCGGACCGCACCGCGGCATCCGCTTATGCGGACGGCATGCTCGTGCGTCGCGCGGTTCTCGGCGACCAGCATGTCGATGCGGCCACGGCTGCGATCACCCCCGAAACCGCGGTGTTTCAGGACTTCATCACGCGTTATGCCTGGGGCGAAGTGTGGACGCGGCCGGGTCTCGACCGACGCACCCGCAGCTTCCTGACCATCGCCGCGCTCGTTACCGGCGGGCATGAGGGCGAGCTCGCGATGCACGTGCGCGCGGCCCTGACCAACGGGCTGAGCCGCGCCGAGGTCAGCGAAGCCATTCTGCACACCGCTATCTATGCGGGCGTGCCGGCCGCCAATGCCGCGTTCACCGTGGCCCGGGAGACCTTCGCCGGGCTCGATGCGGCTGCCACCGAACCCGATACCGACGCGACCACGCCCGACGACACCGCCATTCGGCCGAGCTAAGGACCCAAGCACCATGGACAAGACCTATCCCTCCGCCGCGGCCGCTGTCGCCGACATTCCCGATGGTGCCTCGCTTGCTGTCGGCGGGTTCGGGCTGGTCGGCGTGCCGATCGTTCTGATTCGTGCGCTGCTCGCCCTCGGCAGCACGAACCTGCACGTTGCGTCGAACAACTGCGGTGTCGACGGCTGGGGGCTCGGCGAACTCCTTCGGGAGGGTCGCATAGCCAGGGTCATCGCCTCGTATATCGGTGAGAACAAGGATTTCGCGCGCCGTTACCTCGGCGGTGAACTCGAGGTCGAGCTGACGCCGCAGGGCACGCTCGCCGAACGGCTGCGGGCCGGCGGCACCGGAATTCCCGCGTTCTACACCGCGAGCGGCGTCGGAACTATGGTCGCCGATGGCGGACTTCCGTGGCGTTATGGCCCAGATGGTGAGGTGACGGTGTCATCGCCGCCGAAGGAGACACGACGCTTCTCTTCGCTCGGCAGCGAGAAGGAATACGTCCTGGAAGAGGCCATCGTCACCGACTATGCCCTGGTGCGGGCCGCGAAGGGCGACCGGCACGGCAACCTGGTGTTTGAGAAATCGGCCCGCAACTTCAACCCGGTCGCCGGCATGGCTGGCCGCATCACCATCGCCGAGGTCGACGAACTGGTGGAACCCGGTCAGATCGACCCCGACGAGGTGCACCTCGCCGGCATCTACGTGAACCGCATCGTGCAGCTCGGCGCGGTGGACGCCGCCGACCTGCCGATCGAGAAAACGACGACGCGGCCGCGGCCTTCGTCTGAAATTGGAGCGAACTGATGGCCCTTACGCGTAATGAGATGGCGGCCCGCGCCGCCCAGGAACTCGCCCCCGATTCCTATGTTAATTTGGGCATCGGTCTGCCGACCCTCATTCCGAACTTTCTGCCCGAGGGGGTGCACGTCGTGCTGCACTCCGAAAACGGGGTGCTCGGCGTTGGACCCTACCCGTGGGAGGGTGAGGCCGATCCCAAGCTCATCAACGCCGGAAAGGAAACCGTCACCGTCAATCCCGGCGCCGCGTACTTCGACTCGGCGCAGAGTTTCGGCATGATCCGCGGCGGCCTGATCGACGTGGCCGTGCTCGGCGCCATGCAGGTCAGTGTGGTCGGTGACATCGCCAACTGGGCGGTGCCCGGCAAGATGATCAAGGGTATGGGCGGTGCGATGGACCTGGTGCACGGCGCCGACACCGTGATCGTCGTGATGGAACACGTGACCAAGACGGGCGAGTTCAAGATCAAAGAGGTCTGCGACCTGCCCTTGACCGGCAAGGCCGTCGTTACCCGCATTATCACCGACCTCGCTGTGATCGACGTCACTCCCGAGGGGCTCGTGCTGCGCGAGGTCGCGCCCGGCGTGACCGCCCTGGCGGTGCAGGCCGCCACCGAGGCGACCCTGCTCGTGCCCACCCCGCCAGCCACGATCACGACGCTGCTCGGCGTTGCCGAATGATGCTCGTCGCCGCGACCGTCCTCAGCACCCGTACCACCATCCTCAGCAACGGAGCCGCCGTATGACCATCACCACCCTCCGCCAGATCGTCATCTGCGAACCGCTTCGCACCCCGATCGGCCGCTTCGGCGGCGCGTTCAAAACCGTCGCGCCGGCCGACCTCGCCGCGGCAGTCATTGTCGCGCTGATGGAACGCACCGGCCTCGACGGCGCCGTCGTCGACGACGTCATCTTCGGCCAGGCCTATCCCACGGCCGAGGCCGCGCCGGTCGCCCGCGTCGCCGCCCTCAACGCCGGCCTGCCCGTCACCGTCGGCGGGGTGCAGGTCGATCGTCGTTGCGGCAGCGGTCTGCAGGCCATCCTCGACGCTGCGATGCAGGTGCAGACCGGGGTGAGCGACCTCGCCATCGCGGGCGGAGTGGACGTCATGAGCCAGGCCCCCATCTACACGGTCGATTCCCGCTGGGGCGTGGCCGGAACGGCCGGTGTGCTGCTGCGCGACGCCCTCGGCCGTGGCCGCGAAACCGCCGGCGGCCGCAATTATCCGGTGCCCGGCGGCATGCTCGAAACCGCCGAGAACCTGCGCCGCGACTACAGTCTCGACCGCGTCGAACAAGACGAGCTCGCCGTCGAGTCCCAGCGCCGCGCTCTCGCCGCCGTCGCCGACGGCCGCTTCGTGGACGAGATCGTGCCGGTCACCGTGCCCGGACGCAAGGCCCCCATCGTCGTCTCGGTCGATGAAACCCCGCGCGAAACCACCCTCGAAGCCCTCGCCGGCCTGAAACCGATCATGGGCAAAGCGGATGCCGCCGCCACCGTCACCGCCGGCAACGCCAGCGGGCAGAACGATGCAGCCGCCGCGTGCATCGTGACCACCCCGGAGCGGGCGGCTGAGCTCGGCCTGACCCCTCTGGTGCGGCTCGCGTCCTGGGCACGGGCCGGCGTCGAGCCGTCGCGGATGGGCCTCGGCCCGGTGCCGGCAACGAAGCTCGCGCTGGAGCGTGCCGGCCTGACCCTGGCCGACATCGACCTGATCGAACTCAACGAGGCCTTCGCCGCGCAGGTACTCGCCGTCAGCCGGGAGTGGAACTTCACCACGGAAGACTGGGCCCGCACCAACGTCAACGGCTCGGGCATCTCCCTCGGCCACCCGGTCGGCGCCACCGGCGCTCGTATCCTTGCCACCGCCGCCCGCCACCTGCAGCGCACCGAAGGTCGTTACCTCCTCGAAACCATGTGTATTGGCGGTGGGCAGGGACTCGCGGCCATCTTCGAGCGCGCCTAACGACATCCGCTTGGCGAAGACCTGGTCTGCCGTCGCCGAGCCGTGAGTTTCGGCCGCCGACCCGTGAGTTTCGGCCGCCGACCCGTGAGTTTCGACCCGAAAACCCGCTCGAAAGGGCCTGAAACTCACGGCTCGGCGAGCGGCGAAACCGGAAACTCACGGCTCGGCGAGCGGATGGCCGACCCACCTACCAGCGCGCGCCCCGTTCGACCAGGGCGGCCCGCACCCGGCGCAGAAGTTCCTGGCCACCAGTCTTCAGGTCGTCGTCGGTGATGCGCACCATGCGCCATTTCTGATCCTCGACCCGCTCGCGGCGGGTGATATCGACGCGGAATTGCCTCTGGTTACTGCGGTGTCCGTCGCCCTCGTACTCGACGCAGACTTTGAAGCGCGGCCACGCCAGATCGACCCGGGCTACGAAGATGCCACGCGCGTCGAGGATCTCGAAGTTGACGACCGGTTCCGGAATACCCGCATCCACCAAGAAGAGGCGAGTCCTGGTCTCCTGCGGAGAGTCGACCGCCGCCCGAGCAAGAGCGGCAGCCTTCCGCAGGGCACGACACCCGCGTCTCCCGATCAGGGCCGCAGCGACCGCGCGAAGCTCGTCGGGCGTGTGCCACGGATTGCGGCCGCTGCAGAGAAAATCCGCAGCGGCCACGAGCTCAACCCGGGGAAGCACGGGGCCGAGGTCGATCCACGTCTGGATCAAACTGGTCACCGGGAATCCGTACACCCGCTGCGTCGTGCCACCCACCCCCTCGTGCCCGATGATGCCCACAACCTGCGGTGCCCGCACCCCCGGTGGCACCGAGACATGCAGTCGGCGGTCGCCTTCAAGTCGGCTGGGCAACCAGATCCCGTGAATCACGGCCGCCGTCGAGTGGCTGAAGACGTGGGTGGCGGGCATCCGCTTGGAATATGCTCTGGCGAGGTCGAAAGTCGACGCCGGATGCTCGCGCTCCGCCCGCAAACGACGAAACGACAGGGCTGCACGTTCAGGTGTGATGGGCATGCAGCGATCATGACGCCAATCACGATTGCACATATTAGTTATGCACAGGCAAACCACGATCGGCCCGGCCGTGGCCCGGATCAGCCTGGCGAGCGGATGTGGCGGCCCGGTTTTTCGGTGCGGCCTGCCAGGCCACGCGGGCGCGTTGCCGACCCGTGAGTTTCGGTCATCGACCCGTGAGTTTCAGCCCGAAAATGGCAACACATCGTGTCCAAACTCACGGCTCGGTGCGCCCGGGGTCGCGAAACTCACGCCTCGGTGAGCGGATGCCTGGGGCGGCCCCGTGAGGCGGCCGCGGGCATCCGCCTGACGAACCAGCAGCTACTCGAACGCGGAGATACCGGTGATCGCGCGGCCGACGACGAGGGTGTTGACCTCGTAGCTGCCCTCGTAGGTATACAGGGCTTCGGCGTCGGCGAAGACGCGGGCTATGCCCCAGGAGGTGGAGATGCCGTTGCCACCGAACACCGAACGACCCAGTGCCACGGATTCGCGCATGCGCGCGCTGGCGGAGGCCTTGGCCATCGCGGCGTGCTCCGGCCGCAGCGTTCCAGCCTGTTGCAGCTGGGCGATGCGCACCATCAGGCCGAGCGACGTGGTCGCATTCTCGAGAATGCGCACCAGCTTCTCCTGCACGAGCTGGAACGATGCGATCGGCTTGCCGAACTGCCGGCGCTCGAGGGCGTAGCCCAACGCATAGTCGTAGGCGGCGAATTGCAGGCCCACGGACTGCCAGCCAACCCAGACCCGCGAATTGGTGAGCAACCGGTTGGTATCGCGAAAGCTCGTGGCACCGGGCAGCCGGTCGCGTTCGGCGACCACGACGTTCCGCAGGGTGATCGTGGCGTTCTGCACGATGCGCAGGGCGATCTTGTTCTCGATCTTCTCCGCGGTGAACCCGGCCAGGGTCGCGTCGACGATGAAGCCCTTGATCTGGTCGTCGTCGGTGTCGCGCGCCCAGACCAGCACATTGGCCGCGAAGGTTCCGCTGCCGATCCAGCGTTTGACGCCGTTCAGTGTCCAGGAGTCGCCGATGCGGGTGGCGGTTGTCTCCATATTGCGTGAGACATCGGAGCCGTGGTCCGGTTCGGTGAGCGCGAACGCGCCGATCTTGCGCAGGGAAATGGCGTCGGCCAGGAATCGGTCTCGCTGGTCATCGGTGCCGAGCTGGGCGATCGCCGCTGCGAACAGGCCGCTGTGCACGCCGACAAAGGTCGAAATGGACGCATCGACGCGGGCAAGCTCGACGGTCATGAACCCGTGGAGTAAGAAATTGTCGCCGCGCGCACACAGGTCGACGAGGTTCAGGGCGGTCAGGGCGGGGATGATTTCGAACGGGAACGTCTCGTTGTTCCAGTGCTCGGCGACGACGGGTCGAATCTCGCGTTCGAACACCGCGCGGGCTGTGGCTACCAGATTCTGCTCGTCCACGGTGAGGAAGTCCTGGTAGGAGAAGAAATCGGTGGTGGGACCGGTGTAAAACTCGGTGCTGGGCGCATCCACTTCGGTATCGCCGATCTTCGGACTCTCAACGACGGTGCTCATGGCTGGTCCTCTCTGACCGGGTACCTCTGAATTCTGCGCCTGGGAGCGGAAATGCGCAATCTCTCGCAGATTAACCGTGCAATGTGCCTAATGGATGTCCCGATTATGCTCGCAAATTGCCCCGGATGCGCGAAAACTAGCGCGTGGCGGAGGTGTTCATGGTGAGCACGTCGGTGCCGTCCAGGTCGTGCAGGCCGAGCGTCACGGTCACGACGCCGAGTGTGCCGAGCGAGGCGACATGGGTGCCGCCGCAGGGGATGCGCACGGTCGCGCCGGGCAGTTCGCACACCCAGTAGCGGCGGTCCGTCAACCGGTTGCCGCCCTGGTCGATGCGTACCGCGGCATCCGTCATGGTCCACGCGAGCAGGGTCGCGTTGATGGTCGCTTCGATCGCCGCGAGCGACTCGGCGAAGCCATCGACCGAGAAGCCCTTCTTGCGCAGCGATTTGCCGAGCCGGTAGGTGTCGACCGAAGCGTTCTGGCCGATCAATGATTCGTCGATGGCGAGCCCGTCGAAGTCGGGGTGGCCGAGCGCGTCGGCGCGTACTTCTTTTTTCCACCGGTCGGCGAGAGCGTCGTTCAGGGCGAGGGAGGCCAAATGGCACGCGGTGTGGCCGGCGCTCGTGGCGTCGCGCAGGCCCTCGTCAACCTCGACCGTGACGGTGTCGCCGGCTGAAAGCCCGGCCGCGTCGACGACGTGCACCACGACGAAGGCCCAGCCTGGGGTGCCCTTCGCCACCGGAATGTCCGCACCGATATACAGCTCGGACCCATCGGTGGCTCCGACGATGCAGTCCTCGACCGGCCAGAACGCGGCACCGTGATGCAGCAAGGCCTGGTCGGGCCAGCCGGCATCGACCGGATGCACGCAGGTCGCATCGAGCAGCACGGCTGAGCGTCCGTCCGGCAGCGGCTCGGAGTGCAGCACGGTCGCCTGCGCGTCGACGGCGCCGCTCGGGTAGAGCACACGGGTATCTTCGGTGGGCAGGGTCATGGCTGGTCCTTTCACAAGCGGATGTTGTCGGTCACGCCGACGAAAGAAAGGTGCCGCCACGATCGTGGCGGCACCCGTGCTTGCTAATACTGCGCCAGATGCAGCGCGCGATACCAGGAGCGGAGAACCCATAGCACCGAGAAGATGCAGAATCTAGCTCTTGCGGGCCCGAGAAGCGGTCTCTTCAGACTTCGCCTTCTTGTCGGCCCTCTTTTCCTTGAGGGACTTGTCGGCAACCTTCTTGGTTGCGTCCTTTTTCGGTGATTTGTCAGCCATTGTGTACTCCTTCGCGCCGAGCCGTGGGGCTCCGTCTCCTCGAGAATACGCGGGTTTGCGGCATCCGTCATCTCCGCAGCCGACCGCGCTACCGCAAATCGCCAGACCTGGTCGGAGCCCTGTGCACGGCTGCCGGTCTGTCGTATGCTGTCGCTGCAATGAACCCGCTCTCCGTCGAAAGGTCATGTCATGAGCCACAGCGCCACCTACCGGGCAGTTCTGTTTGGACCCAACCCGATTGCCGCCGGAACCGAGGTCGAATTGGAATACATCGACGGTGAGTATCAGGACGTCCTGGTGCTCGAAGCGGTCGAGGACACCGAAACGATCACCCGCACTTATAAGCGCGGCCGTGAGACCGACGAGCCCATCCCGTATCGTTTCGTCGAGGAAGACGCCGTCGACGCCGGCGAGGCGGACATTCCCAACTGACGCAGGCATCCGTTTGACAGCGGATGCTGCAGCGCGCGCTAAATGCGCTTGGTTGCGTCGCGGCCGAGTCGCACCGGCAGGGCCATGAGCGGTCCGACGAAGCGGCGCTGCAGCCTGCGCGCCGGGCCCCAGACGATCTGCACGACATACTGCGACAGCAGCGCGCCGGCCGCGAGGGCCATCGCGATGCCGGCAGCGGTGAGCAATGCGAGCAGCCCGTTGATATCGCCCTCGGAGAGCTGGAGCAACCCGCGAAACAGGGTGAGACCGGGCACGAGCGGCACGAGCGCCGTCACCATAATGACGAGTGGAGGGGTACGCACGATGCGCGCCGCGACCGCCGCCAGCAGTCCGACGCCGAGGGCGCTCGCCGCCGAGGCCCCGACCAGTCCGAATCCGCCGGCCAGCGCGGCCACGAACAGAAACTCGGCGAGAGCGCCGAGCACGCAGACCACCCAGACCGCCCGCCACGGTACCTGCACGGCCAGCGCAAACCCGATGACGATGACGATGGCGGCTACGAGCAGTACCGGCAGCACGCCGATGGTCACGATCGGATTCGAGTCGATCTCGAGCAGCAGCCCGAACCGGGCCAAAAACAGGGCGGATCCCGACACCCCGGTGACCAGGCCAGCCGTGATCAGCAGGGCCTCCACCAGTCGGGCGGTGCCGGTCAGGTAAAACCCCGAGAGCGTGTCATGCACGGCACCGAATGTGGTGACACCGGCGAGAAGCATGATGATGGTGGCGACGACGACGAGCGAGGGGTTGGCCGTGGGGTCGATCACCCGCACGACCGTGGCGACGAGGGGGCCGATCGCCCCGCCGACGACCGTCTGGTAGAACAGCGGAACCTGGCGGTGGTCGAGCACCGACGTGATCCAGTCGATGATCCAGGTGGCGATAAAGGCGGCGATGATCACTGTCGGCCCGCCGCCGATCAGAACGGCGGCGCCGGCACCGACCAGGCTCCAGCCGATGCGGCGCCACTGTTTGGGCACCTGCGGTTTTGAGCTGACGATGGTCGCGAGGATCTTGCGGGCCTCGGCTACTTCGATCGGCTTCTCGATAATGTCCGCGATCAGCTCCGAGGTGGCGGTGAGCTTGGAATAGTCCAGCGTGCGGTACTTCACGTTGCGGCTGCGGATGATCGACTCGTGCGTCGACGGGTCTTCCTGGGTCAGCGTGATGGTCGTGTGGGTGATATTCGCGTCGGTGCCCTTGAGCCCGTAGGCCCTGGTGAGCGCGATCATTGCGGCGGTGGCGTCTTCGGCGCCGGCGCCGGCGGTGAAGATGACTTCGGCGAGGCGCATGGTGAGGTCGAGCACGGCCCGGGTGTAACCGGAGTGGTCGAGCGTGATGGCGGTGGTCTTGCTGAAACTCATGAGGCAGGCAAATCGAGGGGTCCGAGAACGGATGCTGCGGCGGTCGCGTGCGCGGAGTCCGCGTCGGAGGGGTGGAAGAAACCAGCGAGCACGTCGCGGTAGAGCCGGGCCAGTTCGGAGGACGCGGCGTAGGCGGAGCCGCCGGCAACCTGCACGGCGGTGTCGACGACGAACTTGGCGTTCTGGGTGGCTCGGTATTTGAGCCCGGAGAGCTGCGCAAACCAGGCCGGTCCGACCGCGAATAAACGCTCGTCGACCGCCCGGGCGAGGGCGTCGATCTGCGGATAGATGCCGTCCATCGCAATGACGAGGTCCCCGATCCGCCACCGCGCGACCGGATCCTGCGCGTGCGTGCGCCCCTCGTTTTTCAGCGAGGTGCGACGGTTAGCGCCCAGGGCGGCGAGTTCGAGCGCGCGCTGGCCGATTCCGGTGTACACGGCGCTGAGCAGAATTTCAAAGTTGGCGAAGATGCCGGCGACGAGCGGGTCGCCGTTCGGGCCGATCGGCAGGCGGCGCACGACCCGGTCCGGGCGGGCGAGAGCGCCATCGAGCACGGTGCTCTGGCTCTGGCTGGCGCGCATGCCGAGGGTGTCCCAGTCATCTTTCGAGCGGATGCCGGCATCCGCTCGATCGAGAAACGCCCAGACGATCGCGGGGTCAGCCGGGGCGGAGGAATCCAGGCCGAGGGTGCCGAGCCGGGTCCAGGCGGGCGAGAGTGAGGTGAACACCTTGGTGCCGGTGAACCGGTAGCCGCCATCTTGCTGGGGGAGGGCATCCGTTTGCGAGCCGAACAGCACCAGGTCGTTGCCGGGTTCGCTCACGCCAAAGGCGAAGATTTCGCCTCGCATGGCCTCTTCGAGCACGAAGTCGAGCGAGTGGTCGCCCTGCGCGTTCAGGCTGGCGGCGACACCGGTCCAAACCAGGTGCATGTTCACGGCGAGGGCGGTGGCCGGGGCGTGCGCGGCGAGCCGGGTCTGCTCGCGCACGGTCTGTTGCAGGGTGCGGCCGAGTCCGCCGAACTGCACCGGCACGAGGGCGCGCAGGTAGCCGGCAGCGATGAGCACCTCGAGATCTTCGGTGAAGAAGGCGTTGGCCCGGTCATACCCGGCTGCCCGTGAGCGGATGCCGGCCAGCAGCTGATCAGACAGCACCGGCTCGATCGAAGGAACAAAAACGGGCGCTGCCGGAGAGGTTTCGGGCAGGGTTAAAGCAGGGAGAAACTCGGTCACAGGGACAAGCCTATGCAGCCTTACGCCGTCGCGCCAACACCCGCACGATCACGAGCGCGATTGCCCCGAAAATCGCCAGTACGACCAGCCAGGGCAGAGCAACTCCGAGGCCTATCAGCAGGCCGCCGGCGGCGGCGACGAGGGCGGTCCAACCGGCAATAATGCCGGTCCAGAAATTGTCGGGGCCGCCGGCGGCCACGGTGCCTTCCGAAACCAATTCGAGCTGCACGGTCGAGTAATCGATCTGATCGGCGAGAAAGTCGCGCTGGGACTGCAGGCTTTCGAGCTCACCCTGCCGACTCGACAAAGCGCCTTCGATGCTGATCAGGTCGGTCGTGCTCGTCGCCGAGGCCATCAGTGCCAACAACCGGTCAACCGAGGTGGTCAGAGCCGTGATGCGGGCGTCGAGGTCCTGGCTCTGCTGTGTCACGTCCTGGGCGTTGAGCGAGACGAAGTTGAGCCGACCGAGTTTCTTGAGCTCGGCCAGGGTACGGTCGAGTTCGTCGGACGGAATACGCAGGGTGAGGGTGGCGCTCGCTGGCTGGACGTCGGTGCCCGGGTTTTCGCTGCGGCTGTCGACGCGTCCGCCGGCCTGTTCGGTGATCGTGACGGCGGATTCGCTCGCCGCGACCGGATCAGTGGCCGTGATCGACATGGACCCGGTGGTGATGACGTCCCGGTTGGACGTGTTCACGTCGCCCGTAGTGCCGGTGACGACGCTGCCGTCGGGGGCCTTGTCGACCGAAAAGTCCTGTTCCGGCGCGACCTCGCCGATACCGCCGTCCGCCGAGCCCGTGCTCCCAGACGAGTCCGTGCTCACCGAACCACTATTCGCCGTGCATCCCGCCAACAAACCGGCGGTCAGCAGGACCGCGATCACTCCCCAGGTTCGTCTCATGACTCACCGTACCGAGCGGGGTGGGGGCGCTGTCTGGGGGCAGTCTGGGAGTCGGATCACAATTGGGACTCGGCGCCTACCCCCGAAGTAAGGTCAGGGAGTCGGCGAGCAGCCCGACTGCACATTCAACCCAACTGCACACACGATCAGGAGGACAACATGGGATTCGTAGACGATGCCAAGGATGCACTCGATGCCACCGGCAAAAAGATCGGCCGGGCGGTTGATGACGCCAAGGACCGCGTCGAAGACCGGGTCGACGAGGCCAAGGCTGACGTCAAGGTGAAGAAGGCCGAGGGCGAGGTCAAGCACGCCGAGGCCGAGCGCAACGCCACCGAGGCCAAGAACGACTTCAAGGCCACGCTGCGCAACGATAATTAGCACATGACCTGGTGGGCGGAGCGGATGCGCCGAGCGCGTCGGTCCCGCCCACCGCTGTTGCACGTGGCAACGGATGCCGGTACCGGCCCGGTCGTCATTCTCGTGCACGGCATCGCGTCGTCCTCGATTACCTTCTACGAGGTGATCCCGCGGCTCACCCCGAATCATCGGGTGATCGCGGTGGACATTCTGGGCTTCGGGCAGTCGCCGGCACCGGACGGCTGCGAGTACCGGCTGGAGGATCATGTCGGGGCCCTGGCCGCGACCATCCGCTCAATGAAACTGCGCGAGCCGTTCGTGCTGGTCGGCCACTCCCTCGGCAGCCTGATCAGCACCCGCTACGCCGCGATGCAGCGGCAGGGCCCGGGGGCGAGCGTCTGGCGGAGGCTGACCGGCAGCGGCACGGTGTCGCGCGTGGTGCTGGTCGGGCCGCCGGTCTATGTGTCACCGAGCGATATCGGCGACCCACGAGTCAAAGCGCGAGTCAGCGCCTACCTGCGGGCCTACGATTTTCTGCGCGCCAATAAGGATTTCACACTCGCCAACGCGTCCATCATCACGCGGCTGCTCCCCAAGGGCATCTTTGAACTGACCGAGAAAACCTGGACGCCGTTCATCAAATCGATGGAGCACTGCATCGAATCGCAGACCGTGGTGAGCGATATCGCGAGCCTCGAGGTGCCGGTCGACGTGATCTACGGCGCGTTGGACGCGTTCATCGCGCAGGGCAGCATGACCATCATTGAGCGGATGCGCCACGTCACCATGCACCGGGTCGAGGCCAACGACCACATCATCCGCCGGCGCCTGGCCCGGGTGCTGGTGAACGTGATCGACAGCTGAGCTAGACGGCCGGGTAGGTCACTCCGGTGAGTTCCTCCGAGACCGACCAGAGGCGGCGGGCATCCGCTTCATCGAGGGAACGTTTGGGCAGCCTGGCGGGAGCCGGTGCGCCGGTGAGTTCACCGAACCCGCCAGGGCCGTAGTAACCGCCGCCGGCCGCCGCGGGATTCGTCGCCGCGTAGAGGGCGGGAAGAATGCCTTGATCGACCTGCTGCCACATCCAGCCGATGCGGTGTGAGGCTTCGTTGGCGGCGAGAAAGATGCGGGCCGAGGCCCCGTTGTGGGTGGGGCCGGAGATCTGCAGGTTCGTGACCGTTGCGCCCGGGTGCGCGGCGACGCTGCGCACGCCCCAGCTCCCGACGACGCTGCGCCGGTTGAGCTCGCGCGCGAACATGAGCGTGGCCAGTTTGGAGAGTCCGTAGGCGCGGTGCGCGCGGTAACGCAGACCCTGCAGGTCGGTGAAGTCGAGGCGGCCGCCGCGGGCGATGAGGCTCGACAGGCTCACGACTCTGCTGGTGCCGGCCGCCCGCAGCAGCGGAAGCAGATACGCGGTGAGCGCGAAGTGTCCGAGGTGGTTGGTGCCGAACTGCAGCTCGAAGCCGTCTTCGGTTTCGTCGCGCACCGGCGGCATCATGAGGCCAGCGTTGTTGAGCAGAATATCGATCGGGCGGCCCTCGTTCCTGAGCTCCTCACCGAATCCGGCGATACTCGAGAGCGACGCCAGATCGAGATGACGGATGCTGACGCTCGCCTCCGGGGCCTGCTCGTTCAGGAGTTTGACGGCCGCGGCGCCCTTCTCCTCGTTGCGCACGGCGAGAATGACCTCGGCGCCGGCCCGGGCGAGGCGGCCGGTCAGGCCGAAGCCGAGGCCGCTGTTAGCGCCCGTGACGACGGCCAGCTGGCCGTGCAGGTCGGGAACCTGGATGTCGGGAACGGGTTTGCTCGTGCTGGCCGGCGCGGTCTTGGTCATGGTGCTCCCGAGTAGTGGTGGTAATTCAGCCAACCCGTTCGTGCGGGGAAAGTCACGCGTCGGTCGCGAGCCCGGGCAGATTCACGGGTGGCCGCCCTCGCGCAGCATTCCGGGGCAGGTGCATCTCGGGAAGCGACGAGGGGGCATCCGTTCCCGGCCGCTTAACTTTGGGGCGGGTCGCCGATGCGCTCGAGGGCGTCGACGATGAGGGCCCAGAACTTCTCGTGGTTGAGGTCGACGGCCACCTGGGTGGTGCAGTCGGCCGGGGCCGGCGCACGAAAGTCGGCCACGGTCATACCGAGGGTGAGGGTGCCGGCCAATTCCACGTCGAGCGGAGCCTTGCGCACGGTGATGACACTCGGGTCGATCACGTAGGCGACCGCGCACGGGTCGTGCACCGGCGGGTAGTCGAAACCCTGGGCATCCTTGTAGGTTTCCGCGAAGAAGGCGAGCAGCTCGCCGACGAACCGGGCCGGCGCTGTGCCGACGGCGGCGATGCGGGTGACGATGTCGGGGGTGGCGAGGGCCTGGTGGGTGAGGTCCAGCCCGATCATGGTCAGCGGCCACGTTTCGTTGAACACGATGTGGGCAGCTTCGGGGTCGATGACGATGTTGAACTCGGCTGTGGCCGACCAGTTGCCCACGTGGTAGCCGCCGCCCATAAGCACGACCTGCTCGACCCGCTCGACGATGCGCGGCTCTTTGCGGGCGGCGAGGGCGATGTTGGTCAGCGCCCCGGTCGGCACGAGGGTGATTTCCCCGGGCTCGTGCGCCATCATCGTGTCGATGATGAGGTCGACGGCGTGCCGGGCGTCGAGCTGGAGGGTCGGTTCGGGCAGCACGGGGCCGTCGAGGCCTGACTCGCCGTGAATCGTCGGCGCCGTCTCGATCTTCCGCACCAGGGGCCGCGGGCAGCCGGCAGCAAACGGGACCCCGGTGATGCCGGCGACCCGGGCGACGGACAGGGCGTTGCGAGTGACCTTGGCGAGGGTCTGGTTGCCCATCACCGTGGTCACGGCGACAAGTTCGATGTTCGGATTGCCGTGTGCGAGCAGCAGCGCGATCGCATCGTCATGGCCGGGGTCGCAGTCGAGGATGATTTTGGTGGGCACAACTCAGGGTACGTGGTCTTCCCCTTTCCGGGCCCGGGCCCGGAAACCGGGACCATGGTAGATCATGGGCCCAGTTGCCGAAGGTGGGCCCGGCGTGCGCGGGCAGCGGCAGCGACGCGAGCCGGCGCATCCGCTCGCCGCATTTCTCATGGTCCGCCCAGAGCCGCTCCGATAAGCTGGGCGCGCGGCTGTAGTTCACACCCGCCCCCGTACCGAGGAGCTTGTTCGTATGACTTTGATCGAGGAATTCCTCATGCCCGGCGGCGGCACGAGCATCAACACCCTGCCCAAGGTTTCGCTGCACGACCACCTCGACGGCGGTCTGCGTCCGCAGTCCATCATCGAGCTGGCCGACTCCATCGGATTCGTGCTTCCCACAACGGATGCCGACGCGCTCGGCGAATGGTTCTCCGACCAGTCCAATGCCGGCTCGCTCGTGGAATACCTGAAGACCTTCGACGTCACGACCGCCGTCATGCAGACCCGCGAGGGCCTGACCCGGGTCGCCCGCGAATTCGTCGAAGACCTCGCCGATGACGGCGTCATCTACGGAGAGATCCGCTGGGCTCCCGAGCAGCACCTGGCTCGCGGCCTCACCCTGAACGAGGTCGTCGAGGCCGTGCAGGACGGCATCGAAGCCGGCATTGAGAACGTCGAGCAGTCGGGCCGCAGCATCCGCATCGGCCAGCTCATCACCGCCATGCGCCACGCGAACCGCGGCCTCGAGATCGCCGAACTCGCCGTGCGCTACCGCTTCGACGGCGTCGTCGGCTTCGACATCGCCGGCGCCGAGGCCGGCTTCCCGGCCGGCAACCACCGCGCGGCCTTCGACCTGCTGGCCCGCGAATTCATGCCGGTCACCGTGCATGCCGGCGAGGCCGACGGGCTTGACAGCATCCGCGGCGCCCTCTTCGACGGCCGTGCCCTGCGCCTTGGCCACGGCGTGCGCCTCGCCGAAGACGTCACGATCGAACGCCAGGACGACGACAACACCTTCGTCACCCTCGGACCGGTCGCCCAGTGGGTGCGCGACCGTGAGATCACGCTCGAACTCAGCCCCTCCTCGAATCTGCAGACCGGAGCGGTCGCCGCCTGGGGCGAAGAACTCTTCGACCACCCGTTCGACCTGCTGTACCAGCTCGGCTTCAAGGTCACCGTCAACACCGACAACCGACTCATGAGCGACACCACCCTGTCCCAGGAACTCGCCCTGCTCTCGGATGCCTTCGGCTACGACCTCGGCGACCTCGAGACCTTCCAGCTCAACGCTGCCCACGCTGCTTTCCTGCCGCTGGAAGACCGCGAAGAACTCGTCGAAGCCATCGAAGCGGGCTTCGGCGACGCCTAGCCCCGCCGGCCAACCAAGGACGACCCCGCATAACCGAAAGACACCATGCCACTCCCGCACCTCCCGCTTGACGCCATCACCATCGGCGCGCACGCTGACGACTGGACCGCGGCCATCACGGCCGCCGGCGACGCCCTCGTACGTTCCGGCGCCGCGACATCCGCTTATACCGATCGCATGATCGCGGTGATCCACGAATTCGGTGCCTACATCGTGATCGCGCCGGGGCTCGCCCTCGCGCATGCCCGTCCGGGAGCGGATGTTCTCACCGACGGACTCTGCGTCGTCACCCTGGCTGAGCCGGTCGCCTTCGGGCACCCGCACAACGACCCGGTTAGCGTGATCGTCGGACTGGCCGTGGCCGGCGCCGACGACCACCTCCAGTTCGTCGCCGAACTCGCCAACGTGTTCAATGACCCGGCGGTGATTCCGGCGCTGGCCGGCGCGACCACCGCGGAATTCGTGCAGAGCGTCTTCTCGTGAAGATCGTCGTGATGTGCGGCGTCGGCCTCGGCACCTCGGCCATTCTCAAGGTCAACGCCGAGCGCGCGCTCGAACGGCTTGAGATCGAGGCGAGCGTACAGGCAACGGATGTCGCCGGCGTGCGTTCCGCCGCGGCCGACGCCCAGGTTATCCTGACCTCCTCGGAGCTTGTCGACGCGATCGGCAAAACCAACGCCGATGTGATCGTCATCAACAACTACTTCGACGTCGACGAACTCGTCGCCAAGCTCGATATCGCGCTGGGCTCCTAGCCCCGCCGCGTTCCGGGCCGCGTTTCTTTCCGGGCCCGGGCCCGGAAAGTGGGCCCATGATAGATCATGGGCCCAGGACCGTAAGGTGGGCCCGGCGGCGAACGTGCCTAGCGGCACGCCGCGCGGCACATCGACGGCCTGGACGGCGACGCCTCGAGCAGTGGCCCGAGCGCCCGCGACGGGCCTATGCTCAGCGCATGAGCGACAGCGTAAAGCAGGGTGCACGGGCCGAACACCGCTGGCCGGCCGTACTGGGGTTGCTGGTTGCTCTCACGTTGTATGCCACCTTGCCGAGCACGTTCCTGCCCGGGCTGCGTTACACGGTCGTCGCGATCGGGCTCGCCATGCTGATCCCGCTCCTCGCCCTCAACCCCCACCGGCTGCATCGCGAAACCCGCTGGTCGAAATACCTCGCCACCGGCCAGGCGGTCTTGCTGGTCGCGGCCAACGAAGTCGCCCTCGTGCAACTCGTGATCCAGCTCACATCGGGCGGTAAGGATGACGGGCCGACACTGCTGCTCGCTGCCCTGCAGGTGTGGGTCACCAACGTTATCGCCTTCGCGCTGGTCTACTGGGAACTCGACCGCGGCGGCCCGGTCTCGAGGCATCATGCCGACCGGGCCGATTTTCCGCCGGCTGATTTTCGCTTTCCCCAGGACGAAGACCACGACGCCATCGAGGAGGTCGCCGCCAGGTCGTCGCAGCGCACCGGTTGGGTCGCTTCGTTCTTCGACTATGTCTACTTCTCGTTGTCGAACTCCATGGCGTTCAGCCCGACCGACACGATGCCGCTCTCGCTCCGGGCTAAAGCGCTCATGGGGATCGAGTCGTTCGGCGGCTTCGTGCTGCTGGCCCTCGTCATCGCCCGGGCGGTCTCCCTGCTCGGCTAGCTCCCCAACACCGACCGGGCCCGGGCCCGGTCGGTGGGCCCATGATAAATCACGGGCCCAGGGCCCTAGGGTGGGCCCGGCGAGCGGATGCCGCCACCGACTCGATCAGGTCCGCAACGAATGCCGCGGTGTGAATCGCAAGCACCTCACGACGAACCGCAGGCCAGAACCTACTCGATCAGCGCGCGCATTCCGCGGTCGAGCTCGTCGAGGGCGGCCTGCGCCGCGGCACGGCGCTCGACCAGGGTGCCGACCGTGCTTCGGGTGTCGATATACACCTTGAGCTTGGGTTCGGTACCGCTCGGGCGCACCATGACGCGCGATCCGTCGGTCAAACGGATGCGCAACACGTCACTCGGCGGCAGGTCACCCAGCCCCCACCGAAAGTCGTCGATCTCGTCGACGCGAATGCGCCCGACATGGGTCGGCGGGGATTCCCGCAGGCGCGTCATGACCAGGGCGATCGTGGAGACTTCGGAGACCCGCACCGAGATCTGCCCCGAGGCGTAGTGTCCGAACTTCTCACTGAACCGGTCAAGGTAGCCGGCGAGGGTCGTCCCTTCCGACTTGAGGTCGCTGACCAGCGAGAGCAGGGCGACCGCTGCCGAGATGCCGTCCTTGTCGCGCACGCTGTCCGGGTTGACCAGGTAGCCGAGCGCCTCTTCGAAACCGTAGACCAGACCCGGCACCCGGGACACCCATTTGAACCCGGTGAGGGTTTCGACGAAACGCAGGCCGTAGGCATCCGCTACCGCGTGCAGAGCCGGCGATGACACGATTGAGCAGGCGAGCGCGCCCGGGTTTGAGGCGTCAGCAGTAGCCAGGGCTGCGGCGCGCCAGCCCAGAATCGCTCCGACCTCGTTGCCGCTGAGCCGGCGATAACCGCTCGCGCTTGAGAGGTCGGGAATGGCGACGGCAAGCCGGTCGGCGTCGGGATCGTTGGCAATAATGAGCTCGGCGCTCACCTCACGCGCAGTCTCGTAGGCGAGGTCCATCGCGCCGGGCTCTTCAGGGTTCGGAAAGGCGACGGTGGGAAAGGCCGCGTCGGGCGCGATCTGCGCGTCAACCAGGGTCGGCAGGTCAAAACCGGATTTTTCGAGCACGCGACGGGTGGTGTCCCAACCGACGCCGTGCATGGCGGTGTACACCGCATTCACCTGCGCCCGCGGTGTGTGGGCGATGCTGGCCGTTTCGGCGATGTAGGCCTGGACAACGGTTTCTTCGGCGGTCTCGTAGCTGGCGCGCGGCAGGTGCGGCACGTGCTCGTCGGCAGCGACGCGCAGAATCTCGTCCGAGATGGCCTTGTCGTCGGGGGAGACGATCTGAGCGCCATTGTTCACCCCGCCCAGGTACACCTTGTAACCGTTGTCGTTCGGCGGGTTGTGCGAGGCCGTTACCATCACGCCGCAGCTTGCGTCGAGATGCCGCACGGCGAAGGCGAGCACGGGCGTGGGCAGCAGACGCGGCAAGAGGATGGCGCGCACCCCCGCGCCCGCCATCAGCGCCGCCGTGTCGGTCGCGAAGACGTGTGAGTTTTTGCGTCCGTCGTAGCCGATGACGACTGACGGGGTCACCCCGGGCGCAGCGTGTCGCAGCAGGTAAGTGGCCAGGCCAGCGGCGGCCTGCGAGACGAGCACGCGGTTCATGCGGTTCGGTCCGGCGGAAATCTCACCGCGCAGCCCGGCCGTGCCGAAGGCCAGCCGGGTATCGAACCGGGAATGCAGATTGGACAGCGCTGCGGTGTCGCCGTCGCCGACGGCATTGATGAGAGCGCGCAACTGTGCCTGCGTCTCCGGATCTGGGTCCTGGTTGAGCCAGGCCCGCGCGGCCTGTAACAGCGTCGCGGTGCGGTCGGTCGGGGTCTCCGGGGTCTCGTGGGCCACCGGCGCGGTCGCTAGGTCGTCGATCTCAGCGCCATCGTCGGTCGTGATGGTCTGAATGGCAACCGTCGCTTGCACGGTGTCATCGTCGTTGTCCGGCACAATGGTCCGAATTGCGACGGTCGGTTCTGAGCCGGCATCGTCGCTGTCCTGCACGATCGGGAGGGCGCGGGTGGGAGTCGCGGTCTCGTCGGCCGGGTCGGCGTCGGTGACGTGCGGGGAAGCCGGCGTGCGTGGCGGGGTGACTTCGACAGTCGCATCCGCTGGCGGGCCTGAGTGCCGACCGCCACTACGTTCGACCGGCTGCTCGACGTTGTCGCGATCCGGGCCGCTCACAGCGCTGCCACGATCCGCGCGAGGAGCGCACTGATCACAGGCTCGGCCAGAGCACCGGCCTCGATAACCTCGCCATGGCTGAGCGGGGTCGACTGAATGCCGGCGGCGAGGTTGGTAATGAGCGAAAGACCCAGCACCTCCATGCCGGCCTGCCGAGCGGCGATGGCCTCAAGCGCGGTCGACATTCCCACGATGTGGCCGCCGATCGCCTTGGCCATCTGTACCTCGGCGGGGGTCTCGTAGTGCGGCCCGCGAAACTGGCAGTACACGCCCTCATCGAGGGAAGGGTCGATACCGCGCGCGACATTGCGCAGCCGCTTCGAGTACAAATCGGTCAGGTCAACGAAGTTCGCGCCCTCGATCGGCGAATCGAAGGTCAGGTTGATGTGGTCGCTGATCAACACCGGAGTTCCCGGCTTCCACGATTCACGGATGCCGCCGGCCCCGTTGGTCAGGATCATCGTCGTCGCTCCGGTGGCCGCTGCCGTGCGCACACTGTGCACGACCCGGCGCACGCCGTGACCCTCGTAGTAGTGCGTGCGTGCGCCGATCACGAGCGCGCGCTTGCCGCCGGGCAGCAGAATCGAGCGCAGGGTGCCGGCGTGGCCGGCCAGCGCGGGGGCGCTGAACCCGGTGATGTCGGCGGCGGCCACTGTGTGCGTGGTCTCGCCGATGAGGTCGGCCGCCTTGGCCCAGCCGCTGCCGAGCGTCAGGGCGATGTCGTGCCGGGGCACTCCCGTGATGCCGGCGATCTCCGCTGCGGCCGACCGAGCTGCCTCAAACGGGTCAGTTTCGGGCAGGTCTAACGGGTTGATCTCGTTCGTAAACATTTCACTACTCTAGAACCCCCGCCAACCAGGCGGAGATTTTGCGCGAATTCTGCTCATCGGCGCGCCGAACCGGCACTCTGGCGACAATACGGCTCGAATTGGGCCGATTTGGCGGACGATCCGCGCGCCGCGAACATACCCACGGTTTGGCGGGGGGTGCGCGGGCCACGAGAATGGACTACATGGCCTATGAGTTCGAACGCAAGCAACGCATCGCAGTATTAGGTGGAGGGCCCGGCGGATACGAAGCGGCCATCGCCGGAGCACAGCAGGGTGCCGATGTCACCCTCATCGAAAGCGTCGGTGTCGGCGGCTCCGCCGTGATAACGGATGTTGTCCCCTCCAAATCCCTCATCGCCACCGCCGAGGCGTCCAACTCCATCGGAGAAGCTACCGACCTCGGTGTGCAGTTCTTCGTGCGCGGCGAAACCGGCAAGCCCACGCGCCCCGAAGTCGCCATCAACCTGGCCGCAGTGAACAAGCGCCTCCTCGCGCTGGCGCGCCAGCAGTCCGAAGATATGAAGGCCACGCTCATTCGCGCCGGTGTGCGCTACGTGCAGGGCCACGGACGGCTCGACGGCACCACCGGCATCATCGTCGCCACTTCCGGCGACTCGACCGCGACCGACTTCGACCGCATCGACGCCGACACCCTCGTCGTCTCCGTCGGGGCCAGCCCGCGCGTGTTGTCCTCTGCACTTCCCGACGGCGAGCACATTCTCACCTGGACCCAGCTCTACAACCTCAAGGCGATCCCCGAACACCTCATCGTCGTCGGCTCCGGCGTTACCGGCGCCGAGTTCGCCTCCGCCTACCGTGCCCTCGGCGCGAAGGTCACCCTAATCTCCAGCCGCGACCAGGTGCTGCCCGGGGAAGACGCCGACGCCGCCAACGTGATTGAGAACGTGTTCAAGCGCAATGGTATGACCGTGCTCTCCAAGTCGCGTGCTTCCTCGGTGGAACGCACCAAGACCGGTGTCGTCGCTACCCTCGAAGACGGACGCACGGTCGAAGGCAGCCACTGCCTCATCGCCGTCGGGTCGATTCCGAACACCGCCAATATCGGCCTCGAGCAGGCCGGCGTGCAGATCACCGAGTCCGGGCACATCCAGACCAACCGGGTCGCCCGCACCTCCATTCCGAACATCTACGCGGCCGGGGACTGCACGACCGAGCTCCCGCTGGCATCCGTTGCCTCGATGATGGGCCGCACCGCGGTGTTCCACGCCATGGGCGACACCGTCAACCCGATCGAGATTCGCAACGTCGCCGCGAACATCTTCACGCAGCCGGAAATCGCGACGGTCGGCTACACCCAGAAGCAGATCGAAGACGGACTCGCCCAGGGCGATATTTACAAGTTGCCGCTTGCCGTGAACCCGAGGGCCAAAATGATGGGAATCAAGGACGGTTTCGTCAAGATCTTCGCCCGCACCGGCAGCGGAACCGTCATCGGTGGCGTGATCGTCGCCCCCAAGGCGAGCGAGCTCATCTTCCCGCTGGCTCTCGCGGTCGAGCACCGACTCACGGTTGACGAGGTCGCTCGCACGTTCCCGGTCTACCCCTCGCTCACCGGTTCCATAACGGATGCCGCGCGCGCCATGCACGTCGTCCGGTAGCCCCGAAATCCCCGCGCAGTTCTCGGGGTAGCCCGCGTTCTCGACGCCCTGCCCCTGCTTGTGTGGACGGGGTTGGGGTTCGGCGGTAGGCCGCGGAAACCGGGTCATCCGCTCCTCGCTCAGACATCGCGGGTGCGTGGGAAGGGTCCGAATGCTTTTCTCGGATCCCTTCCTGAAAACCGGCATTGTTGGAGCTGAGGAGCGGTTGTCTTGTCCCCAACCCCGCCGGCAAAATCATGCGAAAGTCTGGTGTGCTGCCAGCCAATCGACGGGTGTCGAGCGGGCTACGCGGCGTCGGAGACGGTCAGCAGAACCGAACCGGAGGAGACCGTCGTGCCGACGACGGCGGCCAGGTTGCCCACGGTGCCGTCGCGGTGGGCGACGAGCGGCTGCTCCATTTTCATGGCCTCGAGCACGAGCAGCAGGTCGCCCTTGACGACAATGTCGCCCTCGGCGACCAGTAGCTTGACGATGGTCGCCTGCATCGGTGCCTTCACGGCATCTCCGGTGGCGGTATCGACGGTGTGCAGACCGCCGCGACGCTTGGGGGCCGGGCCCACCGAGCGCGCGCTCGCGCCGCCGGGCAGCAGACGCGTCGGCAGGGTCACCTCGATGCGGCGTCCGTCCACCTCGACGACGATGCTGTGGCGTTTCTGCGGTCCGACGGCGTCTTCCATGCTGCCGGTCCACGGTTCGATGTCGTTGTCGAACTCGGTCTCGATCCAGCGGGTGAAGACGCTGAACGGCTTGCCGTCGGTCGGAGCGAAGGCCGGGTCGCGCACGACCTTGCGGTGAAAGGGCAGCACGGTCGGCAGGCCGGCAACCTCGAACTCGTCGAGGGCGCGGCGCGAACGCTCCAGGGCTTCTTCGCGGGTCGCGCCGGTGACGATGAGCTTGGCGATCAGGGAATCGAAGGATCCGCTGATCACATCGCCGGACTGCACGCCGGTGTCGACGCGCACGCCCGGGCCGCCCGCGGGCTTGAACACGTGAATCGGGCCGGGCGCGGGCAGGAAGCCGCGGCCGGCATCCTCTCCGTTAATGCGGAATTCAAACGAGTGAGCGGATGCGACGGGGTCACCGTAGGTGAGCTCGCCGCCCTCAGCGAGGCGGAACTGTTCGCGCACGAGGTCGATGCCGGTGACCTCTTCGGAGACGGTGTGTTCGACCTGCAGGCGGGTGTTGACCTCGAGGAACGAGACGGTGCCGTCCTGGCCGATGAGAAACTCGCAGGTGCCGGCGCCGAGGTAGCCGACCTCTTTGAGGATGGCCTTGGACGCACGATACATCTCGGTCGTCTGTGCCTCGGTCAGGAAGGGCGCCGGCGCCTCTTCGACGAGCTTCTGATGGCGGCGCTGCAGCGAGCAGTCGCGGGTCGACACGACGACGACGTTGCCGTGCTGGTCGGCCAGGCACTGCGTTTCGACGTGGCGGGGGGAGTCGAGGTACTTCTCGACGAAGCATTCGCCTCGACCGAAGGCCGTGATGGCCTCGCGGGTGGCGGAGTCGAACATCTCGGCGACCTCCTCGCGGGTGCGGGCGACCTTGAGGCCGCGGCCGCCGCCACCGAACGCGGCCTTGATCGCGACGGGCAGACCGTGCACGTCGACGAAGGCGAGTACCTCGGCGGCATCGGTGCAGGGGTTCAGGGTGCCGGGCGCCATCGGCGCGTTGACCTTTTCGGCGATCTTGCGGGCGGAAACCTTGTCGCCGAGCTGCTCGATCGCCTCGGGCGACGGCCCGATCCAGATCAGTCCGGCGCCGATCACGGCGCGGGCGAAGTCAGCGTTCTCGGCCAGAAAGCCGTAGCCGGGGTGCACGGCGTCAGCGCCGCTCCGGCGGGCGATCGACAGAATCTTGTCGATGACCAGGTAAGTTTCAGCGCCGCTGGTGCCGTCGAGACCGTACGCCTCGTCGGCGAGACGGGCGTGCAGGGAATCGCGATCCTGGTCGGCGTAGACGGCAACAGAGAGAATTCCACTGTCTTTCGCGGCACGGATGACCCGAACGGCGATCTCGCCTCGGTTGGCGATGAGGACCTTCGTTATGAGTGACACAATCACTTAGCCTATTGCCCGCCGCCGCATCCCTTTTGGTTCTGTCCCACAAAAAGACCCGGCAGATTCTTGCGGATGCCTACAACTAGAGTGCTCCGGGGCGATTCCACAGGGTCGGCCACTCGTGTCCGAGGGCGCGCACCAGCCGCCGCATCGTCGGTAGCGACAGCCCCACCACGGTCGACGGATCCCCGACGATGCTCGTAATAAAGGGAGCACCGAGACTGTCGATCGTGAAGGCCCCCGCCACGAACAATGGCTCCCCAGTGGCGATATAGGCGTCGAGCTCGGCGTCGTCGAGGTCGTCGGCGAAGGTCACCTCGGCCACCGCGACCGCGCCGATCGCCGGCCCGGGCCGGCCATCAGCGACCTCGATCAGCCAGTGCCCGGAATACAGCGTTCCGGTGCGCCCGCGCTGGCGCTCCCAGCGTTCCCGCGCCGCTTCGGCGGTATGCGGCTTGCCGTAGATGACCTCGTCCAGCACGAACACCGAATCGCCGCCCAGCAGCAGCCCGTTCAACGGCTCCGCTGGCAGAACGGATGCCGCCGCCTCAGCTTTCGCCCGCGCCAGCAGCAGCACGAGATCCCGCGGCGCGAGCGCGGCTCCGGCGGCAGCCTCGGTCTCGGCGACGACTCGTGCTTCGTCGACGTCAGGGTTGATCAGCACCGGTTCGATGCCGGCCGCCCGGAGCAGGGCCAGCCGGGCCGGAGAGGTGGAGGCCAGATAGAGGCGCATGCTTGTCCTTCGCAGTTTCGGTGACTCCATTCAATCAGGCTCGATCGAGCACGAGAGGAAGGGGGGGTGTGGGATCATCAAGGAATGAGCAATTCGAGTCACCAGCCCCAGGCCGCCGCCAGCCCCCCCTCCGAAACGGTCGGCAGCGAGCTCGAGCTTGACATCACCAACGTCGCGCACGGCGGAATCTTCATCGCCCGCCATGAGGGTCGCGTCATTTTCGTCAGCGACACCCTGCCCGGTGAACGGGTGCGCGCGCGCCTTACCGAGGCCAACCACAAGAGCTTCTGGCGGGCTGAGACGGTCGCCGTGCTCGACGCCGCCCCGGAACGCCAGCCGCACATCTGGAGCGCAGCATCCGTTGATCGCGCCCCCGAAGACCGCGCGGGCGGTGCCGAATTCGGGCACATTGAGCTCGGATTTCAGCGCGAACTCAAACGCCAGGTGCTCGCCGACGCGCTGACGCGCATGGCCGGGATCGACAGCGACGTGGTCGTCGAACCGGTCGCGGTCAGCGCCAAGGCCAGCCCCGGCGACGCGATGGACGGCACCGGATGGCGCACCCGGGTGAGCCTGCACGTGGCCGCCGACGGCACCATCGGCCCGTACGCTGCCCGGAGCCACCGCGTGATCCCGGTCGACGATCTGCCGCTCGCCGAACACGAACTCGAGCTGCGCGCCCCGCTCGACACCCTGTTCCACAACGCCGCGAAGGTTGACCTGGTCGCACCGAGCAAGGGCGATGTGCAGGTGCTCGTCTCGGCCAAGGATTCCAACGGCAAGCCCAAGCGGGTGCCGCACGGTCTGATTCACGAGGTTGTCGACGGCCGCGAGTTTGAACTCGACCGGTCCGGGTTCTGGCAGGTGCACTCCATGGCCGCCGACACGCTTTACCACGCGGTGCAGAACATCATCGACCCCGATCAGTTCGACCCGCGCGCCTCCAACCTCGACCTCTACGGCGGTGTCGGCCTGCTCGCCGCGGCCGTCGGCGACAAGTTCGGCGCGTCGACCCGCATCACGTCGGTCGAAAGTGACCCGGAAGCGGTCACCTTTGCCGCCCGCAACCTCAAGGAATGGGCGGGCGCCACCGCCGAGGCCGACCGCGTCGACCGCTATCTGCAGCGTCTGCTACGCGAGGCGGATGCCGCGGAGCGCGCCCGCCTCGCCGCCGCCACCGTCGTGCTCGACCCGCCGCGCGCCGGCGCCGGCACCGCCGTCGTCGATCAGCTGGTGGCCCTGGCCCCCCGGCAAATCGTCTACGTGGCCTGCGACCCGGTGGCCCTGGCCCGCGACGTTGCGCTGTTCCAGAAGCAGGGATACCAGCTGCGCACCCTCCGAGCCTTCGACCTGTTCCCCAATACCCATCATGTTGAGGCCGTCGCACTGCTCAGCAAATAGCTATCCTTAAGACGAGCCAACGAGAAGGACAGCGACACAGTGAGTCACGCACTACCTGATCCCACCCCACGCACCCCCGAGCAGTCCGTTCGCGTCGGTATCGTCGACGACCACGAATCGGTGCGACTGGGCTTGCAGGCCGCCTGCGAAAACTCCGGCTACGAGGTGCTGTTCGCCGCCGCGACCGCTCAGGCCCTTGTGGATGGCCTCGCCGGACGAGCGTGCGACGTGATTGTGCTCGACCTCTCGCTCGGCGACGGTTCGCTCGTGACCGACAATGTGCACCTCGTCGCGAGCACCGGCTCGGCCGTGCTCGTGCACAGCATCGCCGACCGGGTTGCCTCGGTGCGTGAGGCACTCGCCGCCGGCGCCGCCGGAGTCATCCCCAAGTCCTCGCCGACCACCACGGTCATGGCCGCCTTGGCATCCGTTGCCCGGGGCGACGTGCTCAACAACCTCGAGTGGGCCACCGCGATCGACGCCGACCGCGACTTCGCCAAGGCTCAGCTCGGTCGCCGTGAACGCGACGTTCTGCACCTGTACGCCTCGGGCCTGCCACTGAAGATGGTTGCCCTGCAGCTCGGCATCGCGCACTCCACGGCGCGGGAATACCTGGACCGAATCCGGGTGAAGTACGTCGAGGTCGGCCGCCCAGCGCCGACCAAGGTCGACCTGCTGCGCCGCGCCGTCGAAGACGGAATCCTGCCAGGACTCGACGCCTCCGACGGTGACCGCGGTGTCTAAACGGGCCGCCCGCCCGGGCGCCCTGGTGTCAACCGATACGGCCGCGTTCGGCGCGGTCAATCCGGCCGACTTCCCGGACGACCTGTTCGGACAGCCCCGGCACCCGCGCAATCCGATCAGTCACTCCCAGATCGAGATCGCCCTGTCCCGTTCGGTGGCGGGTGTCGCGGTGGTCTTCGCTCTCCAGACGCTGCCGCTTATGCTCGGACAGCTGGAAAGTCGCAAGCCCGGTTCCGCCGTGCCCATCGGGATCGCCCTGGGCCTGTCAATTCTGGTGTTCGTGGTCGCAACGCTGGTTCGGCGCGGCATCCGCACAACGGCCGGCATTATCGCGGCCGTCTACCTCATCGCCCTCATCGTCTGGCCGCTCGTCATGCGCGACCCCACGGCCGTTCTCGACAGCAAACCGTGGCTCTGGTACTTGTGCACCGTCGCGACCTCGTGCGCGGCGATCGCGTTTCCGCTGCTCTGGGCCATCATTTACACAGTCGTCACGCCCGTCGTCTTTGGACTCGTGCGGGTGTTGCCCTCGGGCGGTGCGGCCGAAAACCTGCTCGCCGCCCTCGACACCTGCTACGCCATGCTGCTCGGCGGTGTCGTGCTCATCATCATCTACGTGCTCCGCGACGCGACCGACAAGGTCGACACCGCCCAGTCCAATGCCCTGGCAAAATACGCCGTGGCGGTGCGCCACCACGCTACCGAGATGGAACGCGTCGAGGTCGACTCGATCGTGCACGACAGCGTTCTCGCGACTCTGCTCTCGGCCGCCGGTGTGCGCAATGCCAAGGGAGCCGAGCTGGCCGCGGCGATGGCTCGCAGCGCCATCATCCGCTTGCAGGAGGCCAATGGCGAACGAACCCTCGACGATGCAACGACCGACGTGAGCCGTCTGGTCGACCGCCTTCGTGGCGCCGCTTTGAACAACGGCGCTTTCACCGTCGCCGAGCGGGGGATCGACGGCCTGAGCATTCCGGAGTTCGTCGCCGAGGCCCTGTACGCGGCGAGCGTGCAAGCCATGGTCAACAGCGTGCAGCACGCCGGCCCAGCGCAAATGCGCAGCCTGATGATCTGCGGCAACGGTCAAAGCGGATGCCGCATCGAGATCAGCGACACCGGCTGCGGCTTTGATCCGACCAGCGTGGCCAGTGCCCGGCTCGGCGTGCGAGTCTCTATTCGCGACCGGATCGCCAGCGTGGGTGGCGTCGCCGTGGTGAACTCAAGTCCCGGCCAGGGCACGACCGTGGTCATCAGCTGGCCGCGGGCTGAGGTCTCCGCCGACAGCGAAACGGATGGGGGCAGCGACGCGGGGCTTCGCATGGCGCCCGCATCGGTCGAGTATGCCGTCACCAGTCTCGACGCCGACCGGGCGGGTGATCGCTGATGACCAGCGTTGTCGGGGTGTCGCGCACGCTCATCCTCGTCGTAGCGGCTCTGTTCTCGGGCTATCACGTGATTCTCGGGCTGTATTCGATCCAAGAGCCGGCGTCGTCGGTGCCGATCCTGGTCGCCATGGGCCTGTATGTGGGGGCGACAACGGCGAGCCTGTGGCCGAGCAGCCCGATGCGCATGTCGTTGCCGCTGGCGCTGTTCAACGTCGCGGTCAGCGTGGCACTCCCACTGATCGTGGGCAGCCAGCTCGATGGCTCTTCGGGTAATCTCGGCTACGCCACCTGGTACGTCGCCGCCATCGGCACGCTGATGACCATCACTGCCACCCGCAAGCGTCCCCAACTGGCCCTGCTGGGTGTGGCCGTGCTCGTCATCCACAGTGTGATCTGGGCCGGAGTCGGCGAACTCGGGGGACTGGGCGTCATCGGAAGCGTGGTCTGGGTGGTCGCAGCCGCGGTGCTCTCCCGTGCCCTGGTCAAGGCCAGCCGGGATGCCCGCCAGTATGCCCGAGCCGAGCGCGAGGCGAGCGGATGGCACGCAGCCCAAGAGGCTCACCTCTACGAGCGCCAGGTGCGTCTCACTCAGACCATGCGCCTTGCCATGCCGATGCTGCGACGCATCAGCGAGAGCAACGGTGAGCTGACCGCAGAGGAACAGCAGGAATGCCGGTTTCTCGAAGCGGCCATTCGCGATGAGATCCGCGGCCGCCGCCTGCTCAACCACGCGGTGCGGGAACAGGTCATGGCTGCCCGGCGTCGCGGAGCCAGCGTCACGCTCCTCGACGAGGGCGGTATCGACGATCTGGGCGGTGGGGCCCTCGACGACGTGCTGGGCACCCTCGCCCTCGCCCTCGAGCAGACGAGCGCCGACAAGATTATTGTGCGTACCGCGGCTGACAGCGCGACCGTCGCGGTGACCGTGGTGGGGCTGTCGAGCCCCGACCCGGCGGTGAGTGCCCTCGGGCCGGACTCTGCGGGTGACGATGAGGTCAACCTGTGGCTGGAAATCCCCCGTCAGATCACGCCCTAATCACCCTGCTCCCTGTTCGGGACCCTGGGTACGCGAAAGGGGACCAGCCGAAGCTGGTCCCCTACCGTTTATTCGAGAAAGGACGACAACCCGAATGCCATCCGTTCTCGCCCCCAACACATTCGCTCGCTTACCCTAGTCAGCGAATGATTGGTGGTGAAACTCCAAGAGTTCCACCGAGCAATCCCAGTATGCACTATTCTTCAAATTCCCGCTGTCGGCATTTAGGAGGACAGACGCGAGGTTGGTTCCACTCCGTCCGGGCCCACCTTGTGAACCGGGGCCCAGTTTCTAAACTGACCCCATTCACGAAGAAGGTGGGGCGCCGGAGGGGGTCAGCCGGCGAAGCCGCGCCAGCGGCCGGCGCCGGGGTGCACGGGCTGGCGGATGGCGCGCTGGCCCTGCTGCCAGGCGCTCCGGTGCTGTACGGGAGCTGCCCGACGCTCGTCGGATTCCTCCCGCAACAGCCCACGGATGATGGCGCTCACCGCCGACACCTCGACGTCGCTGACGTGTCCGGTGACGAAAATGAGCTCCGAGGGATCGAACTCTGAGGGCTTGGGCATTAGAGGGGGATGTTTCCGTGCTTCTTCGCGGGCAGGGTGGCCCGCTTGGTACGCAGGGCGCGCAGGGCCTTGACGACCGACACGCGGGTGGCGGCGGGCTCGATGATGCCGTCGAGCTCCCCGCGCTCCGCGGCCAGAAAAGGGCTCGCCACATTGTAGGTGTACTCGTTGGCCAGGCGGGTGCGCACGGCGGCGACGTCTTCGCCGGCCTGCTCGGCCGCCTTGATCTCAGCGCGGTAGAGAATGTTCACGGCGCCTTGGCCGCCCATGACGGCGATCTCCGCGGTCGGCCAGGCCAGGTTGGTGTCGGCACCGAGCTGCTTGGACCCCATCACGATGTACGCGCCGCCGTAGGCCTTGCGCAGAATGACGGTGACGAGCGGCACGGTGGCTTCGGCGTAGGCGTAGAGCAACTTCGCCCCGCGACGGATGATGCCGGTCCATTCCTGGTCGGTGCCCGGTAGAAAACCGGGCACGTCGACCAGGGTGAGGATGGGAATGGAGAACGCATCGCAGAACCGCACAAAGCGGGAGGCCTTCTCACCGGCCTCGATGTTCAGCGTGCCGGCCATGGCGTTGGGTTGGTTGGCGACGATGCCGATCGAGCGGCCCTCGACCCTGGCGAAGCCCACGACGATGTTCGGAGCGTACAGCGGCTGCGTCTCGAGAAACTCACCGCGGTCCACGATGTGCTCGATGACCGTTTTCACGTCGTAGGGCTGGTTGGGGGAGTCGGGGACGATCGTGTTGAGTCGACGGTCAGCATCCGTTGTCTCAAGCTCCACCTCGTTGTCGAACACCGGCAGCTCGGCCAGGTTGTTGTCGGGCAGGTAGCTCAGCAGTGCGCGGGCAAAGTCGAGCGCGTCGGGCTCATCGCTCGCAAGGTAGTGCGATACCCCGGAGACCTTGTTGTGGGTGAGGGCGCCGCCGAGCTCCTCCATGCCGACGTCTTCACCGGTGACGGTTTTGATCACGTCGGGGCCGGTGACGAACATCTGGCTGGTCTTGTCGACCATGATCACGAAGTCGGTCAGCGCCGGAGAGTAGACCGCGCCGCCGGCAGCCGGGCCGCAGATGATCGAGATCTGCGGGATGACGCCGGAGGCGGCCGTGTTGCGGCGAAAGATTTCGCCGTACTTGCCGAGGGCCACAACGCCCTCCTGAATGCGCGCTCCGCCGGAGTCGAGAATGCCGATGATCGGCACCCCGGTCTTCAGTGCGAGGTCCATCACCTTGATGATCTTCTCGCCGGCGACCTCGCCGAGCGAACCGCCAAAGATGGTGAAGTCCTGGGAGTACACGGCCACCTGGCGGCCGTGAATCGTGCCGGTGCCGGTGACGACGGCGTCGCCATAGGGACGCTTCTTTTCCATGCCGAAGGCCACGGTGCGGTGCCGCACGAACTCGTCGAGCTCTACGAAGGAACCCTGGTCGAGCAGCAGGTCGACGCGCTCGCGGGCGGTCATCTTGCCCTTGGCGTGCTGCTTCTCGATGGCGGTGGCCCCGCTGGCGGTCACAGCCTCGTGATAGCGCAGCTTGAGGTCGGCGAGTTTTCCCGCCGTCGTATACAGGTCGGGTGCCGCGGCGGGCGTCTTGTCAGTCACCATTTCACTCTACCGGCACCCCCCGACCGCTCCTCGTTGACGATGTTCTACAACTTTGCCCCGCAACACTGGTTCTTTCCCCCTCCGCTGGGTCCCTCGGACTGCAGAAACCGGACTTCCCCGTGCATAACTCCTGCAATTTCTTCAGAAACTGCCCAAAATAGGTGTTTTGAGGCCAGATTCGAGAGAATTGCAGGAGTTATGCACACGAGAGGGTAGGTACGATGGATTTTTCGCTCAGCCGCAACGAGGTGAGCCGGTTCGAATACCGTGCCGAGGCCTCCTCCACCAACGATGTGCTCAAAGATCTCGCCAGTGCTATTGGTTTATCTGAGGCGGATGCCGCAGCCTGGCCCGACCTCTCGGTGGTCGTCACCGACAACCAGACTCAGGGGCGTGGCCGGCTCGGTCGTGTCTGGCTGGCCCCGACCGGCAAAGCCCTGGCCATCTCCCTACTCATTCGCCCGGAGTTACCGCCGCACAGCCTCGGCTGGTTCCCTCTACTGGCCGGCGCCGCCATGACCCGGGCCGTGCGCACCATCGTTGAGGCCAGCACGCCGCCGGTGCACGACGTAAATCTTAAAGAGGCCGAGGATCCCCGCCACGACACGACCCTGAAGTGGCCCAACGACGTGCTCATCGACGGCTACAAGGTGTGCGGCATCCTGTGCGAACTCCTGCCCGACGGCAAGGGCATCGTCATTGGCGCCGGCCTCAACCTCTCGCTCGATGAGCACAACCTGCCCACCCTCACCTCGACCTCGCTCCTGCTAGTCACCCGCACCGCGCCCGACCCGGACGCAGTCCTCGCCGCCTACCTGCACGAGCTCGTCACCCTGTATCGGGCCTTCGTCGAGGCCGACGGTGACGCACAGAAGAGCGGTCTCCACGAGGAAGTGTCGAGACTCTGCGGCACCCTCGGCAGCGTCGTGCGGGTGGAACTGCCCGGCGGAGTCGACCTGGTCGGCACCGCCACCGGCATCGACGCCGAGGGACGGCTTAGAATCGTCAACCAGGCCGATGGCGAAGAACGGTCTGTCGCCGCCGGCGATGTCACCCACCTGAGGTATTAATAGAAGTAATGAAACCGAAGAAGACAGAGACCAACGAGACCGAACCCTCCGGCTACGCCCGGGAGAGTCGGCCGGAGGAGGTCGTCGCCCGCTTGCGCCCGCACGCCCGGGTGCTGCTCTGGCCCACCCTGCTGCTCTTCGCCCTGGCCGGCGCCACCGGTTACTTCGCCGGCAACCTGCCCGAACCCTGGCAGAACGCGGCCCTGTTGCCGGGCGCCATCGTGCTGGCCGTGCTGGGCTGGCTGCTGCCGCTCGCCGCCTGGCTGACCAAGCGCTACACGATCACCACCCGGCGCATCATCTTTCGCCACGGATTCTTCGTGCGCACCCGGCAAGAACTGCTGCACAGCCGCGGCTACGACGTGAGCGTGCGGCAGAACTGGCTGCAGGCCGGGTTCCACTCGGGCACGGTGCTGATCAATTCGGGGCTGGAGCATCCGCTCATCTTGAAAGACATCCCCAACGTAGACCTGGTGCAGAGCGTGCTGCACGACCTGATGGAGCAGTCGGTGACCGTCATGGGTTCCCGCCGGCAGGAGCAGTCGGCGCACGCCGACGAGTCAGCGTTCTGGGGCCGCCGCTAGCGCAATCGCGCCACTGCGAGTGTCCGCATGGGCGACGGATGCCGACGCGCCGCTGCGACTCGGCGCAAACACCCAGTAGCGGTACAGCGTGAAGCGAAACACCGAGCCCAGAAAAAGACCCACCACGTTGCCGGCGATATTGTCGGCGAGAACGCTGGTGTAGCCGAGCACATAGTGGCTGAACCACAGGCATCCGATGCCGATGCCCATACCGACCAGGCTCACCGCAAGAAACTCCAGGCCCTCGCGTGCCGTATGGTTTTGGCGATTCTTCCTGAAGGTCCAGTGCCGGTTACCGAGCCAGTTCACCAGAATAGCCAGCACGGTCGAGATGATCTTGGCGTAGATGGGGCCGGCGTGCACGTCGGCCGAGTCGAGCACTGTGGTGCGCAGCAGGTTGAAGACGGTGAAGTCCACCACGAAGCCGAGGGCGCCGACGGTGCCGAACTTCAGGCCCTGGCTCAGAAAATTGAGCAGGCGCTGCTTCAGTGTGATCGACATGCGTCCGTCCGCCGTTCGGTAAAGTGGCACTAGGAATGCAGTGAAGTCTCGCAGTCTACGGCGTGCGGAATTCTCCGGGCTGAGTATCAACGTGCGTTTAGCTGAACGCTCGCACAGAAAATGGTGAACAGATGGCTTTGACCGTCGGTGTGATTGGCGCGGGCCAGCTGGCCCGCATGATGATTCCCGCGGCCGTGAACCTCGGCATCGACCTCAAGGTACTCGCCGAAGCCGACGGTATGTCCGCCGACCTGGCCGCCGTCAGCGTCGGCGACTACCGCGACTGGCCCACGGTGCTGGCCTTCGCGAAGACCGTCGACGTGATCACCTTTGACCACGAGCATGTGCCGCAGGAGATTCTGCGCGAGCTTGTCAGCGCCGGCGTCAAAGTGCATCCCGGCCCCGACGCGCTGCTGTACGCGCAAGACAAACTGCTCATGCGCGAGAAGCTGGCCGAGCTGGGCTTGCCCGTACCCGATTGGGCGCGCATAACGGATACCGCCGGCCTCGCCGAATTTCTGCAGGCGCACGGCGGCCGCGCCGTTGTGAAGACCGCCCGCGGCGGCTACGACGGCAAGGGTGTGCGCGTCGTCAGCCACGAACACGACGTTGACGACTGGTTTCTGGCGCTTGCCGAGGACGGCAACGGCGGCGCCCTACTGGTCGAAGAGCTCGTGCACTTCAGCCGGGAACTCGCCCAGGTCGTCGCGCGCCGCCCGAGCGGGGAGATCGCGGTCTGGCCGGTGGTGGAGACCGTGCAGAAAGACGGTGTCTGCGCCGAGGTGATCGCGCCGGCCCCGCAGTCTGCAGGCCGCCTCGCCGACGTCGCCACCGACATCGCGGTGGCCGTGGCCAAGGGAATCGGTGTCACCGGGGTGCTCGCCGTCGAACTGTTTCAGACCACGGATGAGCGCCTCCTCATTAACGAGCTCGCCATGCGTCCGCACAACAGCGGCCACTGGTCGATTGACGGCAGCACGACGAGCCAGTTCGAGCAGCACCTGCGGGCCGTGCTTGACCTGCCGCTCGGGGCGACGGGCGCCCGTGACCCGTGGACGGTCATGGTCAACATCTTCGGGGGGCCCTCGGAAGGCTCGCTCGGCGACCGGTATCAGAGCGCCCTCGCGGAGCATCCGCTGGTGAAAGTGCACAACTACGGGAAGGCGTCACGGCCCGGCCGAAAGGTCGGCCACGTCACCGCGGGCGGCGACGATCTCGACGAAGTTGCCTACCAGGCGCGTGCCACTGCACAAATCTTTCAGTCTTGAGCAATAGGATCATCTGCGTGCCAGACAACATCGAGCCTTCCGCTGTGCCCATAAACGCTGTGCCCATTAACAGTGTGCCCGTGAACTCCAGCGCGCCGCTCGTCGGCCTGGTCATGGGCAGCGACTCCGACTTCACCGTCATGAGTGCCGCCGCGCAGACCCTCAAAGACTTCGGGGTGGCGCACGAGGTGCAGGTCGTCTCTGCGCACCGCACCCCCGAGAAGATGCTCGACTATGGCCGCAACGCGCAGGCCCGTGGCCTCAAGGTGATCATCGCCGGAGCCGGAGGAGCAGCGCACCTGCCCGGTATGCTCGCCGCCATGACCACGCTGCCCGTGGTCGGGGTTCCTGTTCCGCTCGGACTGCTCGACGGCCTCGACTCGCTGCTGTCGATCGTGCAGATGCCGGCCGGCGTGCCGGTCGCGACCGTGTCGATCGGCGGGGCCAAGAACGCCGCGCTCATCGCGATCAAGATTCTCGCCACGAGCGATGACGCGCTACGCGTGAAGCTCGAAGACTATTCCGTCGCACTCGCCGACCTGGTCGAGCAGAAGAACCGGGACCTCCAAGAGCGATTATGAGCAGTGTGACTGACCCGATCCGGCACCCGAATTCCGGCTCCACGCGCATCATGACGACGCGTGCGTGGTGGTTGGTCGTACTCAATTTCGTGCTCCCCGGTTCGGCGCAGGTACTCGCCGGCAATCGACGACTCGGCCGGTTCGGCCTCGGCGCCACGCTCATCCTGGTGGCCTCGGCAATCGTCGCCGGGGCTGTCTACCTGTTCTGGCCCGCGGCCGTGCTCACGGTGTTCACGAGCACGATCGGCCTTTGGGTCGCCGCCGCAGTGCTCGCGTTCTACGCGCTCACCTGGCTCGTGCTCACCGTCAACACCCTCAGCCTGATCAACCTGCTGAAAGCCGCGCCCGGCGCCCGCCCGCTGATCGCCGCCTTCTCCGCGGCCCTCATGGTCGTCGTTTGCGGCACGGCTGGCTATGGCGCCTTCGTCGCAACCTCGGCGAGCGGATTCCTCTCCTCCGTCTTCGTCGCCGGTCCGAGTGAACCGCCGGTCAATGGCCGCTACAACATCCTGCTGCTCGGCGGGGACGCCGGCGCTGACCGGGACGGCCTGCGCCCCGACAGCCTTTCCGCGGTCAGCATCGACGCCACGACCGGCCAGGCCACGACCATCAGCCTGCCGCGCAACCTCGAGGACGTGCCGTTCTCGGCCGGTTCCTCGCTCGGCGCGCTGTACCCCGAGGGATACGGATCGATCGACGGATGCGACGTGTCGGCGTGCATGCTTAACTCCATTTTCACCGAAGCCGAGCTCAAACGCCCCGAGTACTACCCGAATGCCGTGGCCGAGGGCAGTTCCCCGGGAATTCAGGCCACCCTCGAGGCCGCGCAGGGCATCACCGGGCTCACCATTCAGTACTACGTGCTGATCGACATGCAGGGGTTCTCTGACCTCATCGACGCACTCGGTGGCGTCGACATCACAGTTTCTGAGCGCCTTCCCATCGGTGGCGACGAGCAGCTCAATGAGGTCGAAGGCTGGATCGAGGTCGGCCCGCAACACATGGATGGCACCACGGCCACCTGGTATGCACGGTCACGACACACGACCAGCGACTACGACCGCATGGGCCGCCAAACCCAGTTGCAGGAAGCTCTGCTGGCGCAGTTCAACCCGGCAAACGTGCTCACCAAATTTCAGGGTATCGCCGCTGCTGGTTCTAAGGTGATCAAGACGGATGTTCCCCAGGGCATGTTGGGCTACTTCGTCACCCTGGCCGCCAAGACCAAGGAACTACCGGTGATCTCGGTGCCGCTGATTCCCGAGAACGGCGTCGACCCCGAAGACCCCGACTACGCCGTCATCCAGGCCATGGTCGCCGCAGTCCTGGCTCCCGCGCCCACCCCGGCTCCATGACCCCGACGAGTCGCCACGCCTGATCTTCCGGCGTCGCGCACGCCAGATCCGGCATGTGCGCCCAGACGCTCTGCGTGGCAGGCCGTGAGCGCTGGCAGCCGCTGGCAGCCCTGCTGCAGTGTGCGACCGCGCGACCGTGCCGCGTCTCTCGTGATTGCCGAAGCGGATGGCTACGTGTGTTACAAGTCGGCGTGCAGCTGCCACACCCGTTCGGCGGAGTCGCGCCAGCTGAAGGCGCGTGAGCGGTCTCCACCGTGCACCGTCACGCGGCCCCGCAGCACGCTGTCGCCGAGCACCCGGTTGATCGTTTCGGTGAGACGCGCAGGGTGCTCTTTGGTGTTTGATCGCTCGACCGCGACGCCGGCATCACCGGCGGCTTCGAGCAGTGCTGGGGCGTCGGAGTGAACGACCGGAGTGCCGAGGTGGAATGCCTCGATGATCGGCAGTGCGAAGCCTTCTTCCAGTCTGGGATAGACGAAAATGCACGCCCGGGCAATCACCACGGCCAGGTCGGAATCGCTCAGGCCCGACAGCGCGCGCACGCGCCCCGGTGCGAGCCCGGCCTCATCGGCAACCGAAGCTAGGTCGAGCTCGCCCCAGGTGTCCGGACCGAGCGCGATCAGCGGCAGGTCGGGCGCGTTCGGCAGCCCGAACGCCGCGATCAGCAACGTCACGGCCTTGCGTGGGTCAAGCGACCCGGAGGTCAGAATGTACTGCGACGGGCGGCCCAGCTCCTGCACGCGCTCTTCCACGATGGGAATGGCCGGCAACACGAGCCCGAGCCCCGCTGCCCCGCCGATCACGCGCACCCGGTCGCCCAGGTCTATAGTCTCGGTTAGTTGCCTCGCCACAGCATGGCTCGGCACCACCGATGGCATCGGCGTGCTTGCGGGCGCGCTTCAGCATGCCTTTTGTCCAGGCCACGGTCGTTGGCGTCAGCGACGATGGATGCGTCCACGCCAGCACATCGTGCCGGGTCACTGCAATCTGGGTGCCGTCGTGGGCACGGTTGTGGCGGTCCAGGGGAGCGAGAAGTCCCGGCGCGTGGATCAGGCCTGTGCCGGCCGATGCAGTTACGCCCAGTGCCCAAGCTGTTGCCAACTCGCGGCGGGACAGCGTCGTCTTGTGCAGGTTGGCCAGGCCCGGCAGGGCGGCCTCAATGAGTTCCTACTGTGCGGCGGGCGCGGTGGCAGTCAGTGCGCGCGTGAGTTCCTCGGTGTAACGTCCGACGCCGCCCGGAACCGGGGCGACCATCTGGTCGACGACTACCCGCAGAGTGATCATGCTGTCTCGAAAACCCCCGCGGCGAAAGCTTCGGCCTGGGCCGACTGCCAGCTGCGCATCGGCTCAAGCCCGGCGGCCGCCCAGTTGGCGTGGCCGAGCACGGAGTACGCGGGCCTGGGCGCCGGCAGAACAAACGCCGAGCTGTCGGTCGGCAGCACGCGTTCCGGGTCAAGTCCGGCCAGGGCGAACACGTCGCGGGCCTGGTCGAACTTCGAAGCGACCCCGGAGTTCGTGCCGTGGTAGATACCGGCGGGCGCGTCGGAGTCGAGCAGCAACACGATCTGGGCGGCGAGGTCCAACGTCCAGGTGGGCTGGCCGACCTGGTCGTTGACGACGTTCAGCGTGTCGCGCGTGCCAGCGGCCTTGAGCATGGTCTTGGCGAAGTTCGGACCGTTCTTGCCGTACAACCAGGCCGTGCGCACGATGTAGCTGCGGGCGCCGTTCTCGGCGAGCACGAAGTCTTCACCGGCCGCCTTCGTGCGGCCGTAGGCCGAGATCGGGCTGTGCGCGGTGTCCTCGGCGTAGGGCCTGGTCGCGCTGCCGTCAAAGACGTAGTCCGTCGAGATCTGCACCAGTTTCGCCCCCACAGCGGATGCCGCTCCTGCCAGATTGCGCGGCCCCACCGCGTTGATCTGGTAGGCATCGTCTTGGTTTGTCTCGGCGTCGTCGACCTTGGTGTACGCAGCGCAGTTGATGATGACGTCATGCTCCGTAGCGGCGGCCATCACCGCGTGAAGGTCGGTCACATCGAGCTCACGTCGGCCGAGGGCCGTCAGGTCGCGTCCGGCCAGCGCCGTCTGCAGGTCGCGCCCCAACATGCCGGTGGCTCCGGTGATCAAATACCGTGTCATATCAGCGCCGCTCGAGTCGTGACGGAGTGCAGTTGCCTGCAGGGGTTACAAGTCCGCATGCAATTGCCAGACCCGCTCTGCTGAGTCGCGCCAGCTGTACGCCTTCGCACGGTCCAGGCCACGCAGGCGCAGGGCGGCCCGCAGCTCGCGATCGTTGACCGCGCGCGCCACGGCCGCCGCCAGGCGTTCCGGATACCCAGCGGCATCGTTCAGTGCCACAATCTGCCCGGCCTCTCCCGCAACTTCGACGAGTGCGGGAGCGTCGCTGTGCACCACGGGGGTGCCGAAACTCATCGCCTCAAGCAGGGGAAGCCCGAATCCCTCGGCCTGGCTCGGGTACACGAATACGCTTGCGCGCGAAAGAATGAGCGCGAGGTCGCTGTCACTCACGAAACCCAGGGCGCGCACCCGTCCTTCGGCCAGCCCGGCCTCGTCGGCTACAGCGGCCACGTCCAGTTCTCCCCAGCCCTGCGGCCCGACGATGAGCAAGGGCAGGTCGGGGGCACCGGGCAGTCCGAGCCCGGTGATGAGGGCGGTCAGTCCCTTGCGCGGTTCGAGCGTGCCGACCGTCAGAATGAACTCGCTGGGCAGCTGGAGTTCAGCAGCTCGCTCATCTGCGTTCAGCGGAAGACGTAATTCGCTGCTGACGGCACCGCCGATCACGCGTATGCGGTCCCCGAAATCGATAATCTCCGACAGTGCGCGGGCGACGGCGTGGGTGGGAACGATGATCGCGTCGGCGTGCTTTCTGGCTCGTTTCGCCATCGCTTTGTGCCAGGTGACACCGTGCGGAGTCAGGGTTTCCGGGTGCGTCCACGGCACAACGTCATGAATGGTGACGGCGACCTGATTCTGGTCTGTGGCGCGATCGTGCCGTCGTAGGGGCGCCAGCAGGCTTGGCGCGTGTACCATGCCCCCTCCGGGCAGGGAGGTCAGCCCCAATTGCCAGGCCGCGGCGAGTTCCCGGCGCGGCAGCGTCGTCTTGAACAAGCTCGCCAGGCCGGGCAATCGTTCCAAAACCGAGGCATACTTCTCGGGAGTCGACGCACACACCACACCTTCGACGCTGCAGTCGTCGGGGGCAGTCGCGATCAGCTGGCGCGTGATTTCTTCTGTATAGCGCCCGATGCCGCCTGGTACAGGTGAGAGCATCTGTTCCACGATCACGCGCAGTGTCGTCATTTACGTCTCATCTCCGATGAAAGTTCGAGCGTGCACGGCGCAGGGGCCGGGTGACACGGGTCATGTCAGCTGAGCGCCGCACGAGCCTTGAGCGGTTCCCACCACTCGCGGTTGTCGCGGTACCACTGGACCACCTCGGCGAGGCCCTGGTCGAACGGAACCTCGGGGGCATAACCCAATTCGGCCTGTATCTTGCTGATGTCCACCGAATAACGTAGGTCGTGGCCGAGCCGGTCGGTGACGCGGTCAACGTAAGACCAATCCTTGCCGGTCGAGTCGAGGAGCAGCTGGGTGAGCTCCCTATTGGTCAGCTCGGTTCCTCCGCCGATGTTGTAGATTTCGCCGGCGCGGCCGCCCACGAGCACCATCGCAATGGCGCGGGTGTGGTCGTCAACGTGCAGCCAATCGCGAATGTTGTTGCCTTCGCCGTAAAGCGGAACGTGCAGGTCGTCAATGAGGTTACTCACGAAGAGGGGAATGACCTTTTCGGGGAAGTGGTAAGGACCGTAATTGTTCGAGCAACGTGTGATCGACACGTTGAGGCCGTGCGTGCGGTGGTAGCTGCGGGCGAGCAGATCGCTGCCGGCCTTCGACGCGGAGTAGGGGGAGTTGGGCTCTAGCGCCCGCTCCTCGTTCCAGGAGCCTTCGGCGATAGACCCGTAGACCTCGTCAGTGGAGACGTGCACAAACCGTGCGAGCTTGTGGCGCAGCGCCGCGTCGAGCAGTTGTTGGGTTCCGAGTACGTTGGTTTCCACGAAGATCGTCGAGTCCATCACGGAGCGGTCAACGTGCGACTCGGCGGCGAAGTGCACCACCGCGTCGAGCCCGGGAAACAAGGTGTCGAGCAGTGTACCGTCGCGAACGTCACCGTGCACAAAGCTGTAGCGCGGAGAATCGGCGATCGGGGCGAGGTTTGCGAGGTTGCCCGAGTAGGTCAATGCGTCGAGCACGACAACTTCGGCACCTTCTAGGCCCGGGTATTTGTCTTCAATCGTGCGTCGCACAAAATTGGAGCCGATAAAACCGGCGCCGCCGGTGACGAGGATCTTCATCTAAAAGGTACCGTTCCATTGACTGAGGGGACCCGGTGATTCTACCGGATCTTTCGTAGCGGCTTCGGCGGCACTGGTCAATGCGTCTTGTTGCGTTGTTGGAATCGCGAACGTACCCAGAGACCGGCCGTGATGGCTTTCCGCAGAGGCCACAGAAGTACACCGCTGTACTTGCGTGAGAGGAATTGATTGGCGCTCTCGTGATGTGCAGCGAGCATGCGGGTCGACTCGGTTTGGGTCGAATGGGCGCCGGTGTGGGTGACGGCCGCGACGGGCTCGTAAATGCAGCGGTACCCCGCCTTTTGGAGCCGGTACCCCAGGTCGACATCTTCAAAATACATGAAGTAAGTGTCGTCGAAACCGTTCAGTTCCTCGAAGACTGAGCCACGGATCAAGAGACAGGCGCCCGACAACCAGCCACTCTCGCGACGGTGGGGTTCACCCTTGGTTCCTTGGAGGTACCGGCGCGTCCAGGGGTTTGAGGTCCAGATATTTGCGAAGAGAGCATGCCCCAAACCCGTTCGAATTGAAGGCAGGGCACGCGCCGACGGGTAGGTGGTTCCGTCAGCGTTCAGAATGCGGGGTCCGACGGCGCCGATGGACGGATCGGAATCGCCGACAGCGCGAAGGATATCGATGGAATCGGGCGCCAGCACAAGGTCGGGATTGCAGACCAGAACCCAGGCCGGTGTTTCGCCGAGGCTTGCAAAACCGGCATTGATGCCGTGACCGTAGCCATGATTTTGATCGCGAAGATACTCCGCTCCGTATTCGGCGGCGATGGCATGTGCTTCACTGCCGAGCGGTTTGTTGTCGACCACGACGATGCGGAGTGGCTGTGCGCTCGCGGCGGCGACGCTGGCCAGGAACGGCCGGAGGACATCGTCTGATCCGTGACTTACCGTAACCACAGCGATCATGACGTCGAGACTTCCTCGACGTTCGAGATAGCGCGATCGCGAGTATGTCCGAGTCTCATGCGTGCAGGTACCGTTCCGATCGAGAAGAAGTCGTGTCAATTCTACCGGGACAGTCACTGTGTAGACTTCTGGGGGTGCAGATCCGTGAACTCAAGATCCCAGATGCCTACGAATTGACCCCGAAACAACACGCGGATGACCGAGGGCTGTTTCTCGAGTGGTATCGGTTCGACCGTCTTGAGGAGACCATTGGTCACGCACTCGACCTTCGCCAGGCGAACCTGTCGGTTTCGCGCAAGGGCGTAGTACGCGGCATCCACTTTGCGAGCATCCCTCGCGGCCAGGCTAAATACGTGACCGCCGTTTCTGGTGCTGTGCTCGACTATGTCATTGACATTCGAGTGGGTTCGCCCACCTTCGGCCAGTGGGATTCCGTGCTCCTCGATGACGTCGAGCATCGCAGTGTGTATCTGGCCGAAGGGCTGGGGCATGCGTTTGTAGCACTGACCGACAATGCGACCGTCACCTACCTGGTCTCCGACACCTTCAACCCCACACGCGAGCACGGTATCAACCCACTCGATTCGGACGTCGCCCTGGTCTTCCCGCTGGAAGCGGGGGTGCCATTGCTTTCAGAGAAAGACACTGAGGGGCCCTCGCTGATGGAGGCGCAGTCGCTTGGGCTCCTCCCGACCTGGGCGGAATCGCGGGCCTTTTACGAATCGCTCAACGGATCATCGATAGGAAAGGCGTGACATGCGCGGGATAATTCTGGCTGGGGGGTCGGGAACCCGGCTGTGGCCGATAACTAAAGGCATCTCCAAGCAGCTCATGCCGATATATGACAAGCCGATGGTCTACTACCCCCTGGCAACGCTCATGATGGCGGGCATCCGGGAAGTTCTCATTATTACGACGCCGGAATATGCCAGCCAGTTCCGCGCTCTGTTCGGGGATGGGTCCGAATTGGGTCTTGCCATTCAGTATGCGGTGCAGGCGTCCCCGGACGGGCTCGCGCAGGCGTTCACCATCGGCGAAGAATTCATCGGAGACGACAGCGTCGCCCTGGTTCTCGGCGACAACATCTTCCACGGTGCCGGCCTTGGAACGGCCTTGCGGGGCAATGCGGGGATTGACGGGGCGCTCATCTTCGCGTATCACGTTGCCGAGCCGGCTGCCTACGGAGTCGTAGAGTTCGACGGAGAATTCCGGGCCGTGTCCATTGAAGAGAAGCCCGCCGTTCCCAAGAGCAATTACGCCGTTCCGGGTCTCTATTTCTACGACAATTCTGTCGTTCAGATCGCCAAGTCGATCAAGCCGAGTGCCCGCGGTGAACTTGAAATTTCAACGATCAATCAGGAGTACCTCGACCGCGGAAAACTCCGCGTTCAGGTTCTCGACAGAGGCACAGCCTGGCTCGACACCGGAACGTTTGAATCCATGATGCAGGCAAGTGAGTACGTACGCGTCATCGAAGACCGCCAGGGTTTCAAGATCGGATGCATTGAGGAAATCGCGTGGCGCGCGGGCTGGATCGACGATGCCCAGCTGGAACTCCTGGCAGCTCCACTCAACAAGAGTGGCTACGGCAAGTACTTGACGGCCCTCCTCGCTAGTATTAAGGGCTGAGTCGGGGACGTCGTCTGACGCTACGGAGCGTTGGAAGTGCCGCGCTGAATGCCGGCGAGAATGTCCATCATTGTTGCCGTGATTCCCGAGGGAAGACTTTCCTGCTCTCGATCGTCGAGGTCTGTCCACACGACAGAATCGAGACGCAGGTCGAGGGCCTGAAGTGCGGCGGCCGCCGATGATCCGAGCATCACCCGCGGATGACCCTTCGAGAGCACGCGGAAATATCCGAGCAGCGAACTGATCGTGACCGCGCGACCTGAAATCAGGTTCTTCGTTGCTTGAATCGTGCCGCGCTTTGCCGTCACCTCCAGCGCACGCAAGGTGGAGTCCGCGATGAGGGCTGCGCAGTCCGTGACAAAGATATAGTCGCGTAGGGTATCCAAAGGAACGTAGATCGAGGTGGGCGGTCCGGTGTACTGCGCGCGAGCGACGTGGGAGATGAGTCCCTGCATCTTGTCGAGTCTCTGGCCGGGCCCGTAGAGGTTTGAAATGCGTCCACTCAGACTCGATACCCCCGACCGGCGCGAGAACTCTTCGAGAATTGCTTCACCGTGCAACTTGAAATGACCGTATGGAGAGATGGGGACGGGCATCGTGAGCTCGGTGAAGGGGGGATTCGCCGATCCGCCATAGACGCCACCGGCCGACGATGCGAAAAAGATGCAGCCCCTTCGGGCGAGGGGATGCCCCTTCACGCTGCGTTCGATCGCACTGAGTACCACTCTAAACTGTCGGAGTTCCTCCGTCATCGCCTCAGCAGGACTCGACGTGACCACGGTGCCGGCCGCCCAGAAAACGGCCCACCCGCCACCGACTGTGCTGGCCTGGTGCAACAGCTCCCGCATGCCGCGTTCTGCGGCCTGTTCGAGGAGGCTGTCGTCATTCCACGGCAGCGATGGCTGCTCTATTCGAAGCCAGTTCGACCCGCTCTCGAGCTGCCTGGTCGTCGCCCGACCGAGCATTCCGCGAGCGCCAATAACCCACGCCGCAGCCGTCACGACACGTGCTGGTGACGCCGACCGAGTGGCCCGTGCGAGGGATCGGTTGTGATGAGGTAGGGCGGTTTGCCCATCGCCATGTTGACATTGACTCCGATGTACTCGGCGATCACGCCGAGCGAGAACAGTACTGCGCCTGAGCTCAACAGAACGATGACGATGGTTGACGCCCAACCTTCCGGCACGACGTTCCCGAACAGCCGGGAGAGCCCGATCACCATTGCAAGCGCGGCGCCGATCAGGCCGATAGCGACTCCAAGAATGCTGACGAACCGAAGCGCACGTGTGCCGCTGGAGAGAATCATGCTCCAGAAATGAGAGAAGAGTCGGCGAGCGGAATATCCGGAACGACGGTCTCCTTCGCCACGGAGTCGCACGGGCGAGGTGACCACCTTTCCGGCGACCCATCCCATGGCAACATCAAGATAGACCCCGGACCCGGAGTAGGCTGCGACGCTGCGACCGATATTTCCGAGGATGAGTCGGTAGCTTTGATAGTCGGGCGCGTTCGAGCCTGTGAACAACTTCGTCAGTAGCCATTTCGCCCCAGACGAGGCCGAGTTGCGGAGATATCCGTGTGGCGCGGGGTTCGTCGGCTTGGCGTACACCACGGATGCCTGCTCACGCATGGCTGTGTCGAGAAGCCCGCCAATCTCGGCCGGGTCATGCTGCCCATCTTCATCGAGGGTCACGATCCATTCGCTTCCCGAGGACGCCATTCCAGCAAGGGTCGCGGCATGCTGGCCATAATTACGGCTCAACCAGATTGGCCGGACAAAGTCGTACTGGTCACTCAACTCACGCATGATGCGCGGAGATTCGTCGGGACCATTGTCGCATACCAGGAGAACCTCGCGCACCAGGTACCCATAACCGTCCGGCGAATTCGTGACATTGGTGAGGAATTGTAACTCGGCGATGAGAGCGGGCAAGGTCTGCTCGCCCTGGTAGACCGGAATGACGACGGAGATTTCGTGCGGTCGTTCTGGGGTCACATTGTCACTTGGATTCGGTTCTGTAGGCACAATGCCAATTTAGCACGCGGGCTTTGGGCAGCAGGGTCTGACGCTGGTGCCGGAACGGATGTTTTACGGCGCGGTCTGCGGGAGGACTGCCGGTAAACTAAGTTATCTCTGTTCCGACTTGCGGGAACGATCAGAGCCGGCGGGATTGCCGGTGTCAGGGTTCACGAGCTGTCCAAAGGAAGGATTCGACGCGTATGTCTAACCCATCGAATCTACGTCCACGACTGCAGACCACGCTGGACAGCTTGAAGAGGCTCACAGGAGTAATCCTTCGCGATCAACGAGTCCGGTTCCTCATCGTCGGCGGCACGAATACCGTGGTCGGGTTTGGCTTGTACACCGGACTGTGGCTGACCATCGGACACGTGATCGGCTATCTGGGGAGTCTGTACGGCTCATATGCGCTCGCCAGTCTTTTGGCGTTTAATCTTTATCGACGCTTCGTCTTTCACGTCCGGGGCAATGTCCTCGTAGACTTTCTTCGATTTCAGGGCGTCTACGTGGTCTCGTTGGTCATCAATACTGTGTCGTTGCCGTTGCTGGTTGAACTGCTGGGTTGGTCGCCCCTCAGCGCTCAAGCGGTGATTGTCGTGGTCACCACTACTGTCAGCTATGTCGGCCACAAGTTCTTCTCATTCCGTCGTCGCCCGTTACCGTTCGACAGAAGTGCTCCGGATACACCCTCTGTCTAGACGCAGGTGGGTCTTGAAGACCTAGCCGCGATTCGACGCAAGTTTCAGAACCACGTCTTGTTCGAGGTGAATCTCACCTAGGACGGTTTTGGAAACCGGGGTCCCGTTTAGATCTGTGACCTGAACGGTGATCGGATGGTCTCCCGGCTTCGCGGCTAGCGCTACGGTAAACGCCGCTGTGGAACCGGTGTAGTCCTCGCTGAGCACGGATCCGTCGGGGAGGGTGATGGCTGTCCTGCCCTGAGTGACGCTGCTCGTGACCACCATCGAAATCGTCACCTCCACTGCGCTGGACCGCACGTTCACAAGGGCCAATCGAGGATTGGCGTCATTGCTCTGGGCGACAGTCAATCCGTTTTCGTCGAGTGCCGCGTTGAAGTCCGGCGGGAAGGTGAGCATGACCGGTTTGGTGATCAAAGCGAGAAGCTCAGCGCGATCCACGGTAGATCGGCTCGCATCTTGCTCTGCGCGGAAACTCGCAATATCGAAGTAGGCGAAGCGTCCGTTGGGGCTGGTGAAAGCGGATGTTCCGCTCGCTTTCACGATGGCGGCTTCGAGCTCGCGACCGCTGTCGGCGAGTCCGGCTCGATCCACTAAAATCCCGTCCGACCCGGCGGCTGAGGCGAGGACTGCCGTCAGGTCGGTCGGGTACATCGCGAGCTGACCCGGCCAGTCGGTGGTCGGCCTGCCCTTGATCCCGGCGTTCGACCATCGCACGGTGCTCGTATGGAGGTAAGGGATCAGCTGATCGGAGGCAAGAAGACCCGTTGCTGCAGAGCTTTCCGGGAATGGAATGTAGGGGAGAACAAGCACCATCGCGCCAGTGGGAAGAGAGGCCTGAATCGTGCTGAAATATTCGGCATCCGCGGTGTAGGCAGCCTCGTTGCTGGCGTACTCGTCACCCGCGTTACCCGGAGTCTGATCGTAGAACCCGACACCCAGCAGAACAACGGCAAGGAGCGCCGCGACCGTGCGTTGGGTGCGCGGTCCGTGGCCTGAGCCCCATCGTCGCCGAGCCAGGTCGAGAAGAAGGCCCACAATCGCCAGGCAGAGAAGAGCTATGAGAATCGACATCCGGTTCCAGCCGCGCAGGCTGCTCGTGGCAAAAGATATGACGGTCGACAGGCCGCCCAGGGTGGAGAACAGGAAGGCGATGAATACAAGAATTGAAAGATTTCCGAGCAACGACCATGAGCCGCCAGTTCTGTGCTCCGACGGAATCTTCGTACGCGCCACGATGAGAATGACAATGAGCACGAATGCCGCGACGAGTCCGACGGCGCCGATGACGCCGAGGGCCGGCTGCTCCCCAACAGCCAAATAGAAGGAGTCGTACTGGGCGCGCAGGGCGGCGAGCGGTTCCAGGCGGTGCCCCGGCCACGGCAGCAGGAGTTGCACGAGCTTGAGCGAATAGAATTCGGTCTCAGCGCGACTGCGCTCCAGTCCGGAAAGGTTCTGCCCGTGTTCCAGCTGATACAGAAAATCCGGCAGCATATTTATGATCATGACCGCCACAGTGAGCAGCCCGGCGCCAGCGGCACCCCAGAACACGCGCCAGTTTCGATCCCGGATGAGCACGGCGATGCCCGACATCGCCAGCAGTACCAGAAAGAATATTGAATAGTAGCTCGACGAGGTGCCCAGCAAGGCCAGAAATACAACTGAACGCATCGTCGGGCTCATGATGATACGCACCATGCGGTGCCGAGATTCTCCCCATCCCCAGAGAGGGCGGCGCTGAAAGAGAAGAACGCTCAGCCCCAATGCCAGAGGCACGGTGTAATACGAAGCGAGCCACAGATGGCTCTCGCCGCGTATGAAATGGTATGGGGCCAGGGAATAGAGCACGGCGAGCACGAGGCTCAACGACCGTGAGATGGTGCATACGCGCAGGAACCAGACCGCGGTCAGAGCGGTGAGAATGAAACCGGCGATGTAATACACGTTCATTGCCGTTCCCCAGTCGGACGTGAAGAGACTGAGAAACTTTGCCGCGATCAGGTGCAGGTTATCCGCGGTCGGAAAGTCGCTGTAATACTGGCCGAAGGGCGCTCCCAGCCGGGGCTGATGTTCATACCAGCCTTCTTCGATCACCGTTTTGAAGTGCGCGCCCACAGGGAGAGCATCTCCTCGGTAGGTGAACGGCACCGACAGGTTCGCACGCCACAACTGCAGGGTTATGATTACCAAAACCGCCGACAGCACCGCTGCCGCCGAGTACAGCAGCACATCGGAACGACGGAGGCGAATCATGTCTCTTCTCGTGACATGCGATTCTTGAGCCAGACATAGCTAACGCGACGCATCAACGCCATTTGCCGTGCCCGCACGTTTCCCAGACGTACGTCGCGTCTAGTCAGGATGTCTGGCCGCGACTTAAGCAGACTCCGATGGAACGCGAGTGCCTGGTCGGACTGTTCCTTGGCGAGTTTGACGCTCCACTGGCTTGTGCTCATGCGAAATGCCGACAGGCTTTCGGGAACGAGGGCAAAATCCCCGTGCTGGAGCACGTTCACATAAGTGGCTTCGTCGATGAGGTACGGTCGTTCCGACTGCCACAGGCCGCTGGCGAAAAGGGTGCTGCGTCGCATGAGTACCGAGGCGGGTTCTCCGAAGATATTCGTTCCGGCACGCACGACCTGGCGGATCGCCGTTGCTCCCGACATGCGTCTGCGCTTGCCCCGGATACCCCAGCGCCGCAGGACCAGGTCGCCGCGAGCATCGATGATGTCCCGCGGTGACGCGACCAGCGCAATTCCTTCCGCGAAGGCCTGAAGCTGAACTTCGATACAGCGCGGATAGAGAATGTCGTCTCCGCAGACCAACTTGATGAACTCGCCCGACGCGCACTCGGTCACCCGATTCCAGTTGCGTATCGCACTGCCGCCGGCAGGAGTCTGCAGCAAGGTCACTCGATCGTCGCTGAGGAAATCTTGCAGACACTCCCACGTGCCATCCGTTGAACCATGGTCGGCGACAATCACCTCGAGATCGGCATGCGTTTGCCCGAGGACGGACTCGACAGCCGCCCGAATGTACTCCACATTGTTAAATGCAGGAATCACGACTGAAACGGTGCAAGTCACGATAAGCCTGTCTGTGGAAATGGACGATGTAAGCGCGTGCCGAGTCCCATATTAGCGGATGCGCTCACCTCGGCCCGTGGAACGCAGCGTCGGCGCCGGTTAGGCTAGATCGGCGGTACCGGTGAGATGTCGATGTCACCTGTCGAACGTCAACACTGTCAGCGCGTCATGAGGAGTATTTTGCCCAATCAGCCCTTCGCCACGGATCCGTCACCGCGCCGGACGATGCGCCAGCGGATTGCGGGCCGCGAATTCTATTTCTACCTGTTAGTTGGTGCCGTCACCATATTTGTGACCTGGATGGCATACGACCTGTGGAAGATCAACTGGTATATCCCGATCAATTACGAGGGCGATGCCGTGCTTATCGCTTCGCATATCAAGACCGATATCGAGACGGGCTGGTATGAGAGCCAAAGTCTCCTCGGCGCACCGTTCGGGCAGGTGTACCACGACTGGAAATCAGCCGACAATCTCCACCACATTTTTGCATCGGTAATGGGCACATTTATTCACAGCTTTGGTGTTGTGATGAATCTGTACTTCCTGCTGGGATTTCCGCTTGCTGCACTCACCGCCGCGTGGTTCCTCCGCTTAATCGGCGTGTCTCGCGCGATCGCACTCGCCCTCGCGGTTCTGTACGCGATTGCTCCGTACCACTTCATTCGCGGTGAGAACCACATGTGGCTGTCCGCCTACTACCCGATCCCGCTGGCGTTGGGCGTTGTCTACTTGATCGCCCGGGGCCGTCCCATCTGGCGTGCGGACAACTCCCCGACGCGCCTTGTCTCTTGGTTCACTGGCCCAGCGGCATTCACCGTCTTTGCGCTTGCTCTTGTCGGCACGGCAAATTCCTACTACGCCTTCTGGATCGTCCTGTTCATCGGCGTCGCGGGCCTGTTCCAGCTTATCAACGGACGACGGTGGCGATCATTCGTCGGCGCTGTGGCGGCCGGTGTGTTCACGGTTCTCGTCATGCTGGCCAATATGCTGCCCGACATAATCTACAGCTGGCAGAATGGCGCCAACGATGCTGCTGTCGTGCGTTATCCCGTTGAGGCCGAGCTGTACGCGCTCAAAATCGCGCAACTCATTCTTCCCCAGCCTGGGCATCGAATTCCCTGGCTGAACGAGCTCAGAACCTATTACGAAGGCACCTATCCATTTCCTGCCGAACAACCTGCGCTCGGGTTTGTTGCGACCTTCGGATTCATCGTCGCCCTTGTCCTGACGCTCTATGCCGTGTTGACGTGGAATCGCGGTCGCACGGCGGGTCGCCACTCCGAACTCCTGGCGGCTCTCGGAGTGATCTCGGCCTTGACGATGTTCGGGTTGCTTTTGGCGACACTGGGTGGATTCTCGACCCTGGTCTCCTTCTTCACCAGTGACCTTCGTGGATGGAATCGAATGTCCATCGTCCTTGCGATGCTGTCCCTCGGCGTCACCGGTCTTGTGATCGATCTGGCACTTCGAAGCCTCGATCAACGAGTCTCCCTCCGAACGGGTCTGCTTCCGACTATCTCGGCGGCGACGGCTGTGCTGCTGCTCGGCGGTGGTTACCTCGACCAGGTCGCTCCCTCGCGCGTTCCCAACTACTCAGCAACCAAGGCCGCCTTCGATCAGGATGAGGCTATGGTGAAGGCCATCGAAACGATCGTGCCCGGCGAGGCTATGATCTTCCAGCTGCCATACCGAAAGTTTCCGGAGACGCCACCGCCGCGAAACAATGTGTGGGACACGGATCAGTTGAAGCCGTACCTGCACTCCGACACCCTCAGGTGGTCGGGTGGCGGGATCAAGGGACGACCGACCTCTGAGTGGAGCGGGATTGCTGCGGCAGAATTGACCGTTTCTCAGCTTGCGACGGTAGCGACCTTCGCCGGTTTCGCTGGAATCCTGGTCGACCAGAACTCGTACGAGCCTGACGATGCAGCCGCCACGGTCAACAGCCTGACCGAGACGCTCGGCTCACCCGTGTACCAGTCGCCCGAAGGTCGATATGTCTTCTTCACCACCGTATCAGTCACGGCCGGGCTCGCCGGGACGACGAGCGAGGAAAACGCCAAGCTGGGTGCTTGGATGGTCACGCCCGTGCTCGCAACGTTCCAACCGGACGCTTCCCAGGGATACAGCGCCCCACTCCTCGGTTCCACGTATGAACCCGGGTTTACTCTCGACAACCCCCGTGACAAGCCAGTGGACATCGCCCTGACATTTCATCTGTCCTATCGGCAAGGGGACGCGACGTTGCGCTTCACCTATCCCGACGGCAGTACAACGGAGCTGCAGACAGGTGTGGAATCGAAATCTGTGACCCTGAATGTGACAGTGCCACCGGGTCGCAGCAAAATTCCGCTGGCTGTGAGAGACGGTGCCGCACCGCTATCACCAGTCGGCGGAGACAGCGGTCCCATTCAGGTCGGCAATATCCGTGCCACTGACCTCGAACTGATGAAGGCTGTTGAGGTCGTTGTGCCGACTCTGACGACTGTGCAATAGGCGCTAGGAGCGCTACGAGCGCAGGGCTCGCCGGTAAGCATCTTGATGCTTACCGGCGGTTGACGCCCACGTGAATGAATGCGACCGCTGAATACCCGCTTCGCGCAGTTCCCGGCAGCGATTTGGGTCAGCGACCAGTGCGCGCAGGCTCTGGCTGATGGCTTCGACCGACACCTCGGTGTATTCCACGGCGTCGCCACCAATTTCTGGGATGGCCAGTCGGCGAGTGGTGAGGACGCACGCTCCCGTGGCCATCGCTTCGAGAACAGGGAGACCAAATCCCTCACCAAGGCTGGGATAAGCCACCACCGCAGCACCGCCAAGAAACGCCGAGAGTTCGGTCAGGGGCAGGTACCCCAGCTTGCGCACGTCAAACCCATCCAACACGGCTCGAGTGATGGCCGGCTCGATTTCGTGATCCCAGCCGTCACCACCTGCGAGAAGAAGTGCTGGTCTGGAAGCCTGCGTCCGGTCGCCCATCGCGTTGCGATACCCGGCGATGAGCGTTGGAATGTTCTTGCGTGGTTCTAGTGTGCCGAGAAAAGCGACCCATCCTGACGGAAGCTGGTGCGCGGTGCGAAAGGACTCAATCGACTGCTCGCTTGGTCGATGAAACTGCTCTGCGTCATAGCCCAGCAACGCCACCACGACGTCGGACGGGGTAGCTCCGGTCACCCGGACATATTCATCTGCGGTTGCCTGGCTCGGTGTGACGACGGTGAGACGGAGGATTCGACTCAGGTGTATCCACGCTTTGAAAAAGATCTTCTTCACCGGGGAGTGGAGGTCGGGCAGGCTGAAGAATGTCATATCGTGCAAGGTGACTACGCGAGGCAGCCTGGTCAGTACGGGGAACGTGTAGTGCGGTGAATGGATGACATCGATCTGGAGCCGACGTGCCAGGGCCGGCAGGAATGTCTGTTCCCAGATCAAGCGGTGCAGAACACGGTTCACTCGAGCTGGTGCTGCGACGACCGAAGCGCCACTGGCTCGAAATAGATCGGTGTCGTGTTCCTGGCACACGACCGTGATTTGGGCGCCGAGGCCGACCAGAGCCGGAATGACGCTGTCGACGTACCGCCCTACCCCGCCGCGGGATCGTGGGACGCAGGTGGCATCGATTAAGACGGATGGCGCAGTCATCGGAATTGCAGTTTAAGCGTTGCGCGCGGTCAAGAGTGAGACATCGTTGTCGACCATGTCGGCCACGATCTCCGCGAATGGTTTGGTCGGCTTCCAGCCGAGCACCCGAAGAGCTTTTGAGGCGTCTCCGACCTGTGCGACAGGATCCACCGGTCGGGTGAACGCGTCGTTGAGGTCGACAAACCTCCGCCAGTCGGCAATGCCGACGCGAGCAAACGCCAAGCGGGCAAAGTCAGCTATGGAGTGTGAGATTCCCGTCGCAATGATGAAATCGTCGGGTTCATCCGCCTGCACGGTGAGTGCGAGTGCCCTGGCATAGTCAGGAGCCCAGCCCCAGTCGCGGCGAGCATCCAAGCCCCCCAACTCCAAACGATCCTGCAGACCCAGTGAGATCCGAGCGACCGAAGCCGTAATCTTTCGAGTGACAAAGGACTCGGGTCGGCGCGACGATTCGTGGTTATAGAGGATGCACGATGAGGCGAAGAGTCCGCGCCCGCGGTAAACGTTGATTAGGTGGTGGGAGTACGCCTTGGCTGCCCCATAGGGTGATGTGGGTCGCACAGGAGTCAGCTCGGTCTGCGGCGATTCCTGGGCATTTCCGAACAACTCGGCACTCGATGCTTGGACGACCCGAACCGGGCGGCCCCGCCGTTCCTGCAGTTGCCAGGCCGATTCCAAGATCTGGGCGACGGGGATGGCGTTCACTGCGGCGGTTTGAATGGGCTGCTGCCAGGACTGGAAAACACTGCTCATCGCCGCCAGGTTGTAAATGTGGTCTGGTCCCACATCCTCGATCAGCAGTTTCAACCGTTCGGGTTCGGACATATCGACCCGGTGATACGCGACGTCCGGGTGCGCAATGGCCGGGAGGTCCACCTCCGCCTCAGAACGTACGGCGCCGTGCACTGTGAAGCCCTGCGCGAGCAGGGCTTCGGCCAGATAGGAGCCGTCCTGACCGGAAATGCCGGTGATAAGTGCAACGGTCATCTGGTTTTACAGCCCGGCGAGGAGCTTCTGCTCAGCAACATCGCTGTCGACCATCATTCGAACGAGCTCGGCGAACCCAACCTTGGGGTCCCAGCCAAGGGTAGTACGTGCCTTGGTCGAGTCACCGATGAGAAGGTCGACTTCGGCCGGGCGCATGAAACGGGGATCCTGCTTGACGTACGGTGCCCAGTCTTCGATGCCGACCTGACGGAACGCCAGATCAAGGAACTCCCGAATTTCATGGGTCTCGTTCGTGGAGATGACGTAGTCATCCGGGGTGTCCTGCTGCAGCATCCGCCACATGGCCTCGACATAGTCACCGGCAAAGCCCCAGTCGCGGCGGGCGTCGATGTTGCCCAGGGTGATGTGCTCCTGCAGCCCCAGGGAGATGCGAGCCACCGCGATGCTGATCTTGCGCGTGACGAACTCCGGGCCGCGACGAGGCGACTCGTGATTGAAGAGGATGCCCGACGATGCGTGCATGCCGTACGACTCACGATAGTTGATGGTCATGTAGTGCCCATAGACCTTGGCGACTCCGTAAGGGGAGCGTGGCCAGAGAAGGGTATCTTCCTTCTGGGGAACCATCTGAACTTTACCGAACATTTCCGAGCTGGAAGCCTGGTAGAAACGCACCTTCTGCGGATCGTTGTGCGAGTACAGCCGCACAGCTTCGAGTGCATTCAGCACCCCCAATCCGGTGACCTCGCTGGTCATGTGCGCGTTCTCCCAGGAGTACGCCACGAATGAAATCGCACCGAGATTATAGAATTCGTCGGGCTTGGCAACTTCGAGTGCACGGAGAATGCTGGACAAGTCAGTCAGGTCGCCAGTGAGAATTTTCACTCCGGGAACGGTGTTTTCAACCAGTTCACGTTTCGGGTTGTTCTGGCCGCGCATGAAGCCAAAGACTTCATAACCTTTAGAGAGCAGCAATTCTGCGAGGTACAGACCGTCCTGGCCAGTAATTCCGGTGATAAGTGCGCGGGGCATAGTCCTCTTCGTTTCCGTGTTTAGCGAGTCGATCCCAACCCTATCCGCAGATCGGTGGGGGTGCTGTCAGGGCGGCTGCCCTGACCCTAGTAGACCCGGGTGGCGTCGACCAAAAGGTTGCCGGCCGTGGTGCTTTGATAGGTTTCCAACCGAAGAGTCGTGTGGTTTTCTTCTCTGATCGGAAGTTCGATCATAACGCGAGTCCATTCGGCGCCTGCCGTGAACGGTAGGCTCGTGGCCTCGGTCGTCCCGCCCAGGGCCCACAGTGCTAAGACACCATTGAAGGGCTGACCGTCCTCGGATCTCACCCACACCTCCGCCGTGTACGTGTGGCCCGGCGTGGTTTGCCGCTGTACGTCTTGCCGAATGGACCCGCCGGCCGTCGACGTGTTTGTTGCCGCGAAGTAGCTGCCGTCCTTGGCAGCCAGCGCTGTTGACGATGAACGGACCTGAGTGTTCACTTCAGATCCACTGCGTTCCCAGGGGGCGAAAACGTTCCCTTCAAATGAGCTGGCCCGGAGAACGTTCTGCGCGAGAACCGCGTTGTCTAACCAGAGCGTGTCCGTCGTGTTGGCCATATAGACCTCTGCCTTGAGTGCACTGGACCCACTCGAGCCCAGGTCGACCTCAACGTCCACTTTGGTCCACGTGTTGCCGACTGCAAACCGGGTGAGGTTCATCGGTTTTGATTGTGCGCCAAGTCCCCAGAGCGCCACGGTGCCATTGAACGGCACGGTGTCGCTGGAGGAACGCAGCCAGACGGAAAAGACGAACTTGCCGGTCGACCCGGCCGGCACCGACACTGTCTGGGAGAAAGATCGTTCGGCCACAGGCGTATTGGACGCCGCGAACCACGAGCCGGATTGCGTTAAGGCCGGGTCGTTGTAGATCTGACGGTTCATGAACCCATTACCGGGGACCCAGTTTGCGAAGGATCCTTCGAACGATGGGTTGGCGGCGAGGTTCTGAACGGGTGGCGCCGCGCCGAATACCATCGATGCATTGTCGATCCACAGGGTGTCTGACGTGTTTTGCAGGTAAATGTCGAGACGAATCTTCGATCGATTTTCCTTGCGGATGGGAAGTTTTACAACAATCTCCTGCCACTGGTCGGTGGCGGTGAAACTCTTGTTGGCCTGTTCGTTTCCCGAGCCGCCGAGGCCCCAGACCGCCATCGTCCCTGCATACGGACGTCCTGAGGCGGACCGGACCCAGATCGTCGCGGCCACCTGTTCGCCGACGACGGTTGTTCGAGCGACGTCCTGTGTCATGGCGCGTCCCGCCACGCTTGTGTTCGTGGCAAGGAAGTAATTTCCGTGCTGAGCCTGCTGGGGACCGTATGCAACGAGCTGATTGATGGGGCCGTTGCTCCCTCCCCATCCGTCGCTTGAGCCGCCTTCAAAGGACGCTGATTTCAGCCGACCCTCGGTGGGGCTCCCGAACCAATCATTGAAGATCCGCGAGAAGTTTCGGTTGCCGTAAGACGAGCATCCGTCGCCCGAGCCGTAGTAGTTGGCCAGAGCGGCCGAATTCGGCTGGTACGGGGTGTAAATGTACAGATTCGCGGTGGCCTGGTTCTCGATGTATACCGAGCTGGAACCGCAGGCGGCGTTCGGGTGCCACTGAATGTTGTTGTAACGCCCGGGCTGATAACCGCGCGTGGAACTTGTTTGCGTATAGCGCTGGAACTGACTGGCCGCATTGTAGACCTGATTGAAAAACCCGTAGTAATTGGCGTCGCAATCAGCCGTGTCGGGGCAGCCGTATCCCGTCGCGGCCCGGTATTGCTGAGCGCTCGGTGCGATGCTGCTGACGAGGCCCTGTTCCTTTTCCAACAACACGAGCAGAACTTCCTGGCTGATTCCACACGCTGCCCCCACTCGCTGGATGATGTCGGATGCAGGTTCATTGGAACGCCCGTTATACGTTGCGCAGAACGACGTTGCCGCGATCGTGGGGGTCGATACTCGGTAGTCTTTGAGGCACGGCTGGCCCCTGGAGGCAGTGCAACTCGCTTCCTTGCTCGCGATGAAGGACTGAATCACATTGGCGGAGAGTGCATTCCCGTTATAGAACGTTTCGTCGCTAATGATGTTGCCAGCTTTGAACTGACTCGCATCGGCGGCGGAGGCCGAGTTCGCGGTGAGAGTCCCGGTCACAAGGGAGGATGCTGCCAGAGCCAACACGGCTACCGTTGCCCACTGGGCCCGGGTTTGACGGAATCGTGCAATCCCTCGCGGAGAAAGCCGACCTCGTTCAAGTCGTTGTGGTGCGTGGTGCATGGTGCTCTGTGCCTTCCCCAGGCCCCGAATTGATGCCCTACACGCCGAGTTTATGTTGTGGATGCACCAGGCGGAACCGTTTTCATTAAAAATGGAATCGGGGGTGGAGGCTCTTCCTGCGGCTTCTGTCGTACACTGAGGCAATGCCTGAAAGCGAAGCGTTCGGTTCATCCACCGCGAACGAGCCCGAGCCATCGTCCCTCTCGGAGCGTCTGGCCGAGGTGGAACTTGAGCGGGACCAGCTGCGGAGCGAACTGGATGCGCGGGAGAATGACTCTGTCGCCTCCTGGCTCGAGGTCGTCGGCACTGAGTCACGCATTCTCGGCGATATCCACAACACCCTGTCCTGGCGCATCACGAAGCCATTGAGGTTTGTGCGAAAAGTGCAGATCAAAGCGGTCGAACTTGGCCCTGCACGATTTTCCCAATTGGCCGTCGCCGACCTCAAGCGACGGCACGTCGGGCGCCGGCGTTGAGCTCGACTCGTTTCCGCACGGAGCCAAACCTTAACACCGCTCTTCTCGGTCGTTTGAAGGCAATTGCCCCGCATTTCGTTTCCGATCAGGACACGATCGTAAAGCTTGCGTTGCGTGGAACCGGACCGTTGTTGGCGCACCTGGTAAACATCGCCCGCGCTCGGCGCGGCAATGATCTGGTTTGGCTCCTTATCGCTGGAGTCACGGCTGCGTTCCCCAGCCCTGAAGTTCTGCAAATGACGCGCCGAGCTCTTACCCTGGCCGACGAACGCACGGCCTCCAGTGTGTTCCTCGAAACCTGTTTTGACGCTGCGGTGAGATTCGCCGATCTTGACAAGGGCATCGAGGTCATTTCAGCGGGAACCGTCATCGACGTTGATTTCTGCGCCAACCATGTTCACAACACCGGGATTCAACGTGTCGTTCGCCAGACCATGTCACGATGGACGACTAATCGAGACATGACCCTGGTGGCCTGGACGGCGAACGGCAGCGCCATGCGGTCGATGACGGATCTGGAACGCAGCCGGGTCGTCGAGTGGAATACTTACACCGAGCCGCAGGTTGATAGGGCACCAGTCGACCCGCCGACATACCGGATTGTGATCCCTTTTAACAGTGAAGTCATCCTCCCGGAGGTTCCGCAGGCGGTGCTGTGCAACCCACTGGCGGCCCTCGCCCAGTATTCCGGCAACCGGGTCGGCCTGATCGGCTATGACACGATCCCGGTCGTGAGTGCTGACACGTTGGATTCCAACGAGACCGAGCGCTTTGTGCGCTATCTGACCATCCTCAAGCACTCGCAGCGGGTGGTCGGCATCAGCGCGGCGGCCACGGAAGAGTTCGCGGGTTTCGTGTCCGCACTGCCCGCCCAGGGTCTGGTCGGCCCCGTCGCAGTCGAGGTCAGCCTGCCCGTGGACTCCCCGGATGGCGCCGCCTACGCTCAGGCGGATATCGCTGATTCGCCGCTGGTGGTCTGCATCGGGAGTCAGGAGCCTCGCAAGAATCACCTCGCGGTGCTTTTTGCCGCCGAGGTTCTGTGGCGCGAGGGGCTCGATTTCCGCCTCCGTTTCATTGGCGGGGGAAGCATCCTCTATACCCGGGACTTCGACAAGCGCGTGCGCCAGCTCAAACGACTGAACCGCAAGGTGGAAGTGCTTCGGGGCGTCAACGACGCCGTACTCATAGCCTCCTACCGGGAAGCGCGATTCTCACTCTTCCCCTCCTTGCACGAGGGCTATGGACTGCCGGTGGCAGAATCCATCGCCTTGGCGACGCCGGTATTGACCAGTAATTACGGTAGTACCGCAGAAATCGCTGTTGACGGTGGGTGCCTCGCGGTGGACCCCCGCGACGACGATGCGATCACGGATGCCATGCGCATCATGCTCACCGATGATGCTGTGCTCGCACGGTTGCGTGCGGAAATCGTCGAGCGATCAACAAGGAATTGGGACGACTATGCCGATGAGCTATGGGATCAACTGGTTGAGCCTTTGAGAGTTGCGCGCAATGTCTGACGCCAAGCAGCCCCGCCAGTCGAGGGATGATCGCCTGCGCGTGCTGCTGAATGCGCTGGCACCGGAGACCTCTTCGTCGATCGCGAATTCCGAGCTGTTCGCCGCCGTGTGTCGGCAATACGCCGAACCGGCGACGGACCGGGTGTGGCTTGCCCTGGCAGTGCTGCGCGCAGATTTTCCGACCCGCGATCAGGTCATCGACATGGTGCGACGGATCCGGCTCGATGGTGCGGAGGTTGCCCTCCGCGCAGCGCTGCGATCCCCGGTTCGTCGCGGATTGCTGTCGTCGGGTTCGGTACGACCGGTGCGTGTCGTCACCGATGTCACCGTCGTCGATGTGCACCACACTGCTCGAACCGGCCTGGCCACGGGCATTCAGCGGGTCGTGCGCAAGACCGTCGACGAGTGGGTGAAGACCAAGGACCTAGTGCTCGTCGGCTGGGGCTCCACCTTTGGCGGCCTTCGCGAGCTGTCGGCGGCAGAACGTACTAACGCGCTGTATGGGACCGATCCGCACGCGGGGCACGCAGGGATCGGCGAGGTCACTGTCCCGTGGAAATCAACGTACATTCTGCCGGAGCTTGCTATCGAGCCCGAACGCACACTGCGCATTTCTGCGCTGGCAGAGTTCTCCGGCAACACGACCTTCGCCATCGGGTTTGATTGCGTTCCGCTGACCTCGGCCGAGACGACCGGTCTCGGGATGGGCGGGGCGTTTGCAAAGAATTTGGCCGCCATTGCTCGGTTCGATCGAGTAGCGACGATTTCCGTTGCCGCTGCGGTCGAATATCGCGGGTGGCGCAGGATGCTGAGCGGAGCGGGCCTGAGCGGGCCTGTGATCGAACCCGTGTTCCTGGCCTCCGATGCCGGGACGGTCACAGATACCGAGCTTGCGTTCGCCCGAAGCAAGCTCGTGATCGACGACCTTCCGCTTCTGATGTGCGTGGGCAGCCACGAACCGCGCAAGAACCACCTAGCGGTTCTCACTGCCGCGGAGCTGCTTTGGCGCCAGGGACACAAATTCTGTCTCTCCTTCGTCGGTGGCAACTCGTGGGGCGGACTGCAATTCACGACCCAGCTCGCCCAGATGAAGGCACTCGGTCGACCGGTGCAGAGTATTTCGGCCATTTCCGATGAAATCCTTTGGGGCGGTTACCGGTTGGCTCGTGCCACCGTATTTCCCTCCCTGAACGAAGGGTTCGGCCTTCCCGTGGCGGAGTCGCTCGCGGTAGGCACGCCGGTCGTAACCTCGAATTTCGGCAGTATGCAGGAAATTTGTGAACAGGGGGGCGCAATATTGGTTGATCCACGAGACGACCACGCCCTCGCTGAAGCGGTGGGAAGCGCAATGTTTGACGACACGGTGAATGCCGACCTGCGCCTCGAAGCGGCCAAACGGCAGAACAAAGGGTGGGACGACTACGCCACCGAGCTGTGGAACTACTTCCACAAAATCTCATAGACTCGACCACTGGACAGGCGTCCATGAATCACTCGGAGCCACATGACTAGCAAAGCCCAAGAGCGCGCCGATCGATTGGCGACCCTTCCCTTCCAGACGTCAACCTCCTCCAGCGCCGGCGCAATCGGCGGATTCTGGGGTTCGATCAAGGAGGTTTTGGCTCACAGAGAACTCCTTGACCTTCTGATTCGACGCGAACTCAAAGCACGGTACAAAGATAGCAGCCTCGGGTTTCTATGGAGCCTGATCAAACCGCTCACCATGCTTCTCATCTACTACGTAGCGATCGGGCAATTTCTCGGCGCGGCACGTGGCATCCCCGACTTCGCTATCTTCGTGTTCGCCGGGCTAACCATCTGGGGACTTTATAGCGAGATCGTATTGTCCGGCACCATGTCGATCATCGGCAACGCTGGACTGATCAAGAAGGTCTACTTGCCGCGAGAGATCTTCCCATTGGCGGCGGCCGGTTCGGCCATTTTCAACTTTGCCATTCAGATGATCGTGCTCGTGGCTGCCACCGTGGTGTTGGGGCAGTTTCCACTGTCGTGGAATCTGCTCTACGTCCCCGTCGCCATTCTCATCGTGCTGGTGTACGGAGTCGCCTTCGCCATTCTGCTGTCGGCGCTCAACGTCTACCTGCGCGACATCCAATACCTGGTCGAAGTAGCCATGCTCTTGTTGTTCTGGGCTTCGCCCATTGTTTACGCCTGGTCGTATGTCGTGAACTCGGCGGTCGTGGTGAGCCATTCCTGGATAGCGTCCCTGTACCTTCTGAATCCTGTCTCGAACGCAGTCCTCGCATTTCAGAAAGGAATGTGGCAGGCCGGTTCCCAAACGCGCACCATCGGCGAAACCGTCGTGAGCCCCCAGCCCTGGCCCGTCGACCTCGACCTTCGTCTGCTCGTCGTGACGATCATCGGTTTCATCCTGCTGATTGTGTGCCAGCGTGTTTTCCAGAAGCTTCAAGGTAACTTTGCGCAGGAGATCTAATGCCGCACGTCTCGAATCGACCATCAATCGCCAACGCGCCGGTCGTTATCCGTACCAAGGACGTATCCAAGCGATTCATCATTCGCAAGGACAAGTCGCTCAAGGAACGAATCGTCAACTTCGGCCGCTCCAAGCGCCATAAAGAAGACTTTTGGGCGCTACGTGATGTCGGATTTGAAATCACTGCAGGGTCGAGCGTGGGGTTGGTCGGGGCCAACGGCTCCGGAAAGAGCACCCTGCTCAAGGTGATCGGCGGCATCATCCAGCCCAATGATGGCAGCGTCGAGCGCCGAGGACGTCTCGCGGCTCTGCTCGAGCTGGGCGCCGGTTTTCACCCGGACCTGACCGGCCGCGAAAACGTTTTCCTCAACGGTTCCATTCTTGGCTTGAGCCAGAAGCAAACCGCCGACTACTTCGATTCCATCGTCGACTTCTCCGAAATCGGAGATTTCATCGACACTCAGGTCAAGTTCTACTCCTCCGGAATGTACGTGCGGCTCGCGTTTGCGATCGCCGTGCATGTGGACCCGGATATTCTCCTCGTCGACGAAGTGCTCTCCGTTGGCGATGAGCCCTTCCAGGAAAAATGCATGGCCAAGATTCGCGAATTTCAGGCCGAAGGCCGCACCATCGTCTTCGTGTCACATTCCGCTGCCCAGGTCGCGGACCTCTGTGACCGAGTCGTCGTACTGTCGCACGGGAAAATAGTTTTCGATGGGGCCACGGACGAGGGAATCGTGGCGCTGCGGGAGTCCTTCGGTCAGTAGGGCTTACCGGCTGCGTCGCTGCAGAACCAGTGCACCGATTTTCCATTTAATGAGACCGATCGGACCTCGGTGCTCCAGGTCCTGGAGCCTGTGCGCCAGAATCTCCACCTGCTCGGCCCGCGGGCGCAAGTCGTTTTCCATGCCACTGGCAGTCTCGCGAACGCGCGTGAGCTCATCCCGCAGCGATGCGACTTCTGTTAGGGAAGCGTCCAGTTCGGTATTCAGCCACCGCGCATAGTCCTCAGCGATGCTGAGCGCGATTGCCATGGGTTGATCGGTGCTCAACAGATCATCGTCGCGAACGGACTCAAACTCCGCTTCGGGAACCACGCAGAGCTGGTCGAGTGGAGCGTCGGCGAGTGGTGCCGTGGCGAGTACATCCATCCATGTTCAATGAACGCCAGGCCGGCCCGGTGCGACGCGAACTGGCGAAAACGCAGATCGCGTTCAGTGGATGCGCCGGAAAGATGCGTTGCTCGCGCCACGGGTTCCAGAATCACCGAGAGGCCGAGTGCTTTTAGGCGAAAAGCGAGGTCGGCGTCTTCGAAGTAGGCGGGGCGGTACCTGGTGTCATAGCCGCCAATTGTCGTGAATACGTCCCGTTGTACTAGCAGGGCAGCGCCCGATCCATAATCGATGGGACGTCGAAGAAGATACGGTGCGGCATCCGGCGATTCCGGACGGATTCCAGCTCCCAGCTGGACCGTACCCGCCGTGCTGACCATGCGGGATCCGGCCTCCTGAATTGTTCCGTCACCGTTGAGCAGAACTGCAGCCACCGCTCCGATGGATTGCCCTGTCGCCGAGGAGTCAGCCGACGTTACCAGCGCGGTGATCATCGAGGGGGCGACGACTGCATCATCGTTGAGAAAGAGCAGGAAGCGCCCACGGGCGAGAGCAGCGCCACGATTGCAGCCATCCCCGAATCCGGTATTCGCTTCGACGTCCACCACGCGCACCCCCGCGACCTGAGCGCGGACTGCCTGGCGCACATTCGGGAGAGCACCATTCAATACGACAATCACTTCATACGGGGGAGCGTCGACGGAGCGGGACACTGATTCCAGTGCTTCGAGAAGAGGATCGACCAGCCGCCACGCGAGAACGATCACGCTCACCACCGGCTGCGATTCCGGTGCAAACGACACTGTCGGTATTAGGCCTTTCCCCGTGCACGGTGGCGGAGCGAGTCTGGTCTGATTGGAGATTTGGGACAATGTCACCGCAGTAGGGTACCACGGGCGACTCTTGGCGCGGCATTCGATACGTCAGGGGGTAACTAGTCAGGTTCTTTGGGGTGACTGTGCGTTTCTCCGACAGGTCGTGTTTTGACGGGTGGTTTGGCGGGTCGTGGTCAGGACCGTGAGGGGATCCAGCCGTTGCTGGTGAATGCGTCGAGTAGAACTTCAGACTCGTTCACTGCTTGTTTCCTGGCCGTGGACTCACGGAACGGATGGCCACGAAGCATTCTGCGCTTGCGCTTGCGGTGGGGCGTAGGCATCCCGAAATTTTTTGGCGGTTCTTGATCATTCTGATGTCGCGTTCGGCCTGATTATTATCGAGTGGGATGCTGAAGTCGGTGGCGAAACGCAGCACGTGATCGTGGTGGGGACCTAGCCTGTTGAGCAGTCGCCGCTGCTCGGTTTGCGCGATGCGACCGCCGGTTTTCGGGTGGAATCGGGCCGGGCACTGCTCATCGCCGGTCGTGAACCATCACCTCGGTGAATGACTGCAGCACCCCACCGTTCAGCGTGCCGGCCGGTCCGTGTTTCGCATCGATATGGAACACGGTGTGCGTGGTGGTGCCCGCGCAGTGCGCGCAGGCCAGGCCGCCGCCCACGCGCAGGCCGGTCTCGTCGACATGAGCTACCGCACTGGCGGTGACGGCCTGGTTGATCAATACGACCGTCTCGGCCAGCAGCGCGGACGTTTTCGCTCCCACGGAGGACACCCGCCCGGCGGACACGGAGACCTGGAACAGATCCTTGAATACGGCCGCGGTGCGGGCGACGGGCATATCGTGCACATTGATCAAATAGGCGCCGACCGCGTGCAGCCTCGGCCGTAGGACACCGCGCATTTCACGTCAGCGGGGAACACGCCGCTGGTAACGCTGTCGCACCGGCAGAGCCTGTCAAGTGTTTTGTGTAAGTGTTGGGAATTTTGTTAGAGGTGGGGGTTGATTCGGTCGGGGTAAATCATCACGAGCTGGCTGAGGGCTTGCTTCCAGTTCGTGGTGATTTGGCCTTCGACGAGGCGGCTTTCGGCGGTGCGTTTGACGCCTGCGGCTCGGCCGCGTTCCTTGGCTCGGTCGCGGGCTCGCTTGTCTTCTGTGTTGCAGATGGCCAACCAGAGCATCTTGATCACGGCGTCATCGTTGGGGAAATGGCCCCGGTTCTTGGTGACTTTTCGCAGCTGAAAATTCAATGATTCGATGCTGTTAGTGGTGTAAATGACCCGTCTCAGCTCGGGCGGGAACGCCAGGAACGGAGTGAATCGTTCCCATGCATCTTCGAACGTTTTCACGGCCGTGGGGTATTTCACGCCCATCGGGGAGGCGGAGAACTCGGTCAGCGCGTCCCAGGCCGCGTCGGCGTCGACGGCGGTGTAGATCGGCTTCAGCGCCGCAGCAACACCCTTGCGGTCTTTGTAGCCGACGAACCGTAACGCCGCCCGCAGCAGGTGTACGACACACGTCTGAACGGTCGCTTGCGGCCAGGTTGTTTCGATCGCTTCGGGGAACCCGGTCAGGCCGTCGCAGCAGACGATGAGGACGTCTTTGACACCGCGGTTGGCTAGCTGCGCGCAGACGCTGGCCCAGAATTTGGCGCCCTCGGTGTCTTGCACCCAGATGCCCAACACATGCTTGATGCCGTCCATGTCGACGCCAACGGCGATGTGCGCGGCCTTGTTGCGGACATGGCCACTGTCCCTGACTTTGACGATCAGCGCGTCCAGGTAGATCACCGGGTAAAGCGCTTCGAGTGGGCGGCGCTGCCATTCCAGGACGGCATCGAGGACCGCGTCGNGGCGGCGCTGCCATTCCAGGACGGCATCGAGGACCGCGTCGGTGATCTTCGAGATCGTCTCGTGGGACAGCTCGGTGCCGATCGTGGAGACGAGGTGGTGCTGGATATCGCGCACCGTCATCCCGCCGGCATAAAGCGAGATGATCATGTCGTCCAGGCCGCCGAGGCGCCGCTCGCCCTTGGGCACGAGGCGGGGTGTGAAGCTTCCGTCCCGGTCCCGCGGGATGTCCAGCTCCAGATCGCCGACCTCGGCCGCGACCGTCTTCGCTGACGTTCCATTTCGCGAATTCGCATAGAACCTAGCTTCGGGGTCGCCCTTGTCGTAGCCGAGGTGCTCGGTCAGCTCGGCCTGCAACCCGCGCTCGAGGGCCGCCTTGATCAGGCCGGGCACGAACCCGCCCTCGCCGGTGAGTTGCATGGTGCCGGCATCGATCTTCGCGAAGAGACCATCGAGAGCTCCGCTATCGCGCAACTCCTTGATCGCATCGGCGGCCGCACGCTGGGCCGGGGACTTCGGTGCTTTCAGCTTCTCATTTCGTTCAGTCATGACCATTAGTGTCACTCCTTCAAATAGATCCGCAACCCCTTACACAGACCATCTGACACCCTCCCGGCGCAACGGTGGATCCGAACCGTTTGCAAGAATGAGGCCAGCTGGCCGATACTGTCGCCGTGACGCTGACACCCTCCACCGGCATAGCTTTTCAATCCGTTGATGCTCGACCGTTTCCACCCGGATCGGCGGGACGTCGATGATGTGCCGCCTCGCAGCGATGGTCCCGGCCACGCAATGAACTCCCACAGCCCGGGCATGTGGTGGGCTCGTGACGCAGGACCTGGCCCGGAGTCGCCGTGATCGGCAACGAAGTACCACCGCTGCCCGTTTGTTTCCCCTGCGGTTTACCGGAAGATTCGCGAAGCGACTGGGCCTTACTGGCGGGCTTGCTGAAGCTATCCGTGCTGGGCGGCTTGGAGGAGTTCGTCGAGTTCTTATCCAGCCGAGAACGCAACGAAGCGTTCTCCTCCTCGAGACGATCGACCCGCTTCTCCAGCCGATCAACCATCGCCCCAAACTCTGCCCGGACGGTCTTATTCTCCTGCATCAGCTCAGCGACCGTGTGCATCAACTCGCTATACGTAGGACCACTGACCATGACGCCATCGTCGCAGCGAAAAGACCTGAAATATTTTTAAACCGCCGGAAACCGCAAAACCCACGCAGAAAGAACCTGACTAGTTACGCAGGGGCTGGCTGGTGCAGGTGGATTGCACAAAATCGACCTCGGGGAATCAACGAACAATGGTGGCGCGAACGGTCGGTCACGTCGCTGGGCTCTGAATCGGTCAGGATTTTTTTCTGGGGGGCCTATGTGGTTCGTCAAGCTGCGACGGGCGATTGGGCTTGATAGATGGTGCCGTCGCGGAGCATCGCGTAGAGGACGTCGCAGCGGCGTCGGGCCAGGGCGATGAGGGCTTGGTTGTGGCGTTTGCCCTGGGCGATTTTGCGGTCGTAGTAGGTGCGGAGACGGGGTCGCTGAGCGCCGCGAAAGCGGAGAGGAACAGCGCTCGTTTGAGGGCTTTGTTGCCTCGCCGCGAGGGATGCTCGCCACGAATCGATGATCCGGAACGCCTGGTGACGGGAGCGAGCCCGGCGTAGGAGGCGAGGTGGCCGGCGGTGGCGAAGTCCTTGCCGGAGACTTCCGTGATGAGTCGGGCGGCTGTTCGAACGCCGACTCCGGGCATGCTGGTGATGATGGGCTCCAGCGGGTGGTCGGCGACGAGCACGGCCACCTCCACGACAATTTCTGTTCGTTGACGACGGAGGGCGGCACGGCGCTCGTCGCGTTGGTGCCGCCCACGACAGCGGTCTGCTCGGCCAGGGCTTGGAAGATTTCCTCGGCCAAACGGCGTCCGATTCTCGGGGCGAGCTTGAGCAGGCGCGTGCCGAGCCGAGCCAGGCCGGCGGCTTTCATCGCTGTCGGTGTGGGGTATTTCTGAAGCAGATCCAAGACAGCGGGGTGGTCGAGGTGCGGACCCAGAACCCGCTCAAGGGCTGGGTGGATCTGCATCAGCAGCCCCCGAATCCGGTTGCTCGTCGCGGTCATCTGGCCTACGAGGTCGTCGTCGAATCCGCAGAGCAAAGACAGCTCGGCGACTTGCTCGTCCTCGAGGCGGATTGCCCGCAGAGCGTGTGGAAGCGTCCGGGCCGCTTCGGCGATGATCGCCGCGTCGCGAGCATCGGTCTTCGCTTCGTCGGCATGCAGATCGGCGATGCGCCGCATCGCCAAGCCCGGAAGATAGCCGACGAGGATCCCTTCGGCGTAGGCGACTGCGACGGGCAAAGCGCCCACGGTCTCCGGTTGGTCAACGACCAGGAGCACCTGGCCGCGGAGCTTTAGCTTGCGGATCACTGCGCGGAGTTTTGCCTCGTCATTCGGGAGGGCCTTGTCGTAACGTCGCTTCCCAGCGCGGTCCAACGCGACGGCGTGATGCTCGCTTTTCCCAACGTCAACACCGATGAACACGTCAACGCTGTCGTAGTTCTCAATCATGAGTTCCCCTGTCGGCCATGCGGATCGGTTGGCCTGTCCACGGCATAAAGTCTCGGCATCCACGTTACGTTCGACCAAGAAGAAAGTTCCAGCCGAGCCCCTATTAGCGATCACCCAATATCAGTCAGGCCCGGTGGCAACACCCCCCGGATCATCAACGACTGGGGGCAGCAACCATGCCGGCCTAACAGGCCAACACCCTCAGAAGCAGAACTTCAAGGGACAGCTACAAGGTAACGGGGGGATCGACTGGCTCAACCAGGGCTCAGGCTTACGGCGCGTCGGGGTGCGGTTTGTGCGGCAGGGCGCTGCGCCAGCTCAGGCCCTGCGCGGCCTTGACCGAACAGATCACCAGCAGCAGCCAGCCGAACTCGAACAGAATCGTGCTCTCCGCCGCGCTGGTCACCAGCAGGGTGACGAGTATGAGCGGCGCCCAGACGTAGGCCAGTGAGCGCTTGTTGGAGGCGAGCAGCCAGGAGCGCACAAAGGCCAGCAGCACCAGGGCGAGAAAAGCGAGAAAGCCGATCAACCCGACCTGAAAGTACACGTCCAGGTAGGCGTTCAGGCCGGTCACGTGCACGCGCCCGGTGGTGAATTCGAGCCAGCCGTAGGGTGTCACGTCCTGCGGCCAGAATCCGGCCCAGCCCCAGCCCTCAAGCGGATGCAGCTCCACCAGCCGCCACATCTCCCTCCAGAGCGAGGACCGCGCTTCGAACTCGCTGCCCGCGTTGAGGGTATCGATGATGGTCGTGCGACCGAGCCAGGCCGCGCCGGCGGCGACGAGGGCCGCGCTCAGGAGGCCGAGCTGCAGCATCCGTCTGCCGGCAACGGGGGTGCGACGCAACCGGTAGAGCGCCAGCGCTGCGACGGTGACGCAGATCGCGACGACGACCACGACAGGGGAGCGGGTGAGTACCAGGCAGATACCGGCCAGCCACATCGAGCCGAGGCCGAGGCTGCGCGGAATCGACCTGGCCCGCAGCTCGACGTAGAAGGTGACGGCGGCGATGAGGGCGATGAGCCCGAAGACGTTGCGGGAGCCGAAAACGCCCTGGATCGGGCCGAACTGGTCGATATTGCCGACCACGCCGAGAAAGGCGATCGGCAGGTCGAGCAGCAGGCCGGAGAGCACTTCGAGCACGATTGAGAGCCCGAGCAGCACGCGCAGCACGTCGCCGGTGGCGCGCACCACCTGAAAGGTGTCGCGCACGAGGGCCACGTAGATGGCGAGGAATCCGACGGTGACCTGGTAGCTGACGCCGATGATGGTCGAGGCTGTGTAGCCGCTCCACACACTGGACAGCGCGCACCAGGCCACGAATACGATGATCGAGATGGGCAGCAGGCCGTGCCACTCCACGATGGGGCGGCGGGCGAGCAGGGAGAGCACGGCGAGAACGACCAGGCCGCCGAGAATGCCGATGAGGCCGGCCCAGCCCATGACGCTGCGCAGCAGATGGGTGCTGAATGCGGTCGCCAGAATAATGAGCGTGAGTGCGGCCGCGAATTTCGGCGACGCGAACACCCGGCGCAGGTCCTCGGGCAGGGTGGTCATCCTCTAATTTACCGCGCGCAGGTCACGGCATCGGCCGGGGCGCGTGCTGCTGCCGTTTGGTGACGACGGCGAGCACGATGAGAATCACCCAGCCGCTCTCGATCAGCAGCCGGCTTTCGGCCACGCTCTGCGCAATCAGCGCGGCGAGCAGCAGCAGGGGCAGCAGCGCGGAGACGGCGAACGGTTCGGTGTCCTCGATGCCGAGGCGCGGCCGGTCGACGGCGAGAAACCAGGCCCGCCACAGGGTCGAGAAGACCAGTGCGGCGAACAGAATCACGCCGACGATGCCGAGCTGCAGCCACACGTCGAGCCAAGCGTTGTGCGCCTGCAGGTAGGTGACGCCCTTGCGCACGGCGAGGTCGTTGAACGGTTCGACCCACGGCACCCAATAGCTCACCCAGCCCCAGCCGAAGACGGGGCGTTCCTGGGCGAGATTGGTGACGCTGGCCCAGATGTCGAAGCGACCGGTGAGATCCTCGCTGCGGCCGAGCAGCCCGAACAGCTGCGACGAGAACAGCGCGAGGGCCGCTGCCACTGCCAGAACGGATGCCGCGGCCACGAGATACAGCGGCCGCCGGCGCTGGTCGTGCAGTCGTCGGGCCCAGAGCGCGAACAACAGGGCTGCGACGACCGCGACCAGCGAGACGGTGACCGTGGCGGAGCGGGTGAGCAGCAGCATCCCGACGGCCAGGCCCAGCCAGACCAGGCCGGCGCCGCGCTTGACGAGGCGGGCTCTCAGTTGCACGATGAAGACGATGATGGCGGTCAACGCGATGAATCCGAGCAGGTTGCGGTTGGCGACGATGCCCTCGATGGGGCCGCCGTTTAAGAGCAGGCCGCGGCTCCAGTAGAAGGCGCCTGGCACGTCGTCGGTGCCGTAGTCAACGAAGAACGGCAGTACCGGATTTCGGATGACGACGGCGACGAAAAGCTCGAATACGAGGCTCAGCGCGAGTACCCAGCGCAGGGCGCCCGCCAGGGTGCGCAGCAGCTCCGGCCAGGTGAGGGTCACGGCCAGGAACAGGGCGGCGAGGGTCGTGATGAGTTGCAGCGTGACGCCCAGAGCGGATGCCCCCGGGTAATACGACCACGCGATCGACAGGGTGGTCAGCAGCAGGAACGCGGTGATGGTCTTCGGAAACTTGCGCCAGTTCAGAGCGGGCGCGAGGGCAGCCTGGTAGGTGTTTCCGCGGGCGATGTCGCGGTCGGTGGGGGTGTCGTCCTGCGCGGGTGTGGGCGCTGCGGTCGTTGAAACCGCGGCTGCGCCGTCGGCATGTACCGGGACCGAGGCTTCCGTGCCAGCGTGCGAGGAGACTGCGGACGCGTTTGCGGGGGCTGCGTTTAGGCGGGTGGCTGTGGCTGCGGCTGTGGCTGCGTTGTCGGTTGCCCGGCGGCAGGCTTTGTGGCGCTGGGTGTTCAGGCCGATGATGCTGCCGATCACCACGATCACGGCGATGGCGCCGAAGCCCCACCAGCCGCCGAGGTTGCGACAGAACTGGCCGGCCAGAACGGTGAACCAGACGAAGGTCGCGAAGAGTCGAATGACGAGGCGACTCTGCACGGCGGACATGGCTTCAGATTACCGGTGTTGCGCGCCAGGTCACGCGAGAGCGCAAAAAGTGCCCGATTGGAGGGCTCAATCGGGCACTTTTTGCGCTCTCGCGGGACGAGGGGAACGAGGGGAACGAGGGGAACGAGGGGAACAAGGGGAACGAGGGGAACAAGGGGAACGAGGGGAACGAGGGGACGAGGGGACGCGGCTACTCGGCGTGGCCCTCGGCGAGGTAGGCGAGGCGGCGCAGGGTCTCCGAGTTGCGGTAGCGGATGGCCAGATCGCTCAGGGTGGTGGGAACGAGGCGCGCGGGGCCGGCGACGACGTCTTCGGTCATGCGCACGAGGCATCCGCTTTGGTGATCTTGAACGTCGATCGACACGTGCGCCTCGCCAATCGGCCAGCCGCGGGCCTTCAGCATGGCGTGGCGGGGCGCCTGCCATTCGAGCACGGATGTGGTGTCGTCGAGCAGGGCCGGCCAGACTCCGACCGAGTGGTGCAGGCGGCTGCCGACCGCGGGCCAGATCGCGTCGACGTCGCGCATGCGGCTCGCACCGACGACCCAGGTGGGGTACAGCCATCCGTTGTGCAGCACCGCGAAGACCTGCTCGGGAGTGCAGCGGAATTTTCGATAGTTCACAGCCATCGGGTCTCCTTCGGTTTGTCGCGAGAGCGCAAAAAGTGCCCGATTGGAGTGCCCAATCGGGCACTTTTTGCGCTCTCGCGGGTTGTTAGGGGGAGAGGGTGGGGGGGTCCTCGATGCCGTAATCGTGGCGGAGGGCGCTGAGGGCGGCGCGGTAGCCGCACATGCCGTGCACGCCCGGGCCCGGAGACGTTGACGAGGAGCACAGGTAGACGCCGGGCAACGGGGTGTGCCACGGGTCGCCCGAGAGCACCGGACGGCGGAGCAGCTGCGGGAGGCTGATCGCGCCTGCGGCGATATCGCCGCCAACATGGTTCGGATTGTGGTTCTGCATCTGCGCGGCGGTCTGACTGGCCGAGGCCAGAATGGTGTCGCGAAAGCCGGGGGCGAAGCGTTCGATCTGCCGCGTGATCTGCTCGGTCTGGTCGCGGGTCGAGCCAGCCGGCACGTGTGTGTAGGCCCAGAGCACGTGCTTGCCTGCGGGAGCGCGGGTGGCGTCGAGGATGCTCGGCTGCGCGGCGAGCACGTAGGGGGAGTCGGCGTGCCGGCCGCGGGCGACGGCGTTTTCGGCGCGGGCCTGGTCGGCGCGGGTGCCGCCGACGTGCAGGGTCGGCGCTCGCCGCAGGTCCGCGGCGGTCCAGGGCACCGGTTCGGAGAGAGCGAAGTCCACCTTGGCGACGGCGTTTCCGTAGCGAAACCGTGTCATGGCGGCCGCGTAGCGGTCGGGCAGGGCGCCGGCGGCGAGGCCCACAAGGGCGCGGGGGGTCACGTCGAGCAGCGTCACGCGTGCCGGCGGCAGCTCTCGGAGACTTGCGATGTCGGCATCCGTTATTATTTCGCCGCCGTGCGCGAGCAGGTCGTCGGCGAGGGCCCGCACGATGGCACCGCTGCCGCCGGTAGGAATCGGCCAGCCGCCGGCGTGCGCGTGCGCCGCGAGCGTCAGCCCGGCGCCGGCGGTCGACGGGCTCGGCAGCCGCCCGATCGAGTGCGCAAACGTGCCGGTGAGCAGCGCCGGCGCTGTTTCGCCGGTGAAACGCCAGTTCCACGCCGGGCTGCCCTGCTCCAGCGTGCGCAGCCCGAAGCGGGCCAGCGTGAGCGGATGCCGCGGCACGCGCAACAGCGCATCCCCGGTCAGCTCGGCGATGGCTCCGATCTGGTCGACGAGCGGCCCGAGCAGGTTCAGCCAGGCCGGGCCGTCACTGCCGAGGCCGGCGGCGGTGCGTTCGATGTCGTGCCAGGACACGCCGGCCCGGCCGCCGGGCAGCGGATGCCCGTAGGAGATCTCCGGAACCCTGAGTTCGATGCGATCCTTGAGGCCGAACTTTTGAAAGAACTCGGAGGCCAGCGCGAGCGGGTGCACGGCGCTCCCCACATCGTGGTGGAACCCGGGCAGGGTGAGCTCGGCGGTGGCCGCCCCGCCGCCGATCTGAGGATTGCGCTCGTAGACCCGCACTTTGAGCCCGGCGCGGGCGAGCGTGACCGCCCCGGCGAGTCCGTTCGGGCCGGATCCGACGACGATCGCGTCGAGCTCCTGGTCGGTCGTCACGCCGGTCCGTGCACGTCAAGTCTCATTCCGACACCGTAGCCCGAGTCCGGCGGACGCACACCCTGCGCGGGCATCCGCTCGCGTAGCTAACGCCGGTAAATTTGCGACACGCTGCCTCAAACGGATTGCGGTGACCCGGCGTGTCGCAAATTCTGCCGGTTTTACGGGCGGCACGGGTCAGACGAACGCGGCCTGGCCCGTGATGGTGCGGCCCACGATGAGGGTGTTCATCTCCTGGGTGCCCTCGTAGGAGTAGATGGCCTCGGCGTCGGCGAAGTGCCGGGCCACGTTGTACTCGAGGGTGACTCCGTTGCCGCCGAACAGCTCCCGGCACCAGGCGACGGTCTCGCGCATACGGCTGGTCGTGTAGGCCTTGGTCAATGCGGAGTGCTCGTCGCGCTGCACGCCCTGATCCTGCAGCTGCGACACCCGCACCACCATGCCGAGGCTGGCGGTAATGTTGCCGAGGCTCTTCACCAGCAGGTCCTGCACGAGTTGGTGCCCACCGATGGCCTTCCCGAACTGCACGCGCTCGTGTGCGTAGGCGACGGCCGCGTCGTAGGCGCCGATAGCATTGCCGACCGCCGCCCACGACACCTCGGCGCGGGTGGCCCGCAGTACTTTCGCGGTGTCCTTGAACGAGTTGGCGTTCTGCAGGCGCAGGCTTTCGGGAACGATCACGTCGGTCAGCACGATGTCGGCGTTCTGCACCGCGCGCAGGCTGATCTTGCCCTCGATTTTGGTGGCCGTGTATCCGGCGGTGTCGGTAGGAACGATGAAGCCCTTCACCTGATTGTCAGCCGTGTCCTTGGCCCAGATGATGGTCAGGTCGCTGAAGGTGGCGTTGCCGATCCAGCGTTTGGCGCCGTTCAACGTCCAACTGTCGCCGTTGCGGGTCGCGGTGGTGCGAAGGCCCTGCGCTGCGTCGGAGCCGCTCAACGGCTCGGTCAGCCCGAACGCCCCGACGATCTCGCCGGAGGCCAGGCGCGGAATCCACTCGGCGCGTTGCTCGTCCGAGCCGCACGCTTCAAGGGTGCCGGCGGCGAGACCGTTCTGCACACCGACGAAGGTGGCAACGGATGCATCCACTCGCGCCAGTTCCAGCGCCACGAATCCCCGGAACACCGCCGAATTCTCAAACGGTTTCGTCGATTCCCAGCCGAAGGAGTACATGCCGAGCTCGGCGAGGGGCTTGATGACCTGGGTGGGAAATTCGGCGCGATCCCAGCATCCGTTTGCGATCGGCCGCACCTCCTTTTCGAGGTAGGCGCGCAGCTTGATGATCGCGGCTTGCTCGGGCTCGGTGAGCAGGTCTTCGTAGCCGAAGAAGTCGCTGCCGAGTAGTTCAAAGGTCATGGTTGCTCCGTTGCATAGACTGCGGCCGACAGGCGACCGGTGAATTGCCGCCAGCCTAGGGGGCTTGTCTGAGCGCCCCAACCCGGTTGGTAGTTTGGTCTAAACAGTTGTAGAAGGAGCCGAATATGTTTGTGGGCATCACCAACACCCCGCGCAATTACGCCTGGGGTTCCACTCGCGCCATCGCCGACCTGCTCGGCCGCACGGCGTCGGGCGGGCCGGAGGCCGAACTGTGGTTGGGAGCGCATGCCGGGTCGCCTTCGGTGATCGAGGATCCGGCCCTGGTGGGCGGGTGTGACACCCTCGCCGAGTGGATTGCGGCGGCGCCGGAGGTAGCACTCGGCGCTGATGGGGCCAGTCGAGAAGCGGATGCGGCCCCACGCCTCCCGTTTCTGCTCAAGATTCTCGCGGCCGGTCGCCCGCTGTCGCTGCAGGCACACCCGACGAGCGCGCAGGCCCGCGCCGGATTCGACCTCGAGAACGCGGCCGGCGTGCCGGTCGACGCCGGCAATCGCAATTACCGCGACCCGTTCCACAAGCCCGAGCTGATCTTTGCGCTCAGCGACACTTTCGAGGCGCTCTGCGGGTTTCGGCCGCTCGCCGAGGTGCGCGGAATCATCGCTGAGCTGCGGCTGCTCGATCTCGCGACCGAGGATTCGCAGGCCGCGATCATCGATCTGCTCGAGAGCCACCTGACCCGGGGCCTGCCCGACACCGTCGACTGGCTGCTGCGCGACGGTCGCGGCGGCGACTCTGGCGAGGTGGAATGGCTGGTCGAACGGGTGGTGGCGCTCGCCGACCACGCCGCATTCCTGGCCGAGGGCGGAGCGGCCATCGGCTATGCGCGAGAGCTCGCGACGGTGCGCGCGCTCGCCGCCGAGTATCCCGGCGACCCCGGAATCGTGCTCGCCCTGCTGCTGAACCGGGTCTCCCTGCAGCGCGGCGAGGCGATGTATCTGCCGGCCGGCAATATCCACGCGTATCTGTCCGGGCTGGGCGTCGAACTCATGGCCGCCTCCGACAACGTGTTGCGTGGCGGGCTGACCCCCAAGCACATCGACATCGAGGAACTGCTCGCGGTACTCGACTTCTCTCCGGCGCCCTCGCCCTACCTCGCGCCGATCGTTCTCGGCGATGGTGTCTCGCTGTATCGTCCGGACGTGCCCGACTTCGAGCTCGTGCACATTGAAGCGGATGCCGATGCCGCGACGTCGTCGCCCGTCACGATGCGACAGATCACCCTCACCGGTCCGGCGATTGCCATCTGCACGGCTGGCGGTTTTCTGGTGGCCGGGGCCGCGTCGTCGCGGCCGCTGAAGCGCGGCCAGGCTGTCTATGTCACGCCCGACGAGGGCACGCTGACCTTCGCTGGAACTGGCGAGGTGTTTCTGGCGACGACGGGCGCGTAAGCCGGGTTTCGCAGGCAGCCAAGCATTGGTCGATTGCGGTCTCGACAAGCTCGACCAGCGGACTGTCTGGGTCGCGTAGGCGAGTCGGGAGCAGCCTCGGGGAGGCAACCATTTCTCGTTGGTCGAGCTTGTCGAGACCGCCGGACGAACGACGTGAGGCCGCGCGGTTAGCCGGCCCGGCGGGGGCCGAAGGCCCGCCGGTAGGCGGTGGGAGTGGTCTGCAGAACCTGCAGAAAATGATGGCGCATCACGGCCGCCCCGCCGAAGCCGGTGTCGATGGCGATCTCCTCGAGGCTGCTCGAGGAGTCCTCGAGCAGTTCCTGCGCCCGAAGCAGCCGCTGCCGGTTGAGCCAGCGGGTCGGCGTGGTGCCGATTTCGGCGCGAAACCGGCGGGCGAAGGTGCGCGGCGACATGAGCGACTTGCGGGCGAGTAGATCGACGGGCAATTCCTGGTCGAGGTGGCGCAGCATCCACTCGGTGACGGCGGCGAAGGATTCGTCCTGGCAGTCGACGACCGATGCTTCGATGTACTGGGACTGGCCGCCATCGCGCTGCGGCGGCACGACCATACGGCGTGCGATCACGTTCGCGACGGTCGCGCCCAGTTCCTTGCGCACGATGTGCAGTGCGGCGTCAATTCCGGCGGCGGTGCCGGCTCCGGTGACGACGTGATTGTCTTCCACAAACAGGACGTCGGGGTCGACGGTTGTATTCGGGTAGGCCCGGGCGAGGGCCTCGGTGTACATCCAATGGGTCGTACTGCGGCGCCCATCGAGGATGCCGGCCTCGGCCAGCACGAACGCGCCGCTGCACACGCTGAGCACCCAGGCACCGCGAGCCTCGGCGTCGCGCACGACCTGCAGCACGCGCGGGTCGATTGCCGCTCCGATAGCGTAGGCCGGGATTGCGATGAGGTCGGCGTCAGCGGCGGCGGCGAGGTCGTCGTGCACGACGATGTCGAAGCCGATCTTGGTGCGGATCGGGCCAGGTTCGGCGGCGACGACGTGAAAGTCGAACGCCGGCCCGCCGTGCACGCTGCGGTCGATGCCGAACACCTCGCAGATGACGCCGAATTCGAACGGCGCCAGACCGGGGAGGGTGACGCAGACGATTTTCTGAAGCATGGGCATCCGTTCTGCTGAGGCTGGACATGGCAGAAATGTGTCGAACAACGTCAACTGTGCCACTCGCGGCAGAAAAGCACAATACATAGAGTTTCTGCCATGTTCATTCTTATTTTTCTCCTCACAGTCCTCGCGATCGCCGGTGTTGTGGCCACGATTCGCTCTTCCGGGCGCGACGGTTACGGTCGCCAAGGCGTCCGAGCAGCCGACGACGATGACGCACTGATTCGCTGGCGCTAGCCTGAAGCGGTGGCACATCGGTGTCACCGTGAACGAGCGGGGCAGTATGGCGTGGTTGGTAACCGGCGGAGCGGGCTATATCGGATCCCATGTGGTGCGCGCTTTCCAGGCTGAAGGGCTCGACGTGGTTGTGCTCGACGACCTCTCGAGTGGCCACGAATCTTTCGTGCCGGCCACAGTGCCCTTCGTGCGGGGCAGCGTGCTCGACGGCGATCTGCTCGTGCACACCTTTCGCGAGCACGACGTGCACGGCGTCGTCCACGTCGCTGGATTCAAGTACGCCGGCGTCTCGGTGCAACGCCCCCTGCACACCTACGAACAGAACGTCACCGCGACGGCCACGCTGCTCGCCGCCATGGAGGGGGCGGCGATCGACCGCATCGTGTTCTCCTCCAGCGCTGCGGTCTACGGCACGCCGCACACCGACCTCGTCACCGAAAGCACCGCGAAAAGCCCGGAATCGCCCTACGGCGAATCCAAACTGATTGGCGAGTGGCTGCTGCGCGACCAGGGCGTAGCGACCGGCCTGCGGCACACCTCGCTGCGCTACTTCAATGTCGTCGGCTCGGGCGACCTCAGCCTGAGCGACACCAGCCCGCACAACCTCTTTCCGCTCGTCTTTGCGGCGCTGCTAGAGGGTCGCACCCCGCGCATCAACGGCGACGACTATGCCACGCCGGACGGCACCTGCGTGCGCGACTACATTCACGTCGCCGATCTGGCCCTCTCGCACGTCGCCGCGGCACGCCGGCTCGACGCCAACGAGGCGATCGAGCCGGTCTACAACCTCGGCAGCGGCGACGGCGTCTCGGTCGGCGAGATCATGGCGACTGTGCGTCGGGTCACCGGCATCGACTTCGTTCCGGAGCTCGGACCGCGACGCGTGGGCGACCCCGATCGCATCGTCGCGTCTGGCGCGCTCGCGGCCCGCGACCTGCGCTGGAGCATGAGCCATACCCTCGAGCAGATGGTGCAGAGTGCCTGGGACTCATCACGCGCGGCCGTTCATTGAGGGTCGACACGCCGCTGAAGGCGCAGATCGTGCTCTGTTCGCAACGTTCAGACGCCCCCCAAATGGCCGAATTTGTCGCCGTGGGCGCGTCGCAACTCTCTAGCCCATATTGAGGGTTTACGATTCGCGACTTGACGATATCGAATTACACGGGTGTAATTAGGTGCGGCACTGATTGGTGCGGATCGAGCGCTGGGAGACGATATGGCATTACCTGACTATCGTTCCGGAGTACCAGATGACTGGTTCGTTGACCCCGTCACCCTCGGTGTTCCGGGAGTACGACAAGACCACGGCGACGAGAACCTCTTGGCCTGGCAGGCCGACTCCCTCTGCGCGCAGACCGACCCCGAGGCATTCTTCCCCGAAAAGGGCGGCTCCACCCGCGACGCCAAGAAGATTTGCTCCGGTTGCGAGGTACGCAGCGAATGCCTCGAATACGCGCTCAGCAATGACGAGCGGTTCGGCATCTGGGGTGGGCTGTCCGAGCGCGAACGGCGCAAACTGCGCAAGCGCGCCTAACCCGTTCCGCGCAGTTTTTAAGCGGATGCTGTCGGCTGGCTCGGTCCGGGCGCAGCTTTCTCGGCCCTGAAGCGGTTGGCAGCGAGCAAGGTTTCGGCCGCGCTAGGCCTGGAGGAAGCAAAGCGGATGCTGACGCATCCGCTTTGCTATTGCCCGGCCAATATTTGAGGCGCGCCCTCTCGGTTGAGGGGCAGCGACCGATCCCGACCTAGGCTGGTTCTGTTATGCAACCGAGAGTCACCGCCATCCTTGTCGCCCGAAACGGTGCGAAACACCTTGAGCGAACTCTCAAGGCGTTGTCGTTGCAGACCCGCAAACCCGACATTGTGATCACGGTGGACTGCGGATCGAGCGATGCGACAGCCAAGATGCTGGCCGATTTCGGGCCGACCCAGTTCATTGCCGCCGATGCCGACCTGAACTTCGGGCAGGCGATTACCGCCGCCGTGCGCGTGACCACGCCGCCCACGCACGACCGGGAGCTGCTCTGGCTGCTCGCCCAGGACAGCGCCCCAGACCCGACCGCCCTCGAAGTCCTGGTCGACGCGCTCGAGATTGCGCCGTCCGTTGCGGTGGCCGGGCCCAAGGTGATGGAGTGGATCGCCGGCGAATACATCCACAACTTCGGCGAGTCGATGACGCCGTTTGGCGCGACCGTCACCCTGGTGGAGAGCGAACTGGACCAGGGCCAGCACGACGGATTGAGCGATGTGCTCGCCGTCAGCGCCGGCGGCATGCTCGTGCGCCACCAAGTGTGGGAACAGCTGGGTGGTTTCGACCCGGCGCTGCCCACCGTCGACGACTCCCTTGACTTCTGTGTGCGCGTGCGCCTCGCCGGGTATCGCGTTTCGGTGGTGCCGGCCGCACGGGTGGCTTCGGCCGGCGACGGCGTGGCCGGCCCGAACCAGTCCTCCCGCGGGCGGCTGCGCCGCCGCCGGGTGCGAGCCGAACGCTCGGCGCAGCTGCATCGCCGCCTGGTCTACGCGCCGGCCGGAGTGCTCGCCCTGCACTGGTTGACCCTGCTGCCGCTCGCCTTCATCCGCTCGATCGGCCAGCTGCTGCGTAAGGAGCCCGGAGCCATCGTGGGCGAATTCTCGGCCGCATTCGGCGCTGCCTTCAACGGCCTGCGCGTCAGCAGCGCCCGTCGCATGTTTACGAAAACCCGCACCCTCGGCTGGGATGCCATCTCCACCCTGCGCGTTCCGTCGGCCGAAGTTCGCCGGCGGCAGTCGCTCAAGCGCGAGGCGAGCCTGTTCGGCCTGCACGGTGAACGCGCCGAAATTCGGTTCTTCTCCGGCGGCGGAGCCTGGACCATGCTCGCCGCCGCTTCGCTCGGCATCGTGATGATGGTGCCGCTGCTTGGCGCCAACACCCTCATCGGTGGTGGGCTGCTGCCGCTGTCGCCCAGCCTGCCCGAACTGTGGGCAAGCGTCGGCTACGGCTGGCGCGACCTCGGACTCGGCTTCGTCGGCGCCGCAGACCCGTTTGCCGCAGTGCTTGCCGTGCTCGGCTCCATCGCGTTCTGGTCGCCGTCCTTTGCCTTCGTGCTGGTCTACGCGCTCGCCTTTCCGCTCGCTGCGGTCGGCGCCTGGATGGCGGCGACCCGCCTGACCGACCGGGGCAGCCTGCGCGCCCTGGCCGCCGCCCTGTGGGTGCTGGCCCCGAGTTTTCTGGCCGCCCTGGCAGACGGCCGCCCGGCCGCCATCCTCGTGCACCTGCTGCTGCCCTGGCTGTTTTTCACCTGGTTCGCGGCCGCGCGCACCTGGTCGTCCTCCGCCTCGGCCGCACTGTTGTTCGCGGCGGTCGTGGCCTGTGCGCCCTCCCTCGCCCCGGCGCTGCTCGTGGCCTGGCTCCTCAGCGTGGCCATTGCCGGTCGCCGGGTAATGCGTTTCATCGGCATTCCGCTTCCGGCGCTCGCCCTCGCGCTTCCGCTCATTGCCGACCAGGGCCTGCGCGGCACCTGGCTGAACCTCGTCGCCGACCCCGGCCTGCCCGTACCGAGCGATCACGCACCGACCCTGCAACTGCTGCTCGGGTTGCCCGGCGGCAGCGGTTGGGCCGGTGTCCTCGATCGGTTCGGGGTGCCTGGTCTCGACCCGCAGCTGATCGTGCCCATCCTGCTCGCGCCCATCGCCCTGCTCGCCCTGCTGGCGCTGCTACTGCCGGGCGCCCGGCTCGCGGGCGGCGCCTGGCTGGTCGCCCTGCTCGGATTCGCCACCGCCCTCGCCGCCAACCAGCTCGTTCTCGCCGCCATCGGTGCCGAACCGGTGCGGGTGTGGTCGGGCGCCGGGCTCAGCCTGTACTGGCTCGGCCTGGTCGGCGCCCTCCTGATCGGCCTGCGCGCCCTGCGCCGATTTGCGCCGGCGCCCGGGGTCGTCGCCGCGCTGGCTCTGGCCGTCGTAGTGCTGCCGCTTCTGGGCTCCCTGCACCTCGGTACCGCCGCCGTGCGCGAGGGAACCGGGCGAACCCAGCCGGCCTTCGTCGCCGCCGAAGCGCAGATCGATGACCGGGTCGGCACCCTGCACCTCGTTCCGCAGGCCGACGGCGGCCTGCTCGCTACGATCGAGCGCGGTGTCGGCGCCACGCTGAACCAGCAATCCACCCGCGGCAGCACCGACCAAACGCTCAGCGCCCGCGAGAAAGCGCTGGCGGAGCTCGCCGGTAACCTGGCCTCACGCAGCGGGCTGGACACCAGCGCGGATCTGGCCGAATTCGGCATCCGCTTTATCGTGTTGCAGCCGGCCGGCGCTGATGTTCTTGCCGGTGACACCCAGCTGCGCACCGAAACCGCCCTGGACGGCAATGCCGCACTGGCACCGGTGGGCGACACCGAATTCGGCCGACTGTGGCAGTTCGGCGAAACGGATGCTGCCGGTGGCGTTTCAGCACCGGCTCGCGCCGGCGGCGTCTTCGGCTTGGTCACCCTGCTGATTGCCGTCGCCGTGGTGGGCAGCGCCGTACTACTGTCGCTGCCGATCGGCGCCGGCCGTGAAGCCGTGCGCCAGGCCAACCGCGATGCGATTCGCCGCGCGGCCAGGGCCAACGCCAAGCCGAAACCGAAACGCACCCGCCGGGGCAAGAGCATGGTCGGTTCCGACCTGGACGCCGATCGGGAACCGCCGCTCGGTACCGATCTAGAGGCCGACCTGGCCATGGACCGGGAAACCGGCGTCGGTACCGGGCTGGAATCGTCCACGGAAGACACTGTGGAGGACGATCATGCCCGCTAGAAGCACTCTCGTCCGCATTGGTGGTCGGGCCGGCCGCGGCGTGCTCGGTCTGGTTGGCATCGCGGTCGTTGTCGCTGTCGGCGCGGCCTCGACCCTCGTGACGCTGCCGACCGTTGAGAACGAACCCCGCTCGAGCGAGATCGTGCCGCTGCCGAGCGAGCAGCAACGGGTCTGCCCTGGACCGCTGCTCACTCTCGCCGAGGATTCGACGCAGGCCCAGTCGGCGTCGAGCGTCGGGTCCGCTGCCGCCGTGTATGGCGCTATCGACGCGGCCGGGAGCGACTTTGACCAGATTCGCCCGGACGTCACCGAGATCAGTGCGGTCGACGACTCCAGCAGTCGGCAGCCGCCGCTGTTGCTGACCGTTCCCGTGCAGGATGGCGCCACCGTGCCGCCGCTCGTCGCCGGCAGCCAGTCGCAGGTCGTCGGCACCGACACCCTGGGCGGGCTCGCCGTCGCGTCCTGCACCGAAGCGGCCAGCGAGAGCTGGCTCGTTGGGGGATCCACCGATATCGGCGGCAGTAGCCTGCTGCTGCTCAGCAACCCGTCGACCGTGCTCGCGACCGTCGACGTCACCGTCTACGGTGAGAGCGGAATCGTCGACGCGCCCGGCGCCTCCGGCATTCTGGTGCAGCCCGGCGAGCAGCGGGTCATTTCGCTGGCCGGCCTCGCCCCGAACCTGAAATCCCCGGTCGTGCTTGTGTCGTCGCGTGGTGGGCAGGTGGCGGCAGCATTGGAGCAGAGCAGCATCCGGGGGATTGAACCCGGCGGAGTCGAGATCATTGGCGCCACCGCCACGCCGGCACTCAACCAGACAATTGCCGGGGTGCGTGTCACGTCGGCGGTCGCCGCGGACACCGTCACCACCGGCGAGGGGTTCAACGCCGATACCCCGTCGATTCGGGTGTTCGTGCCCGGCACCGAGGCGGCGACCGTGCAGATCGGCGTCACGAGCGCCGACGGGGCTGCTGACGGCACCTCGACCCAGGTGGAGATCGAGCCCGGAGTTGCGACCGAAATTCCGCTGTCGCCGTTGACCGTAGGCAGTTTCTCGGTGAAATTGCGTTCCGACCAGCCGATCGTCGCGGCCGCCCGCACCTCCAGCGAGGGCGCTGACGGCCGGGACTTCGGTTGGTTCGCGGCCTCGGCACCGCTCGAGGGTTCGTTCACGGTGGCCGTCGCCGAGGGGCCGTCGCCGACCCTGCACCTCGTCAACGGCGGGGGAGCGGATGCTGCGCTCACCCTCACGCCCGTGCAAGGCTCTCCCGTCGACCTGCAGATCGACGCCGGGGCGAGCGCGACGGTTCCGCTACGGAGTGGGGCTCGCTACCTGGTGAGCGGTGGGGAGTCGGTGTGGGCGCTCGTGGACTACTCCGGCGACGGCCTGCTGTCGTCATTCACCGTGAACCCGCCCGGACCGCTCGCGTCGTCGATCCGCGTCTACACGCACTAGCCGGTTGTGGTTCCGGGGTATTCGGGTCTCTCTACTTGCGTCCGGGTCTCTCTTGCGTCCGGGGCCTACCCCCGGAACGCGGGCCCAGTTTACAGACCGGGCCGGCGGAGTTTACAGATCGGGCCGGCGGAGTTCACAGACCGGGCCGACGGAGCGGGCCCGGGCGCCGAACACCGGGTGTCGCCCGTCGCGCGCCTGCCGGCCTTATCGGACCGGGCCCGGGCCTGGAAAGCGGGCCCATGTTCTATCATGGGCCCAGCGACCGGGCCCGGGCCGGGTCAGCCGCGGCGGGGGCATCCGTTTTGGTGTCGCGGGCTTGCGTGAGCACGCAGCTTTCAATGGCAGACTGAACACTCGACTCGTAACCCGCTGGGAGCCGCTAGTGACGATTGACCCTGTGCTTGACCCGACCGCGCGCGCGGACGTCGCCGTGATCGGCGGATCCGGCCTCTACGAACTCGTCGACCCCGCAACCGCGGTCACGCATCGGATTCCGACGCCGTACGGGTCGGCGTCGGTCACGATCGGCCTGCGCGCGGGTCGCCGCGTCGCTTTTCTGCCCCGGCACGGCAGTGGCCACAGTGTCGCGCCGCACCTGATCAATTACCGGGCCAATCTGTGGGCCCTCGCCTCGATCGGCGTGCGGGCGATCATCTCCTCTTCGGCGGTGGGCGGGGTCACGCCGGAATATCCGCCGGGTCTGCTCGTCGTCACCGACCAGTTCATCGACCGCACGTCGGGCCGCCCCGACACGTTTTACGACCGGGAATCGGTGCAGCACCTTTCCGCCGCGGACCCGTTCGACCCTCAGCTGCGCGGCTACGCCCGGCGCGCGCTCGAGGACCTTGGCGAGAACTTCGCTCCCTCCGGCACGGTCGTGGTCATCCAGGGGCCACGGTTTTCCACCCGGGCAGAGTCGGTCTGGTTCCGTTCGATGGGCGCGCACATTGTCAATATGACCGCGTACCCTGAAATCGTGCTGGCCGGTGAGCTCAACATGGGCACGGTCAACCTCTCCTTCGTGACGGACGCCGACGCGGGACTCGCGCCGACGCCTTATGCCGTCGAGGTTGGTCCCGTGGTCGATGCCTCCGGTTCCTCCGCTCCTGGCTTGCCTGTGCCCGGCGTGGCCGCTTCGGGCTTGGCCGTGTCCGGGTCACCGGCTTCAGCGTTGTCCGCGCCCGGCGCTTCCGGCGGCCCCGTGACGCCCGGCGCCACCGCGACCAGCGAAACGGATGCCGTCACCGCATCGGTCGTGTTCCGTCGCCTCCGCGAGGCCCAGCCGCGCATCCTCGCGGCCATCGACGGGATCTTGCGCGCCTTGCCGACCGACTTCACCCCGCGCGAGCTCATCGACCCGGCCCAGGTCGACGCCGTTCTAGCGCGGGCCGTGCTGTCGGATGCCGCGCACGGCGATTCCTCTTCTGCCCTGCCGTCGGACCCAGCCGGGGATCGCACGTGACGACCGGTCGGTCTCAGCCTCGTCGCAGGCTCCCCGGTGCGTCCTGGCCGACCAACCGACTAGCTCGTGCCTGTTACCGAGGCCTCGCATGAGCGGCGTCCGTCTGCTGATCACGGGCGGTGCCGGATTCATCGGTTCCGCGATCGTTGAGGCTGCCCTCGCCCGCGGCTACGAGGTGCGCGTGCTGGACTCACTGCGCGCCGACGTGCACGGCCCCGCGGCAGAGTCCACAACCGGTCCGGGCCCGGGCCCGGAAAGTGGGCCCATGATAGAACATGGGCCCCGTTTCCGGGCCCGGGCCCGGAACGTCAGGCCGGCGGGACTGGACCCGCGGGTCGAGTTCGTGCACGGGGACGTGACCGACCCGGCGACCGCAGCCGGCGCCCTCGCCGACATCGACGTGGTCTGTCACCAGGCGGCCAAGGTCGGCCTCGGTGTGGACTTCGCCGACGCCCCCGACTACGTGCACAGCAACGAGGTCGGGACGGCCGTGCTGCTGGCCGCGATGGCCGCGCGGGGCATCCGTCGCCTGGTGTTGGCGTCATCCATGGTCGTCTACGGCGAGGGCAGCTACCGGGGCCCGAACGGCTTTACCCGGCCCGGCCCCCGCTTGGCCAGCGACCTCGATGCCGGACGCTTCGATCCCCGTGACCCGGCCACCGGGGAGCCGCTCGAGCCCGTTCTGGTCAGCGAATCCGATCCGCTCGACCCGCGCAACGTCTACGCGAGCAGCAAACTCGGCCAGGAATATCTTGCGACCGCGTGGGCCCGCTCGACCGGCGGACGCGTCGCGGCCCTGCGCTACCACAACGTTTACGGGCCGGGCATGCCGCAGAACACGCCCTATGCCGGAGTCGCCTCACTGTTTCGCTCGGCACTCGAGCGTGGCGAGGCTCCCCGCGTATACGAAGACGGCCGGCAGCGCCGCGACTTCGTGCACGTACGGGACGTCGCCGCGGCCAACATCGCCGCGCTTGACTTCACCGGGCTCGACTACAGGCCGCAGGCTGCCGGCCTTGGCCGCGCGCCCGCCAACTCTGCAGCTGCTGAAATCGCACCCACCGGCTCAATTAATTCCGATGCTGGAATATTTCGTCCGTTCAACGTCGGCAGCGGAATCGTTCACACCATCGGAGACATGGCGACCGCCCTTGCCGCGGCGGCGGGCGGCCCGGCACCCATCGTGACCGGGCAGTATCGGCTCGGCGACGTGCGGCACATCACGGCGTCCTCGGAGCGTTTGCGACGAGAACTCGGCTGGTCGGCGCAAATCTCCTTCGAGGACGGAATGCGCGAGTTCGCGACCGCCCCGCTGCGCGCCGCCGTGCGCCCCTGATTGGTCGTCCCGGCGCATCCGTGAGGTGCCACCTTTCGCCCCTTGAGCAGGCCCCGCGGTGCCACCCCTGAGCGGGTGAATGGTCGCAATCGGCGCCGCATCAACACCGCTCAGCCAAGCGGATGCTGCGGCAGCAGCAAATCAAACCGACACCCATTCTCCACATTGGTCACCGTCACCAACCCGTGATGGGCCTCAGCGATCCCCTGAACAATCGCGAGTCCGAGCCCGGCGCCGCCGCTGCGACCGCCGGTTCCCCAGGCGGACACAGTCCGCGGCTCGCTCGCCCGCCACCCGGCCTCGAACACCCGGCCGAGGTCCTGTTCGGGGATACCGCCCGCCGCATCAACGACCGAGATGATGGCCCGCCCGTCGACGTGCCGGGTCGCGGAGACCACAATCACACTGTCGGCCGGCGAATGTTGGATGGCATTCATCACCAGGTTGCCCACCGCGCGGGCGAGCTGGCGGGCATCCGCTTGCAGCATCAGACCGCGTTCGCCCTCGAAGCGCAGGTCGAGCGATTTCGCGAGGGCAACCGGCGCCAGATCGGCCACCGTATCGCTCATCAGGTCATACAGGGAGACCCGTTCGAGCGACAGCTGCAGCGCTCCCGAATGGATTTTGGACAGCTCAAACAGGTCGTCGACCATGCCGCTGAGTCGATCGACCTGCCCGCGTATCTGCACGTAGTACCGCTCGGGGTCTGGCGCCATGCCGTCTTCCAGCGCCTCGGCCATGGCGCGGATTCCAGCCAGCGGGGTGCGCAAATCGTGCGAGATCCAGGCCACGATTTCGCGCCTGGACGTTTCAATGCGTTCTTCCCGCTCGCGGGATTGGGTCAGCCGATCGGCGGTTGCGGCGAGCTCCCCGGCCAGCGCTGCGAACTCCAGACTCGTGTGTCGATCCGGGGAGAGAACCGATTCGCCTCGACCGATGCTCGCCGCGGCGGCCCGAAAATACTTGTTGTCGCGTGCCAGTGAGCGTCCGAGCACCGACGCCATCACCAGCGACACGACACCCGCCACCGCTGCGACCGCGTAGAACACGATCAGATCGTGCGCCGACAGATACATCAGCGAGGCGACCGCAGCCGTTCCACTGACCACCGATGCGACGGTGGCGAAGGCGACGACGACGATCTGGGCGATCAGCGACCCGCGCGACAGCAGCCGCAACGCGAGTAATCCGAGCGCGCCCACGACCAGCGCGCAGCCGAGTGCGATGCCGGCGACCGCGGCGAACACCGACGCTGTCATGGTGTGCCGCCGGCATTCTTCGGGCCATCCGCGCTCTGTGTGCCCCGCGCCGTCCCGGCCTTTTCCGCCGGCACCGTGCCATCCGCAGCTCCCGCGCCCAGCGGCACAGGGTCGAACCGGTAGCCGACACCCCAGACCGTGTTCAACACGAGCGGATGCGCCGGGTCGGCTTCGATCTTCTCCCGCAGCCGCCGCACGTGCACGGTCACCGTAGACAGGTCACCGAATTCCCAGCCCCAGACCGAGCGGAGGAGTTCTTCGCGGGTGAGCACCTTGGAGGGGCGCCAGATCAGGTAGGCGAGCAAATCGAATTCCCGCGCGGTGAGCACGAGGGGGGTCCCGCGCAGGCGAATCTGGTGCGCGGCCAGGTTGAGCGTGAACTTGCCGGCCTCGAGAATCCCCTCCGGAATCGACTCCGACCGGCTGCGTCGCAGCACCGACTGCACCCGCAACACAAGTTCCCGCGGCGAGAACGGTTTCACCAGATAGTCGTCGGCACCGGCCTCGAGTCCGGCGATGCGGTGCTCTTCCTCGCCGAGCGCGGTGAGCATGATCACCGGAAGGGCGCCCCAATTTTGCCGAATGCGCCGACACACTTCGATGCCGTCGAGCAGCGGAAGCATGCGATCGAGCACGACCAGGTCGGGCGGCACAGCCTCGGCTCGGCGCAGTCCGGCGAGCCCGTCGACGGCTTCGTCCACGACGAATCCGGCGGAGCGCAGGTATTGTCCGACCACCTCACACACCATCGGATCGTCCTCGATGACGAGCACGCGGCGCCCGGCCAGGGCATCGGCTTGCGGCGGCGCGAAATATTGGGAGGGGGACACCCCCTCAGACTAGGCGCGCGGTCGCGTCACCGCGCGGTACCGCGCGACCGATCTGTGCGCCTGGTCAACGGATGCCCCGCCCCATGCCGCCACTAACCGTTCGGGGACCGGGCCCGGAACGCGGGCCCAGTCTACAAACTGGGCCCCGGTTCATAGGGTGGGCCCGATCGACGGCTTGGCTTGCTGTGGAGCTGATCGGTATCCTTCCCAGGTTCGTAACCACTTTCGCCCCGAACACTCAGACCCTGTGCATAGGGTCGAACCATGACGAGTATTCGGGTTGACGTGGTGCTGCCCTGCCTGAACGAGGCACAGGCGCTTCCGTGGATTCTCCAGCGGATGCCCGCCGGCTACCGGGCGATCGTGGTTGACAACGGATCCACGGACGGTTCGGCGGATATTGCCCGTGCCCTCGGCGCCGAGGTCGTGCACGAAACCCGTCGTGGATTCGGCGCCGCAGCCCACGCCGGGCTCCTCGCCGCGACCGCCCCGATCGTTGCGTTCTGCGACGCCGACGCCTCGATGGACCCGCGCGACCTGCCACTCGTGGTCGACCCGGTCGCTCAAGACGACGCCGATCTCGTGCTCGGAAGACGCCGCCCAACCACCCCAAATGCGTGGCCGCCGCATGCCCGGTTAGCAAATACCTATCTTTCCTGGCGACTGCGCCGAATAACAGGTGTGAACATTCATGACCTCGGCCCCATGCGGGCCGCCCGCCGCGACCAACTCCTCGCCCTCGATTTGCGCGACCGCCGCAGCGGGTATCCGCTGGAGATGTTTCTCGGCGCTGCCGCGGCCGATTGGCGCATTCGTGAGGTCGACACCGGCTATGCGCCGCGGGTCGGCCGCAGCAAGGTGACCGGAACCGTGCGCGGCACCCTCACCGCCATCCACGACATGTCCGCTCTGCTTCGCGCCAGCAGCGCCGTCCGGAACGAGATTGACGACAGCCCACGCCGGAATGACAGCGCCGCCAGTGGCAACGCTGCCCGCGCCAGCCGCATTGGGGACCGCTCATGACCGCCATTGTCGTCATCGCCAAGGAATGCCTTCCCGGCAAGGTGAAGACCCGTTTGCACCCGCCGCTGTCGCTCGAGCAGGCCGCCCTTCTCGCCGCGTCGAGCCTCGCCGACACCCTCGCGGTCGCCGCCCAGCTACCCGCGACGCGCCACATTCTCGCCTTCGATGGTGTCACGCCGCCGCCAGAGGCATCCGGTTGGCAGATTCTGCCGCAGACCAGCGGCGGACTCGACGAACGCCTCGCCGCCATCTTCGACCACCTCGACGAGCCGACGCTGCTGCTCGGAATGGACACCCCGCAGGTCAGCGCCGAGCTGCTCGCACCAGTATTCCAAAACTGGAATGAAACGGATGCCTGGTTCGGCCCCGCCAACGACGGCGGGTTCTGGGCGCTCGCGCTGAAAAACCCGAGCGGCGCGCTGCTCCGAGGCATCCCGATGAGCCGCTCCGACACCGGCGCACACCAGCTGCAACGTCTCGACCAGGCCGGCCTCACCGTGCGCCTGCTGCCCGCGCTCACCGACATCGACACCATAACGGATGCCCAGACCGTCGCCTCGATCGCCCCCCACACGCGCTTCGCGCGTGCCTTCGCGGGGGTGCGGGCATCCGCTCAACCCGGTGATGCGAACCAGCCCGCGACCGAACGGCGCTCGACGGATCGGCCCCCCGCGGATGGGCGAGCTGCCGACGCGGGTGCCCCCGACCTGCACCCGGTGGCCCCGTACCCGGCCGACCGGCACTCGGCGGCCACGCGCGCTGCCGACCTGCTCACGCTGACCGGAACACGCTCGTGACCCTCGTCTCCCCGCGCCTCTGGGACCATCCGGCGAAATGGCCGGTCAGCGAGGGTCCGAATGCCGCTGACCGATTCACTTCGGAACTCGTCGGGGAACTGGCCGAGCATGGGGCCGCGAACCGTTCGGCTGCCGACCAGACGACGGCCGACCGTTTTCGGCGCCCGACTACCTTCGGTGCCGGCGGATCCGAACCCTACGCCCAGGCACTGCAAAGCGACGACAACGTGCTCTACCTGCACGGCCGCCGCCACGACGCCGATCCGGAAACGGCCGCCCGCGTTTCCACCATGCACGCTGGACGGTGGAGCGCCGGAGCCGATGCGATCGACCGTTCCCTGCTGGCCGGCGTCGCCGGACCGGTGCTCGATATCGGCTGCGGACCGGGCCGAATGATCCGGGCCGCGATGGACGAAGGCCTCGACGCACTCGGCGTCGACGTGTCACCGACCGCCGTGCGGATCGCCCTGGCCGCCGGACTTACTGTGCTGCACCGCTCCGTCTTCGATCACCTTCCGCTCGAGGGGACCTGGGCAACCCTGCTCCTCGTCGACGGCAATATCGGCATTGGCGGCGACCCCGACGCGCTCCTCGAACGCTGCGCCGCGTTGCTCGCCCCCGACGGCATGCTCGTCGTCGAGGTTCACCGCGACCCCGAACACGACCTCGCCTATGTGGGCACCCTGCACGACGCCGCCGGACACACGAGCGACGCCTTCCCCTGGGCCGAACTCGGAGTCAGCGCCCTGCGCCGCCGGGCCGCACAAGCAGGCCTGACTCCGGTCGCAGAATGGTCCCGCGGCGGCCGCACCTTCGCCCGCCTGGCTCGCGCCTAGTCGTTCATCTACCCGGGCCCGGGCCCGGGAACCGGGCCCATGCTGGATCATGGGCCCGGTTTCCTAAGGTGGGCCCGGACCAAGGTGCTTAGGAGTCTGACCGTGCACCGACGATCTTCAATGTCTGAGCGAGACGCGGATGACCCGCTGGCGCCGCTCCCGCAGCAGCGCCCACACCGACAACCCCACCGTCAAAACCGCCAGTACGAGCCAGAAAATCCCCAGGTTGAGCCCGTAATCCAGCGGCAGCACGGTCGGATTCGCCGGAGCAAAGTTCTTCGCCACCATCGTCGGCACCGCGATCAGCGACACAAGAGATCCGACCACAATTGCGCCCTGCACGATCGCAATGACCGTGCCGGTCGTCCGCCGCCCGACTCGGCGCAGCGCAATCCCACACGCAAACACGATCGGCGCCAAAATCGCATCGTGCAGCACGATCGCCGCCGCAATCCAGAGCGCCACCCCGGGAATCCGGGTCAGCCGCACCGAATCGAACATCACAAACGCGCCCCAGGCCAGCAGCAGCACACCAGCACCCACCAGCGCCAAACGGATGCTCCGCATCCGCCGACTGGTCGACGCCGCGATCCCGGCCGGTGGCGGAAACAGGCCAGTCCCGGCGTTCTCGGTTGACGTGGTCGCCGAACCCATCGGGGCACCCCTGCCGGTCACCCCCACTCCGGTGTCCACACCGACGTCACCGCCGGCCGCCTCGCCGCGTGATCCGCGCGCATCCGCTCTCATGATTCGATCGCCTCGATTCGGCTCAGCCATTTGGTTTGCAACACCCCGGGCCGACCCGGCGCGATCATGCGGGCCGGATACCCATGCTCGAGGTCGAGAGTCTCGCCGTTGAGCTCGAGAGCCACGAGCGTGAGCGAGTCGCGCACATATTCCCGGCCCATCTGGGTTTTGCTGAAGCTGCCGCGTTCTTCCAGGCTGATCAGACGAAACGAGGTCTCCGGGTCGGCTTTCATCAGGTCGGCGAGGTCGCGCAGCCGCACACCGCGCCACGTCGCCATCTGACTCCAACCCTCGACGCAGGCGATCGGCAGCCGAACCTCGGTCTGCGGCAGCGCGAGCAGTTCGGCCCGGGTGAAGGAGCGCTCGGTGCCGGCCACCGCGAGGGTAAGAGTCCACGATGAAGCGAGGGCGGCATCCGCCACCTGCGCCTGCTCGCTGGTGCGATTCACCGGAACGCCCTGCTGGCCGACGCCCTTCTTGCGCGGCGCAAACAGGTTGACCGCGTTCAGCGGCGTGAAGGTCTGGCCGGCGGTCAGGGCCACGACGGCCGTCGTGGCGACGCCGAGGGTGGTGAGAAATCCGCGCCGGCTGACCCGCGAGGACGGGCGCGGCGTCGCATCGATATAGTCGAGCAGTCGCCCGGTGAGGCCCCCCGGCCGAGTCGTGCCCCACAGTCGCACCGCCTCCGCATCGGCCGTCCGGTCGGCCGACACCGCGTCGACCAGATGATCGCCGTCGCCCGAGTCAGAACCCGAACCCGAGTCAGAACCCGAACCCGAGTCAGAACCCGAACCCGAGTCAGAACCCGAACCCGAGTCAGTACCCGAACCCGAGTCAGAACCCGAACCCGAACCTGAACCCGAACCCGAACCCGACGACTTACTCCAATACCGCGTAATCACCGGCAGCTTGACCGCAATGTGAATCACCAACAGCCCGATCAGCACCCAGCCGAGCGCAAAGTGCACCTGCCGAAACGGAAAGGGCCACGGATACCACTGAAACGTGTTGAGCAGTCCGATCGTGATCTGCACGAGCGAGGCCCCCACGAACAGGGCGATCGAGGCCCGTTCGAGAAAATGCACGAAACCGCGCACCGGGGGATAGGCGAACAGGTCGGGAAAAACGATGTACAACTTGGCCAGCAGCAGCGGAAAACAGGCGATGCCGGCGATGATGTGCGTGCCCTGAGTCACCTGATACAGAAATTCCGGCCGGGTCGCGAAGCGCATCCAGTCGAGCGGTTCCTGCAGAAAATGGCTGTACAGGCCGGTGCCGAAGCAGATAAGAAAGGCGGCACCGAGCAGCCGCCCGATCACGGTCGCCATGCGCGGATTGCGCACCGGTGACGCCAGCGCTCGCTGGGCCTCATACATCAATTGCCGCATACTTCTATTGCATCACCACAGCGCGTTGCAAACCGGAAAAATTCCTTACGATGTGCGGGTGAGTTGGGGAACGATCACGGGCAAACGAACTCCGTACGAGAGACTGAACCGTGCGCATAACGATCATCGCGGTCCTGCTGGTGCTCAGCGCTGCCCTCACCGCATTCAGCGCGACAACCCTCGACCTGTTCCCGCCCGAGCGCGACGAAGTGCAGTTGGTGTTGGTCACGGCTGCGCTCTGGTTTGTCTTCGGCCTCGCCTGCTGGCTGCTGCATAAAATCAACGGCAAAGCGGTGGTTGCCCTGATCCTGGCTGGCTCCGCCCTGATCGGCGGCGCGGCCATGGTCGGCCCGCCCAACACGAGTACCGATTCGGCCCGCTACGCCTGGGATGGCATCGTGCAAAACGCAGGAATCAGTCCCTACGCCTTCACCCCAGCGAATGCCCGCCTCGATTCCCTGAGACCAGGCTGGCTGTTCCCGACGCCCCAGAGCGAGGCCGGCGGGGAGGAGAAATGTGTCGGCGAACGCATCGCCACCGCACGCACGACCGACGGCGACCTGCTCTGCTCGTCCCTGAACCGCACGGCTGTACCCACGATCTACCCTCCGGCCAGCGAAATCTTCTTCGCCGGCGTGCGTTTCCTTACCGGACCCGAGCCGGCCTACTGGCCGTTGCAGCTCGCCGGGCTGCTACTCAGCCTGGGTACCACGGTCATGCTGCTGGTCGGCACGCGCCGCCGCGGCCTCGACCAACGCAACGTCGCCCTCTGGGCCTGGTGTCCACTCGTGGCGACCGAGGCGATCACCAACTCCCACGTGGATATGCTCGGCGTCATCTTCGTCGTCGCGGCCGTATTTCTCGTGTCCACGAAGAAGGTCTGGCGTGGCGGCATCGCCCTCGGGATCGCGATCGGCACCAAGCTCATCCCGGTGCTCGCCGCGCCAGCGCTGCTCCGGCGCGGTGGCTGGCGAATGGTGACCGCATCCGTTCTGAGTTTTGCCCTGCTCTACGTTCCCTATGTGATCGCGACCGGCATCGGGGTCCTCGGCTACCTGCCCGGCTACCTGAGTGAAGAGGGGTATCAGGACGGGTCGCGGTTCGCGCTGGTGTCCCTGGTGGCGCCGGGGGCATCCGCTGTGATCGTCGCCGGCCTGATTCTGGCCATCGTCGCCGTGCTGGTGATTCTCAAGACCGACCAGAACCAGCCGTGGGTCGGCCAGCTCGTCATGATCGGCGCGACCCTGCTCGTACTCAGCCCCCGATACCCCTGGTATGCGCTGCTGCTGCTGCCGTTCGTGGCGCTCAGCGGCCGCTGGGAATGGCTGCTCGTGCCGATGGCGCTCACATTGCGGCTGCTGGTACCGAGCGTTCCGCTCACCCGAGCGTCGATTGCGATCGCGATCATCGTGATCGTGGCGGTTTCCCTGCATCGCGCCGGCCCAGGCACAGTCAAGCGGATGCTGCGCCCCTTGCGCGCCCGCCGGTCCTGACCGCGCCGCTTGGCCGCCCTGCCTGACCGCCCTGCTGTCTGACCGCCGGTCCTGACCTCGCCGCTTGGCCACCCTGCCTGACCGCCCTGCCTGACCGCCTTGCTGTCTGACCGCCGTGCCTGGCCGCCCTGCTGTCTTACCGCCCTGCCTGACCGCCCTGCTGCCTGACCGCCCTGCCTGACCGCCCTGCCTGACTGCCTTGCTGTCTGACCGCCTTGCTGCCTGACCGCCTTGGTGCGGTAGCCCGCCTCAGCCCGCTCGCGGCACTCGTTAGAGTTCGTGGCATCCCTAGCACCGGGCGCCCGTTTCGCTAACGAGCGCCGCGAGGCGCACCGGTGCCGCAAAGGCCCCCGGGCACGCAACAAACGGGGCCCGCCGTGTGGCGAGCCCCGTTTGTGTTGTACAGCCGAAAGCTGTGAAAAAGAACTACTTCGTGGCGGCGGTAATGGTTGCGATGCCAACGAGCATCTGGTCGGCGACCGCGTCGGTGCTGAACGTGGAGTTCAGCAGGCCGGCGGCGACGGAAGAGATGTGAACCGTGGTGCCGGTGAGGATGGCGTTGTCGCCGTCCATCTTGAGCGGCTCAAGGGTTCCACCGTAGAGGTCGAAGAGCAGGGCCTGGGTGGCAGCGGACTCGCCGTTGACCGAGACGTCACCGAAGAGCTCCGAGGTGCCCGGGTCGATGGTGAAGTTGGTCAGCTCGACGACGATGTCGCCGGCGGTCAGCGAGAAGCCGGATCCCTCGTGCTCAATGGAACCCTGAACGAAGGGGCGGTAATCTTCGGCCGGGTCGTAGTAGTCCACGTTTCCGCCGGTGATCGGGAAGTGCAGGCTGCCCTCTTCCAAGGTTGCCGTTCCCACGGTTCCGGCGGTCAGGCCGAGGCTCGTCAGCGCGGCACCGAAGTCGGCGTCGAGCAGCACGGCGGTGTCCACACCGGACAGGCTGGGGATCGAGGCGAGCGGCGTCGGGTCAGCGGAGGCCGAGTCGGACGAGCTGGAGCTCGAAGCGGGCGCCGGGGTCGTCGTGCCGGCGTCCGACGAGCAGCCGGCGAGACCGGCGATGAGAATTCCGGCGGAGGCGAAACCAATGGTGGCCTTGGTGAATGTGCGCATGGGATGAATCCTTTTCTGTCAATCGAGCAGGTGGTGTTGGGGTCTGCATGGTGTTCGGTTCCACCCCTGAAATGGTTTGGAATTGCCCCAATCCGTTACCGTTCTGTTACCTAATTCAGCAAACATTCAGACAATGCTGGCGCGCCAAACACCCCTCAATCCCGGTCCTGAGCAGGGATCGACGCTGATCAGCCGAGCGGATGCCGCCCCCGCTCGCGGTCCACGTTCTGACCACCTGCGAGCTTTTCAAGCGCGCGCCGCGCCGACCGGCGCAGCGGTTTAGCATCAGCGGATGCCCGACCCCGGCGCAGCACGGCTCCCGCAGCCCAAGCGGTGACGGCCGCGAAGTGGCGGCGGCCTAGAAGTGGCGGAAGCGATCCGGTGCGAGATCCCACGGGTCTTTGCCGAGCAGCTCGGCGACTCCGCGAAAGACGCAGGTCTCGATCATCATGCGCTGGTGCATCTCGTCGTTTTCGTGCAGGCGGGACAGTCGCTGAATTGGCAGCCGGTAGAACACCACCCGATTCGTCGCCGGCGTGACCATCCAGCGTTCCACGCCGATGCCCGGCTTCACCGAGCGCGGACCGGAGGCCACCTCGAACACGGCGTGGCCGAGTTCTTCCGGCCAGACGCCGCGCAGGTATTCGATTGTGGAGGCGACCGTCATGTCGAACAGGTCGATCCGGGTGCGCAGCGGCGGCAGAAACGGACCGGTCGCCGAGCTGCGAATTCCGCGGCCGTGCCGGTCCCGCCCGCGGCCGCGTACGGTCGGTTCGGGCGCTGCAGAACGTCGAGATCGGGCCATGCTGCCATCCTAGGCTGGTCGACGGGTACCCTGAGAGGCAATGACATTTCGTCCGTGTTCCCGCGTTGCCTGCCTCGAACCCTCGGTGGCCACGCTCACCTTTGACTATCGAGACTCGCTGGCCGTACTCGGCCCACTCGCCGGCCGCAAAGAACCGCACACCTTTGACCTCTGCGCACGGCACGCGGAGCGAACGACCGCTCCGCAGGGGTGGCAGCTGATGCGGCACCGCCTCGTCGCCGACGAGTCCGACCCTGTCGAGTAGCCAGCTCCGACTTGCCCCGGCCGCCTCGTCCCGCGGTCGAACCCCTGACCAGGCCCGCTGCCCTGCTCGTCTCTTGGGTCGTCTCGGCCTCGCCGACTAGTGGCCGTTTCGGCCTCTTGGAATTACTTGGTTTACAAAACCTGGCCATCTCGTCCCGCAGGCCGTCTGCCCATGGAAGTGGGCAGCATCCGTTTTGCCGCTGCTTAGCATTGTCAGCGTGCGGTCGAACCGATTTTTGTCGGGGGCGTTCAGGCGGAAATGGCAAGATAGCACCATGACTGTCGCTTCGGCCATCGCGCCCCCCACGTTCACCTATAAGATCGCCGATTTGTCACTCGCCGAGGCTGGACGCCACCAGTTGCGTCTGGCCGAGAACGAGATGCCCGGGCTCATGGCCCTCCGCACCGAATTCGGCGAATCGAAGCCGCTCGCCGGAGCCCGCATCGCCGGATCCCTGCACATGACCGTGCAGACCGCCGTGCTGATCGAGACCCTCGTCGCGCTCGGCGCCCAGGTGCGCTGGGCCAGCTGCAACATTTTCTCGACGCAGGACGACGCCGCCGCCGCGATCGCGGTCGGCCCCACCGGCACAGTGGATGCCCCGGCCGGCGTTCCCGTGTTCGCCTGGAAGGGCGAAACCCTCGAGGACTACTGGTGGTGCACCGCGCAGATCTTCGACTGGAGTGCCGAGGCGGCCGCGGCCGGAGCCAGCTGGACCGGCCCGAACATGATCCTCGACGACGGCGGCGACGCCACCATGCTCGTGCACAAGGGTCGCGAGTTCGAATTGGCTGGCGCCGTACCAGCGGATGCTGCCGGTGACAGCCACGAATACGGCGTCATTCTCGCCGCCCTCCGTCGCTCCCTGGCCGAGTCGACCGACCGCTGGACCCTGGTCGCCGCCGACCTCATGGGCGTCACCGAAGAAACCACCACCGGTGTGCACCGCCTCTACGAGCTCGCAGCGGGCAAGGAACTGCTCTTTCCGGCCATCAATGTGAACGACTCCGTCACCAAGAGCAAGTTCGACAACAAGTACGGCATTCGCCACTCGCTGCCCGACGGCCTCAACCGGGCAACGGATGTGCTGATCGGCGGCAAGGTGGTCTTCGTCGCCGGTTATGGTGACGTCGGCAAGGGCGCCGCCGAAGCGCTGCGCGGCCAGGGTGCCCGCGTCATCGTGAGCGAAATCGACCCGATTAACGCCCTGCAGGCGGCGATGGATGGATTCCAGGTCGCCCGCCTCGATTCCGTCGTCGAACAGGTCGACATCTTTGTCAGCGGCACCGGAAACTTCAACGTCATCGGTGTCGACCACATGCTGCGCATGAAGCACCTCGCCATCGTCGCGAACGTCGGTCACTTTGACAACGAGATCGACATGGCCTCGCTCGAGTCGCTGCCGGGCGCCGTCAAGGTTCAGATCAAGCCGCAGGTCGACGAATGGCGTCTGCCGAGCGGGCGCAGTGTGCTCATCCTGTCCGAGGGACGCCTGATGAACCTGGGCAATGCCACCGGACACCCCTCGTTCGTGATGAGCAACTCGTTCACCAACCAGGTGCTCGCGCAAATCGAGCTGTATGTCTCACCGGAGAAGTACCCGGTGGGCGTGTACGTGCTGCCGAAGCTGCTCGACGAGAAGGTAGCGCGCCTGCACCTCGACGCCCTCGGCGTGGAGCTGACCGTGCTGACCCCCGAGCAGTCCGCCTACATCGGTGTTCCCGCCGAGGGCCCGTACAAAGTAGCCCACTACCGCTACTAGCCCCCTCCGGACGGGCCCGGGCCCGGGAACTGGGCCCATGATCTATCGTGGGCCCGGTTCCGTAAGGTGGGGCCGGTCGTCGAGTTGGTGGTGGGGGAGCGGGTTCGTGGTTCTCGCTGGTCGAGGAGTGGGGCCGTTTT
>NZ_SOGF01000066.1:0-30733 GCF_004402355.1 Cryobacterium sp. TMS1-20-1 | reverse complement strand
GTACTGCAGGGGGGACCCTGTGGGAGAGTAAGACACCGCCGGACTTAACTTAGAAACAACAGAGAGCCATCCCTCACGGGGTGGCTTTTCTGCGTTAACGAGCCACCCCAGGGTGGCCGTTTCTCGTTAACACCACACCGCAAGCGGTCCCGCTCCGCATCCACCCAAACGTTGGTCGATCAGGCCCCGACCGCCATCGGCACGACCGCGGCCGGCTTCTGGGACGCGACCATGAACTCTTGCGGGGCGTCGGGACACTCGCGCCTCAGCTCAAACACACGAACTCGTCACCCCGCAAAAAATCCCGACACCCCACCCACCTGACCGACCCGTGATTGACGTGGGATCAGCATCCACTTGGGTGGGGTTCTCAGCGCGATTTTGCGTGAGGGATTAGGCTTAGCAAGTCTGTCGAAATGCCGGACTAATTACACAGGAGATACAGTGAGCCCTTCAGGACCCCGCGACGGCGATTCCCGTAACAACGGTCAGGACGACCGTCGTTCGAACCAGAGCGGCCGACCCTCGAATGGGCGACCTGCCAGCGGACGCGATGGCGCGAAGCCACCGTACCGCGGTAACTCCGACCGCCCGCAGCAGGGTGGCGAGCGTCCTGCTCACCGCGGCAACTCGGATCGTCCTGCGCAGGGCGGAGAGCGACCTCCTTATCGCGGCAATTCCGATCGCCCTGCATACGGCGGCAACGACCGGGCTCCTTACCGGGGTAACTCTGACCGTCCCGCGCAGGGTGAGCGTCCTCCTTACCGGGGTAACTCTGACCGTCCCGCGCAGGGCGAGCGTCCCCCTTACCGGGGCAACTCTGAGCGTCCTTCCGGTGGAAACGACCGCGCGCCCTACCGCGGGAATTCAGACCGTCCCGCTCAGAGTGAGCGCCCTCCGTATCGCGGCAACTCCGACCGTCCTGCCCAGGGTGAGCGCCCTCCGTACCGGGGTAACTCTGACCGCCCCGCGCAGGGGGAGCGTCCCCCGTACCGTGGCAATTCGGAGCGTCCTTCCGGCGGGAACGACCGGGCTCCGTACCGGGGCAACTCCGAGCGTCCTGCCCAGGGGGAGCGACCTCCCTTCCGTGGTAACTCCGAGCGTCCTTCTGGCGGGAACGACCGGGCTCCGTACCGGGGCAACTCCGACCGTCCTGCCCAGGGGGAGCGACCTCCCTTCCGTGGTAACTCCGAGCGTCCTTCTGGCGGGAACGACCGGGCTCCGTACCGTGGTAATTCTGATCGTCCGGCTCAGGGTGAGCGCCCTCCGTACCGTGGTAATTCTGATCGTCCGGCTCAGGGTGAGCGCCCTCCGTACCGGGGCAACTCTGACCGCCCCGCTCAGGGTGAGCGTCCCCCTTACCGTGGTAATTCGGATCGTCCTGCCCAGGGGGAGCGACCTCCCTTCCGTGGCAATTCTGAGCGTCCTTCCGGAGGAAACGACCGGGCTCCGTACCGAGGTAACTCTGACCGCCCCGCTCAGGGTGAGCGTCCTCCGTACCGGGGTAACTCTGACCGGCCCAGCAATGACCGGCCGAGAAGCGACAACGACAGCAAGCCGTGGACCCAGCGCGGCGGTTCGCCGAACCGTGCCGGTGCTCCGCGCGTCGATGCCGGCAAGAAGTTGTGGACCCGCGACGGCGCTCCGGCCCGTAACGACCGCGATGCCCGCGTCGTTGAAGAGGAGATGACCGAAGAGCAGCGCATGCAGCGCGAGCTGCGTTCGGTGCGTCCGCGTCACGACGACCCGGAACTTCCCGACGACATTTCGGCCAATGACCTTGACCGCATCGCCCGCAATGAGCTCAAGACCCTCACCAAGGAGAACGCCGAGACCGTCGGCCGTCACCTGGCGATGGCCGCTCGCGTCATCGACGAGAACCCGCAGCTGGCTCACCAGCATGTGATGAGCGCCGCCCGTCGGGCCGGCCGCATCGGTGTTGTGCGCGAAAGCCTCGCGATCACCGCGTATGCCACCGGTGACTTCGCGCTGGCCCTGCGCGAACTGCGCACCTACCGTCGTATCTCCGGCTCGAACGACCAGCTTCCCCTCATGGTCGACAGTGAACGTGGCGTCGGCCGCCCCGACCGTGCCCTCGAGCTCGGCCGATCGGTCGATCGCAGCACGCTGTCCCCGTCCGTGCAGGTTGGCCTGGCGATCGCCATGTCCGGCGCACGACTGGACCTCGGTGAAACGGATGCCGCGCTCGTCGAGCTCGAAATTCCGCAGCTCAACCCGAACACGGCTTTCTCCTACAGCCCCGAGCTGTTCGCCGCTTACGCTGAGGTGCTGAGCGAACTCGGTCGCGAGGACGAAGCGGACGAGTGGCTTCAGCGGGCCTCCCGCGCCGACGCTGCCATCGGGGCCTCCGGTGACGATGACGAGACCGTCGAAATCGAAGAAATGGAAGAGGACGACGCCGCCGCCCTCGCCGCCGAAGCCGCCGACGCCGGAGACGAAGACGACGAAGACGACGAAGACGACACAGTGGCCGCCGGCGAAGCGGCTCGTGCCGTTGCCGAAGCCGGGCTCAACGCTGTCGACGCGCCGATTACCGACGCCGACGCCGACGACGACATCGTCAATGAAGCGGCGGACACCGCCGAAACCGACGTTGAGATCGACAACGTGAACGAGGCGGACACCGACGCTGCGGCATCCGTTTCGATTGCCGACGCAAACGACGAGACGGAGCCGAATGCTGCATCGCCGAAAGCCTGAGTCGGCGACGCCGCTGGACGGCGTTGACGTTCTGCTGACCGATCTGGACGGTGTGGTGTACGCGGGCCCGGCGGCGATCCCCTTCGCCGTCGAGAGCCTGAACCGTGCCGCTGAGACGATTCGCGTTGGCTACATCACCAATAACGCTTCGCGCACCGATCAGTCGGTCGCTGACCACCTCACCGAGCTCGGGCTGAGTGTGGCGGCAACGGATGTCGTCACCTCCCCCCAGGCAGCCGTGCGGCTGCTCGCCGAGCAGGTCGCACCCGGCGCGAGCATCCTCGTGGTCGGTGGCGACGGCCTGGTCGACGAGGTGCAGAAGGCCGGATTTGTGGTGACCCGCTCGGCCGACGACAAGCCGGCCGCTGTGATCCAGGGCTTCTCGCCCGAGGTTGGTTGGGTGCACCTCGCCGAAGCGGCCTTCGCGCTCAACGCCGACGGTGTGGGCACGGGCATTCCGTGGATCGCGACCAACACGGACTGGACCATTCCGGTCGCCCGCGGCATCGCTCCGGGTAACGGCACGCTGGTTTCGGCCGTGCACACCGCGGTCGGGCGGCTGCCACTCGTGGCCGGCAAACCCGAAGCGGCCATTTTTCTGGAAGCTACTCGGCGGTTCGGCGCGCAGAACGCGCTCTTCATCGGCGACCGCCTCGATACCGACATTCTCGGCGCGAACCGGGCCGGCATTCCTGCCGTGCTCGTGCTGACCGGCATCGACCGGGCTAAGCAGGCCCTGGCCGCCGACAAGGATTCGCAGCCCGCATTCATCCTTGACAACCTGCAGCAGCTGCACGAACCGTACCCGGAGACCGTGTTCTCCAAGGACGGCTCGACCGCGACGGTCAACGGGGCCAGCGTGCGCGTGCACGGCAATGACGTTCAGATTCTGAAAGACGGTGACGGCGCAATCAATCTGCTGCGCGCCGCCTGCGCTGCGATCTACCGGTCGGGACGGGCAATTTACGGGCTCAACGTTCCGGAGCGACTGTATCTCGCGCAGTAGCCTAGAGCTGTGAACCCCGAACCCGTACCGGTCGATCTCGCCGGGCACCTGGCGAAGATCGAGACCCAGCCGCTCGAGGCGCGCGCCGCGGCGTTCGGGGAGCTGCACGAGCAGTTGCGCGAACGGCTCGAAGACGCCGACCAGGCTGGCCAGGCATGACCGGCACCAGCACACCCAACGACCAGGAACCAGACGCACCCATGCTTGAGAACGACGCCGACCTTCCCGACGAGTTGAACGACACTGACAGCGTTCCAGAACGGGTGCCCGCCTCCCGCCTCGACGCCGCCCTCGCCGATCGGGGGCTGGTGCGCTCCCGAACTGTCGCGGCCAAACTCATCGCCGACGGCCTCGTCACGGTGGACGGACTGCCGGTCGTGAAGGCCAGCACCAAAGTGTCAGCGGATGCTGTTCTCGAGGTGGCCGCGACCGACCACTACGTCAGCCGCGGTGCCCACAAGCTCATCGCCGCCCTCGACGCGTTCAACCTGAGCGTCACCGGGCGCACCGTGCTCGATGCCGGCGCGAGCACCGGCGGTTTCAGCCAGGTGGTGCTCGAACGCGGCGCCGCCCAGGTGATCGCGGCCGATGTCGGCCATGGGCAGCTGGCAGCGCAACTGAAGACCGAGCCGCGTCTGAAACTGGTCGAGGGCTACAACATCCGCTATGCGACACCGGAAACCCTCGCCGGGGCATCCGGAATCGACACCCGACCCGACCTCGTCGTGGCCGACCTGTCGTTCATCTCCCTCACGACCGTGCTGCCAGCCCTCGCGGCCACGGCAGCACAGGGCGCCGACTTTGTACTGCTGATCAAGCCGCAGTTCGAGGTGGGCCGCGGCGGCATCCGGGAGGGCATCGTGCACGACAAGGGCCTGCGCAGCGACTCGATCGCCGGCGTGCTGTGGGCCGGCTGGGACCTCGGCCTGAAAACCTGCGGCGTGATCGCCTCGCCCATTATCGGGGCGGCCGGAAATCACGAGTATCTGTGCTGGATGAGCGCCACGGCCGGCTCAAATCCGACAGAATGGATGGAACGGATCGAAACCGTGGTGGGGGCGTGACGAGTTGAGTGACACCCCGCGGTACTTTCTCATCGTTGCCCATACCGGTCGCCTCGACTCGGTTGAAGCCGCCTCGACGGTCTGTAAGCAGCTTCTCGCCGCGGGCGCCGTGCCGGTGCTGGCCAGCGACGAACGCGCCGACCTGCTCGCCGCCTGCCCGGAGCTCAACGGGCACATCGCCATTCTCGGCGAGACCGTGACAACCGCCGACCTTGAGCTGGTCATCGTGCTCGGCGGTGACGGCACCATTCTGCGTTCGGCCGAACTCGTGCGTGGTTGTTCGGCCCCGCTGCTCGGTATCAATCTCGGCCACGTCGGTTTTCTCGCCGAGAGCGAGCGGGACGACCTCGGTGAGGCCGTGCGCCGCGCCCTTAAGGGCGACTACGAGGTAGAAGAACGACTTGCCCTGTCGGTGCGGGTCAAGGTCGCCAATGAGGTTGTCTACGAAACCTGGGCGCTGAACGAAGTCACCGTCGAAAAGGCCAGCCGCGAACGCATGATCGAGGTTGTCGTCGAGGTTGACGGTCGTCCGCTATCGTCATTTGGCTGCGATGGCGTCGTGTTCTCCACCCCGACCGGCTCGACCGCGTACTCGTTCTCGGCCGGCGGCCCCATCGTCTGGCCGGGCGTCGAAGCGCTGCTGCTGGTACCGCTCAGCGCGCACGCCCTGTTCGCCCGGCCGCTCGTCGTCGGCCCCGATTCGTCGCTGGCCGTCGAGGTGCTCTCCCGAACCGGAGCCCGCGCCGTGCTGTGCGCCGATGGCCGCCGTACCCAGGACCTTCCGAGCGGCGCCCGCGTGATCGTGCGCCGCTCGAGCGTACCGGTGCGCCTGGCCCGCCTGCACATCGGCCCGTTCACGGACCGCCTGGTCAACAAATTCAACCTGCCGGTCACCGGCTGGCGCGGCCCGGTCGGCCGCGAGTAATCCGATGATCGACGAGCTGTTCATTCGCGACCTCGGCGTTATCGCCGAGGCGACGCTGCCGCTTGGGCCTGGATTCACCGCCGTCACCGGTGAAACCGGCGCCGGAAAAACCATGGTGGTCACCGCGCTCGGCCTGCTACTCGGCGATCGAGCGGATGCCGGCACCGTGCGGCAGGGCCAGCCGCAAAGTTTCGTGCAGGGCCGCTGGGTCATCGACCCCGGCGGTCCCGTCGCCGAACGCGTGCGCGACGCCGGGGGAGACCTCGACGGCCCCGAACTCATTCTCGGACGCTCCGTCTCGAGCGAAGGGCGCAGCCGGGCGACGGTCGGCGGACGCGGCGCTCCGGCGAGCGTACTCGGCGACCTGCGCAACGACCTCGTCGTCGTGCACGGCCAAAGCGACCAGGTGCGCCTGCGCTCCGCCGCCGCCCAGCGCGACGCCCTCGACCGCTTCGCGGGGCCCGACCTCTCCGCAGTGCTCGCCGACTACCAACACGCCTTCCACCGCTGGCAGGCCAACCAGACCGACCTGGACCGGCTCGTCACCGAACAGGATTTGCGCTCCCGCGAAGCCGACGACCTGCGGGCCGCCATCGCTGAGATCGAAACGGTCGCCCCGCAACGCGGCGAAGACGCCGAGCTCGGTGAACGGGCCGAACGCCTTGGCAACCTCGAAGAGTTGCGCCTGGCCGGGGAACAGGCCCGCCAGCTCATCTCCGCCGAAGATAACCCCGACGACCTGCCCGACGTTGTCGCGCTGCTCGAAACCGCCCGGCGCGCCCTCGACCGGGTCGCCACCCACGATGTGGCGCTGCCACCGCTCGTCACCGCGATCGCCAACGTCGGTTTCGTCGTCGCGGATATCGCCGCCGAACTCTCCAGCTACCTCGCCGGCCTCGACGCCGACGGTGCCCGCGAACTCGAAATCGTGCAGGAACGCCGCGCCGAACTGAGCATCCTCGCCCGTAAATACCCCGGCGGCCTCGACGAGGCCATTGAATTTCTGGATACCGGCAGCACCCGTCTGCTCGAGCTCGACTCCGACTCCGACCGCATCGAAACCCTCACCGCTGAAACGGATGCCGACCATCTGCTGGTCACCGATCTCGCCACCGCCCTCACCGCGCTCCGTGCAGCGGCAGCCGTGCGTCTCGGTGCCCTGGTCACCGCCGAGCTCGGCGCACTGGCAATGCCGGACGCCGTCCTCCACGTGGAGGTCGAGCCGGGGGCCGAATTCACCGTCACCGGCTGCGACCTCGTGCGCCTACGGCTGCAGCCCCACGCCGGGGCCGAGCCGCGATCGCTCGCACGCGGGGCATCCGGTGGCGAACTGTCTCGGGTCATGCTCGCGATCGAGGTCGTCATCAACGCGACCGACCCGGTGCCCACCTTCGTCTTCGACGAGATCGACGCCGGCGTCGGCGGCGCCGCCGCGATTGAAATCGGACGGCGACTGGCCCGCCTGGCCGAAACCGCCCAGGTGATCGTGGTCACCCACCTCGCTCAGGTCGCCGCGTTCGCCGTGAACCACCTCAGCGTGGTCAAGGACAGTGACGGATCCGTCACCGCCTCGAGCGTGCGTCAGTTGCGCGGCGAGGATCGGGCCGCCGAAATGGCCCGTCTGCTGTCGGGTCTGCCCGACTCGAAGAGCGGCCTCGAACACGCCAGAGAACTGCTCGACCTCGCCCAGTCCGCCTCTCCCCAGTCAGCGACAAAAATCAGGTGATAGCATTGAAGCCCGTGGTGGAAAATATAATTGCGGACAGATCAGGACCGAGCAGGTCAAACGGCACAACCAAGCACATCTTCGTGACCGGGGGTGTGGTCTCCTCGCTCGGTAAGGGCTTGACGGCGGCCAGCCTCGGAAACCTACTCACGGCACGCGGCCTGCGGGTCGTCATGCAGAAGCTTGACCCGTATCTCAACGTCGACCCGGGAACGATGAACCCGTTCCAGCACGGCGAGGTCTTCGTGACCGACGACGGCGCAGAGACCGACCTCGACATCGGGCACTACGAACGTTTTCTCGACATCAACCTCGGCCAGTCGGCCAACGTGACGACCGGGCAGATCTACTCGCAGGTGATCGCCAAGGAACGCCGTGGCGAGTACCTCGGCGACACCGTGCAGGTCATTCCGCACATCACCGACGAGATCAAACGCCGCATGCGCTTGCAGGCGAGCGATGAGGTGCGCCCCGACGTCATCATCACCGAGGTCGGTGGAACCGTTGGTGACATCGAGTCCCAGCCGTTCCTCGAGGCTGCCCGTCAGGTGCGCCACGAACTCGGCCGCGGCAACGTCTTCTTCGTGCACGTCTCGCTCGTTCCGTTCCTCGGCGCGGCCGGCGAGCAGAAGACCAAGCCCACCCAGCACTCCGTCGCGACACTGCGTTCCATTGGAATTCAGCCGGACGCCCTCGTGCTGCGCAGCGACCGGCCCGTCTCCGAGGCGAACAAGCGCAAAATTGCGCTCATGTGCGACGTTGACGAAGACGCCGTGGTCAACGCCGTCGACGTCGCGTCGATCTACGAGATCCCCACCATGTTGCACGACCAGGGCCTCGACAAGTACATCGTCAACGCCCTCGGCCTCGTCGCTGACGGCGTCGACTGGACCGGCTGGGAGAACCTGCTCGAAGCAGTGCGCCACCCCAAGCACGAGGTCACCATCGGCCTGGTCGGCAAGTACATCGACCTGCCGGATGCCTACCTCTCGGTCACCGAGGCGCTGCGAGCCGGCGGGTTCGCCAACCAGGCCAGGGTCAAAATCGTCTGGATCGGCTCCGACGACTGCGAGACCGACGAGGGAGCCGCGCGTCTGCTCGGCGAACTTGACGGCATTTGCGTGCCCGGCGGCTTCGGCATTCGCGGCATCGAGGGCAAGCTCGGCGCCCTCAAATTCGCCCGCGAAAACGGCATCCCGGTGCTCGGACTGTGCCTCGGTCTGCAGTGCATGGTTATCGAATACGCGCGCAACAAGGCCGACCTGCCCGGCGCCTCCTCCAGCGAGTTCGACCCGGAAACCGAGTTTCCGGTCATCGCGACCATGGAAGAGCAGGTCGAAATCATCGCCGGCGGCGACCTCGGTGGCACCATGCGCCTTGGCCTCTACCCGGCAACGCTCGCCGAGGGATCCCTCGTCGCCGAGCTGTACGGCGCCAATGACGCGTCCGAACGGCACCGTCACCGCTACGAGGTCAACAACGCCTTCCGTGACCAGATCGCCCTGGCCGGCTTGTGGTTCTCCGGAACCAGTCCGGACCGTCACCTGGTCGAATACGTCGAGCTCAAGCGCGACGAGCACCCGTTCTATGTCGGAACCCAGGCCCACCCGGAGCTGCGGTCCAGGCCGAACCACGCGCATCCGCTGTTTCGCGGCCTGGTCGCCGCAGCCCTCGACCGCCAGCAGGCCAGCCGGTTGTTCGAGGTGAAGGAAGAGCTCAGTGCCTGAACCACTGCAGGATGACGTGGCTCCGGTGACCGCGAGCGAGGTCGTCTTCGACGGCGCCATCTGGAACGTGCGCCGCGACAGCTTCGAGTACAACGGCGCGAGCATCACCCGCGAATACCTCGACCACCCCGGCGCGGTGGCCGTGCTCGCCCTCGACGAGCACGACCGGGTATTGCTGATCAAGCAGTACCGGCACCCGACCGGCCTGCGCGGCTGGGAGCTGCCAGCCGGGCTGCTCGACGTGAGCGGCGAGCATGCCCTGATCGGTGCCCAGCGCGAGCTCGCCGAAGAAGCGGATGTCGTCGCCACCGACTGGGCGCTGCTCACCGAGTTCTACACCTCGCCCGGCGGCAGCAATGAAGCCATCCGGGTCTACCTGGCGCGCGGCGTCTCGGCGGTTCCCGCCTTTGAACGCACCGAAGAAGAAGCGGATATCGAGTTGCGCTGGGTGTCCCTCGACGACTGCGTCGACGCCGTCATGGCGCGGCGGGTCGAGAACCCGATCCTGATCGTGGGTATTCTGGCCGCGCACGTGGCCAAGTCACGCGGGTGGAGCACGCTCGCGCCGGCCGACCTGCCGTGGCCGCGGCATCCACTCAACCGGCACGTCACAGCCTAGGCATGACGATCGCCACGGCGGTAGATGGGTATCTGCGGCACGTGGCGGTCGAGCGCGGTCTCGCCGCGAACACCGTCGCTGCTTACCGCCGCGACCTCGGGCTGTACACGGCGTGGCTGGCCGGCCAGCCCGATTCTGACGCCGGGGATGCTGTCATTGCGGGTGCGGGTGCGGGTGCTGCCGACGCCCCGGCGCGCCCGATCACGAACCTGCGCGCCATCACCCGGCACCACGTGTCGGCATTTGTGCAATACCTCGGCCTGCGTCCGGAGTCGCCGCTGACCGCCGCGTCGATCGCGCGCATCCTCTCGACCGTGCGTGGATTCCACCGGTTTCTGCTCGGTGAGGGCCTGGTCGAAACGGATGTCGCGCACGACAGTAAGCCGCCCAAACTCGCCCTGCGCCTGCCCAAGGCCATCTCGATCGAGCAGGTGGCCGCGCTGCTCGCGGCGACGGACGGCGACGATGTGCAGCGCCTGCGCGACAAAGCCCTGCTCGAACTGCTGTACGCGACCGGCGCGCGGGTGAGCGAGGTGGTCGACCTCAACGTCGACGACGTACGCCTCGAAGACTTCGACTCCGTGCGGCTCACCGGCAAGGGCGACAAGCAGCGCATCGTTCCGGTCGGCAGCTTCGCCCGCGCCGCCGTCTCTGACTACCTGGTTCGGGCACGGCCGATGTTGTCGGCGCGCGGACGGTCGACGCCGGCACTGTTTCTCGGGCTGCGCGGGCAGCGAGTGAGTCGGCAAAACGCCTGGCTGATCATTCGCGCGGCTGCCGAACGAGCCGGACTGACCGTGCCGGTATCCCCGCACACCCTGCGGCATTCCTTTGCGACGCACCTGCTCGCCGGCGGCGCCGACGTGCGCGTCGTGCAGGAGCTGCTCGGCCACTCCTCGGTAGCCACTACCCAGATCTACACCCTGGTCACAGCAGACACCCTCCGCGACATGTACACCCTCTCCCACCCAAGAGCCCGCTGATAATTGCGCGAGAGCGCAAAAAGTGCCCGTATGGCGAGTCGAAACGGGCACTTTTTGCGCTCTCGCGAGCGGTGGCAGGGGGTGCGCGGCGATCCTTGCGAAGACCGGGCGATCTAATCGCTAGAATCGACCAAGTGATGGGTGCAGGACAAATCAAGGGCGGGCCAGTGACGCGTAAGTTGAGCGAGCGGATTTCGCTTCCCGGTTTCGATGAGATACCGGTGGGCCCGACGGGACGTGAAAAACACGAATTCGCCGAACCGGAGCCGTTGAAAAGCCACGGTCCGGCCCGCATCATCTCCCTGTGCAACCAGAAGGGTGGCGTCGGCAAGACCACGACGACCATCAACCTCGGTGCTGCCCTGGCCCGCTACGGCCGCCGCGTGCTCGCGATCGACTTCGACCCGCAGGGCGCCCTCTCGGCCGGACTCGGCGTGCCCACGCACGACGTCACCACCATCTACGATCTGCTGCTCAACGGCAAGGTCGACCCGAAAGACGCTATCCAGCCGACCTCGGTCGAGGGACTCGACGTTATCCCGGCCAACATCGACCTCTCTGCCGCCGAGGTGCACCTGGTCAACGAGGTCGCCCGTGAGCAGATTCTGTCCCGCGTGCTGCGCAAGGTGTCCGGCGACTACGACGTCATTCTCATCGACTGCCAGCCGTCGCTCGGCATTCTCACCGTGAACGCGCTCACCGCGAGCCACGGCGTGCTGATTCCGCTGGAGTGCGAATTCTTCGCCCTGCGCGGTGTCGCCCTGCTCATCGAAACCATCGACAAGGTGCGCGACCGCCTCAACCCGGCGATCGAACTCGACGGAATTCTCGCCACCATGTACGACTCCCGCACCCTGCACTCTCGCGAGGTACTCGAGCGAGTCGTCGACGCCTTCGGTCACAGCGTGCTCGAAACCGTCATCGGCCGCACCGTCAAATTTCCCGACGCGAGCGTGGCCGGGGTACCCATCACCGACTTCGCGCCAGAGCACGCGGCTGCCAAGGCCTACCTGCAGGTGGCCCGCGAATTGATCCACCGTGGCGCAGTCGCCTAGCGCGGCCGAGAAGCCCGCGTTTTCGGTCGCCCTCGGCGTTTTCGAGGGTCCGTTCGACCTGCTGTTGAAACTGATCACCCGGCACGAACTCGACATCACCGAGATCTCGCTCAGCCAGGTCACCGACGAGTTCATCTCCTACCTGCGCGGCCTTGACGCGGCGGAAGAACTCGACCAGGCCACCGAATTTCTGGTCGTCGCCGCGACACTGCTGGATCTCAAGGTGGCCGGACTGCTTCCGCAGGGCGAACTCGTCGACGCCGAAGACGTCGCCCTGCTCGAAGCCCGCGACCTGCTGTTCGCCCGCCTGCTGCAGTACCGCGCCTTCAAACAGGCCGCGACCTGGTTCAGCGGGCAGCTCGAGATCGAGACCCGCCGACACGTGCGCTCGGTGCGCCTCGAAGAGAAGTACCGCCAGAAGACCCCGGAGCTGGTCTGGACGCTCTCCCTCGCCGACTTCGCCGCGCTGGCAGCCGTCGCCCTCGCCCCGCGCGAGCTGCCCAGTGTGGGCCTCGACCACCTGCACGCGCCGCTCGTGAGCATCCGCGAGCAGGCCGCCTACGTCGTCGCCATGCTGCAGCCGGGGGAGCCGGTCTCGTTTCGTGCGCTCATCGCCGGCACCGATGAGAAGGGTGTCGTTATCGCCCGCTTTCTCGCGGTGCTCGAGCTGTACCGCCATGGTGCCGTCTCCTTTGACCAAATCGAGCCCCTCGGTGAGCTCACCCTGCGCTGGAGCACCCAGTCCTGGACCGACGAAAACCTCGCCTCGCTCGGAGCCGACTATGACAATTGAAAACCCGACCACCGACACCCGGTCACGCACGCCGCAAACGGATGCTGCAGCATCCGCTTCACCGGCCGCCAGCGAAAAAGACCAAGACCAGAACGCCGCAGACCACTCCCTCGACCGCCAGCTCGAAGCCGTGCTCATGGTCGCTGACGAACCGCAGGGGCTCGTACACCTCGCGACCGCCGTCGGGCGGCCCATCGCCGCGGTGGCGGCATCCGTTGCCCGGCTGGTCGCCGATTTCGACGGCCTGCGCAGCACCGACGGTACCCAAACGGTGCGTCGCGGCTTTGAGCTGCGCGAGGTCGCCGGCGGCTGGCGCATCTACGTGCGCGCCACCCACGACGAACTCGTGACCGACTTCGTGCTCACGCAGAATCCCAGCCGGCTCAGCCAGGCGGCCCTTGAGACGCTCGCCGTGATCGCCTACAAGCAGCCGATCAGCCGCGGCCAGGTTGCGAGCATTCGGGCGGTCAACGTTGACTCCGTCGTGCGCACCCTGCTCGGGCGCGGCCTGATCACCGAGGCATTCACCGACAGTGAAACCGGCGCGATCAACTACGCCACCACAGACTTGCTGCTTACCCAGCTCGGAATCAACTCGCTCGACGAGTTACCCCACCTATCGCCGTTGCTTGACGGCGGAACCGACGGATTCGAGGATCTGCTTTGACCGACAACATCCCCCAGGACCAGACGCCCCGCGACCCCAACTTCAACCCGGAGGCCGCCGCCGACGGCGTCCGCCTGCAGAAGGTACTGGCCTCGGCCGGCGTCGCCAGCCGCCGCGTCTCCGAAGATCTCATCACCTCCGGTCGCGTGCGGGTGAACGGCAAGGTCGTCACCGAGCTCGGTCGCCGCGTGCACCCTGAAACCGATCAGGTCGCCGTCGACAACGTGGCCGTGCAGCTCGACACCACCCGCCGGTACCTCATGCTCAACAAGCCGGTCGGCGTCGTCTCCTCCATGCAGGACGAGAGCGGCCGCCCCGACCTGCGCGAGTTCACCGACCAGTTCGATGAACGCCTGTTCAACGTGGGCCGGCTCGATGCCCAGACCAGCGGCCTGCTCATTCTCACCAATGACGGCGACCTCGCCCACGTGCTCGCCCACCCCTCCTTCGGTGTCTCCAAGACCTACATCGCCAAGGTGGAGGGCCGCGTCTCGCCGCAGACCATCGGCCAGCTGCAGAGCGGCATCGAACTCGAGGACGGCCCCATTCACGCTGACAAGGCCCGCATTCTGACGAGCCCTCCCGGCGGCGGCTACAGCATGGTCGAGCTGACCCTGCACTCCGGCCGTAACCGCATCGTGCGACGGATGCTCGACGCCGTCGGTCACCCCGTGGTTGATCTGGTGCGTCGCCAGTTCGGGCCGCTGAACCTCGGCACCCTGCAGCAGGGCGCCGTGCGGGAACTCACCCGCGAAGAACTGGGCCAGCTGCTCACAGTGTCCCGCCAGGCGCCGAGCGCGCGCCCTGATGCTAACTAACTCCGCGCGAACTAAGGACTGAAATCCATGGCTGAAAGCCGCCTCGTCGGGCCGGTGCGCATCGTCGGCGTCGGTCTGCTCGGAACCAGCGTCGGCCTCGGCCTGCGTAACCGCAAGATCGAAACGATCCTTAGCGATGCCTCGCCGACCAACCTGCGCATCGCGATCGATTACGGCGCCGGCCGGGCCGCCCAGCCAGACGACGAGCCGCAGTTGATCGTGGTCTGCGTGCCGCCCGACGTCACCGCCGACATCGTCGCCCGCGAACTCCAGGCGTACCCCGGCGCGATCGTGACGGATGTCGCAAGCGTCAAGCTTGCCCCACTGGCCGCGCTGCGCGAGCGTGGCGCCGATATCAGCCGCTACATCGGATCGCATCCGCTGGCCGGTCGGGAGAAGGGCGGCCCGCTCTCCGGCCGCGCCGACTTGTTCATCGGCCGTCCCTGGGTCGTTGCCGCACACGACGCGATCAGCTACCAGCAGGCGGGAGCCATTGACGACCTCATCCTCGACCTCGGCGCTATTTTGGTCGAGATGACGCCCGAGGAACATGATCTCGGCGTCGCCCTGGTCTCGCACGTTCCGCAGGTCATCTCGACCTTGATGGCCCGCCGCCTCACCGGTGCCGCGCACTCCTCGCTGAACCTCGCCGGTCAGGGCCTGCGCGACGTGACCCGCGTCGCAGCGAGCGACCCCGATTTGTGGGTGCAGATTCTCGGCGCCAATGCCGGCCCGGTGCGCGATGTGCTGCTGGCCTACCGCGACGACCTGGACCGGTTCATCGATGCCCTAGAAGACCCCGCCAAGCCGGGGGCGCAGCGTCAGATCGCTGAAGAACTCGGCGGGGGCAACGCCGGAGTGGCCCGACTGCCCGGAAAACACGGCCAGGACCGGCGGTTCTCCTCGATGGTGGTCATGGTCAACGACCAGCCGGGCCAGATCGCGCGCCTGCTCAACGACATCGGCGACCTCGGAGTTAACCTCGAAGACTTACGCTTGGAACACTCGCCGGGCGCCCAAATCGGCCTCGCCGAAATCTCCGTACTGCCCGAGGCCGTCACTCGCCTCACCGAAGAGCTGGCCGCCCGCGGCTGGCGGATTGCTGGTTAACGCATGGCACGTCACGCCCTCCCCACCCTCGTCGCCATCGACGGACCGGCCGGCAGCGGCAAGTCGAGTGTGAGCCGTGCTGCCGCACGCCGCCTCGGCTTCGCCTACCTCGACACCGGCGCCGCTTACCGGGCGCTGGCCTGGCTGGCTCTCGACCGCAACACCGACAGCAGCCAAGCGGATGCCGTCACCGCGCTCCTGAAAGACTTCGACTACTCGATCGGTACCGACCCCGACGAGTATTTCGTGACGGTGGGGGAGACCGACGTGACCGACGCGATCCGCTCACCGGAAGTCAGTGCAGCGGTGAGCGCTGTCGCCCGCGTTCCCGAGGTGCGGGGTGCTCTCACCGAGTTGTTTCGCAGCCTCGCTGCAAACGTGGATCGGCCCGGCGTCGTGGTCGAAGGACGCGACATTACGACCATCGTCGCCCCCGAGGCGGAGGTGCGCATTCTACTCACGGCATCCGAGGAGGCTAGAATGACTAGACGCTCTGCGGAAATAACGACCCAGTCGGCTGAAACCGTGGCAGAACAGCTGCGATCGCGTGATCGCGCTGACTCACAGGTTGTCGATTTCATGAGCGCAGCAGACGGTGTGATAACCGTCGACTCCACCCATCTCGACTTCGAGCAGACCATTGAAGCGGTCATCGACGTCATACACACACGCACGAAGCGGACTTTTGAATGAGTAACGAATACGACGACACGAGCACAGCGCTCGATACCGAGCTGGCGGAACGACTCGCCAATCTCGATGAGGAACTCGCCACCCGGCGTTCCGCCGCGCTGCGCACGGACCTCGACAACTACGACCTCGACGAGGAAGACCTCGACGTACTGCGGGCCGTCACGAACGACCCCGACGCCATCCAGTACCTTCCCGCCGTTCCGGTGATCGCTATCGTCGGCCGCCCGAACGTGGGCAAGTCGGCGCTGGTGAATCGAATCCTCGGCCGCCGCGAAGCCGTTGTGGAGGACACTCCCGGTGTCACGCGCGACCGGGTCGCCTACAAGGGCGAGTGGCACGAACGCAAGTTCAGCCTCGTCGACACCGGCGGCTGGGAGCCAGACGCGAAGGGCATCGACGCTTCCGTCGCCGCTCAGGCCGAGATCGCCATCGACCTGTCCGACCTCGTCATGTTCGTCGTCGACTCCAACGTGGGCCCGACCTCGACCGATGAGGCCGTCGTGCGCATGCTGCGCAAGAGCGGCAAGCCGGTCTTCCTGATTGCCAACAAGGTCGACGACGTGCGCCAGGAACCCGAAGCGGCCAGCCTGTGGTCGCTCGGCCTCGGCCAGCCCTGGCCGGTCTCCGCCCTGCACGGTCGTGGTGTTGCCGACCTGCTCGATGCGATCCTGCTCGTTCTGCCCGAAATCTCCAACGTTGCCAAGCAGGAGGTCGGCGGCCCGCGCCGCGTGGCCATCCTCGGCCGCCCGAACGTCGGAAAGTCCAGCCTGCTCAACAAGGTGGTGGGGGAGGAGCGCGTTGTTGTCAACGAGCTCGCCGGCACAACCCGTGACCCGGTGGACGAGCAGGTTGAACTCGGCGGTAAGGTGTGGCGCTTCGTCGATACCGCCGGCATCCGTCGCCGTGTTCACCTCTCGCAGGGCGCCGACTTCTACGCCTCGCTGCGCACCAGCGCCGCCCTCGAAAAGGCCGAGGTTGCCGTCGTGCTGCTCGACGTGACCGAGGTCATCAGCGAGCAGGACGTGCGCGTCATCGACCTCGTGATCGAGTCGGGCCGTGCGCTCGTGCTCGCCTTCAATAAGTGGGACCAGATCGACGACGACCGTCGCCGCTACCTCGAACGTGAAATCGAGCAGGACCTGGCCCACGTGGCGTGGGCGCCGCGCGTGAACATCTCCGCCAAGACCGGTCGCCACATGGAGAAGCTGGTTCCGGCCCTCGAGCTCGCGCTCGAGTCGTGGGACACCCGCATCGCTACCGGTAAGTTCAACGCCTTCCTCGCCGAGCTTGCCGCAGCCCACCCGCACCCCGTGCGCAGCGGCAAGCAGCCGCGCATTCTGTTCGGCACCCAGGCCTCGAGCCGCCCGCCGACGTTCGTGGTCTTCACCACCGGGTTCCTCGACCCGGGCTACCGTCGCTACATTCAGCGTCGCCTGCGCGAGATCTACGGCTTCGAGGGAAGCCCGATCAACCTCAGCATGCGCGTGCGCGAGAAGCGCAAACGCTAACTTTTTTTGAACGGATGCGGTCGGGCCTGTTTATGCAGGTCCGACCGCATTTTTCGTATCCGCCGGGCATCGTTATGAAGTTGGAATGTTCCGGGTCGATTTGTGTCTTCGGATATTCTGAGCCAAGCTCAAGTCTTACCCTAATGGCTCCCAACAGCCGACCACCTGCACGTACCGAACTTGTGCGCGACCCGGAATATACATAACGAGCCCATGGCATATAAAGAAGCCCGCACGTCCAAAATCGACCACAACTCAACCGGTACCCCTCAACACCTCGCCGTAAGTAGCTCGCCCCGGGCTCGACGATTGGCTGTTTGGGCGGCACTTGCTGCCTCGACGATCGCCCTCTCGGGGCTCGCTGCTGTTCCGGCTATCGCCGAAGTAGGCGGTGCCGACCGAAGCGGTGCCGACCGAAGCGCTGCCGACTCGATGAGCCCGTCCATCGTTGTCCCGGCCGGCGAAAGTGTCACCACCCGATTGGGCAATGTACCTACCGGCCTGAGCTCCATCGAGGTGGAATACTCCACATCGAACGATGGAGTGCCCACCCAGGTCGAAATTTCTGTCGGCCCCGAGAACACCCAAACCTATTCATTCACCGCTCCGACCGGCACGAGCGCTACGGCCACCATCACGGTTCCCGTGACGGATAAGACCGACGGCACGATCACCGCGAGCAGTAGCGCCTCGACAGTGTCGCTGAATCTCGCCCTCGTCGGTTTCGAACGCGGCGAGGCTGGTCGCGCGCCCACGCCCAGTCCCGTGCTGGCACCAGCTCCGAAGCCGTCGCCGTCGCCGTCGCCGGCTCCCGAGCCCACCCCGGCTCCCGAGCCGACTCCGACGCCCGAGCCCACCCCGGCCCCCGAGCCGACTCCGACTCCGACGCCGGCTCCCGAGCCCACCCCGTCGCGTGGCGGTATGCCCGGTAAGTCCAACACCGGCGTTCCTGCCGGTACCGCGCTCACCGTGCACAACGATGACATCACTGTCACCAAGGCCGGCACAGTGCTCGATGGCCTCGACATTCGTGGTCTGGTCAAAATTGAGGCCGCGAACGTCACCATTAAGAACTCCATCATCCGTGGTCGCGAATTGAACGGCATCGGAGCGCTGATCAATAACCTCGGCGGCTTCAGCAACCTCGTGATTGTCGATACCGAGCTGCGCCCCTCCATCGCGTCGTCCGACGCCATGGGCATCTACGGCTACAACTTCACCGCGACCCGGTTGAACATCAACAATGTGATCGACGGAATCCACGTCACCGGCAGCAACGTCGTGATCAAGGACAGCTGGATCCACGACAACCTGCACTACCGGAACGACCCGAATCACGGCGGTACGCCGAGTCACGACGACTCGATCCAAATCCAGGTCGGCAGTAATATCAGCGTCACCGGCAATCGCCTGACCGATGCGTACAGCGCTGCGGTGCAGATCACGCAGGACCGTGGACGGGTCGCCAACTTCTCGTACACGGACAACTACGCTGACGGCGGGCACTGCACCGTGAATATCGCCGAAAAGGACTATGGGCCTCTCCAGGGTACGACGATCACCGACAACGAGTTCGGCCGCGACACCAGTCTGAATAATTGTGCTGTCATCGCGCAGACCTCGACGAAGATCGACTTCGCTCGTAACTACTTCACCGACGGCAGCCCGGTGAAAATTTCCAAGGGGTAATTCTCAAAAATCCTTAAACGGATGCGGCCGGACCTGTTAACGCAGGTCCGGCCGCTTTTTTCTGTCCAAATTTTGCAAAGTGTCTACCCCTGAACGAGGGGTGAAACTGAGAAAGTGATGTGATCGCTTGTAGCATTGCCCATTGTGGGTAATGCTCATCTTACTCATCAAGGCCTCCTACAGCCTCTCACTCGCACCTCCCGATTCTGTGCACTAGACGAAATGTGAACCATGTCCTCCACTGCTTTCGCTTCGCGTTCTACCCCTCGACCTTCTCGCCGACTCGCCCTCATTGCCGCGGCCGGCGCCTTCGCCGTCGCGTTCAGCGGCGTCGCCGTTGTGCCGGCCAGCGCCGCCGTCAACACCGTCACGGTCGCCGTGCCGGCCGGTAGCAAGGTCTCGAGCGACCTCGGTACCATTCCGGCCGACGCCGCTTCCGTTGACGTCATGTTCGATACCACCGCTGCCGCCCGCACGGACATCAAGGTTCTGGTCGGCCCGGAGTACACGCAGCGCTACTACTTCACCGCTCCGGTCGGTGATGGCCCCGAGCGCACCTACACGGTTCCGGTCACCAGCAAGTCAGACGGAACCATTGTCGTCGCCAGCAGCGTCGCCAACGTCAAGGTCGAGATGACCGTCGTCGGCTACACCAAGAAGGTCGTTCCGGCACCGACTCCGGCTCCCGCACCGACTCCGGCTCCCGCTCCCGCCCCGGCTCCCGCACCTGCCCCGGTACCTGCGCCCACTCCGGCACCGGCTCCGACCGCGGTGCCCACCGGTACTATGCTGAATGGCACAAATACCGGTGTTCCCGCCGGTACCGTGCTCAAGGTCGTCAACGGTGACATCACCGTCACCGTCCCCGGTACCGTGCTCAACGGCCTCGATATTCGCGGTCTGGTCAAGATCAACGCCGCCAACGTCACGATCAAGAACTCGATCATTCGTGGTCGTGCCGACAAGCCCGGCGTACTCATCAACAACCTGGGTGGCTTCAGTAACCTGGTCGTGACCGACACTGAAATCTTTCCCACCGTCATGTCGAACAATAACCACGGGATCTACGGTTATAACCTCACCGCGACCCGCCTGAACATTCACAACGTGATCGACGGCATCCACATCACCGGCAGCAACGTGACCGTGCAGAACTCCTGGATCCACGACCACGCACACTACGCGCAGGACCCGAACCACGGCGGAACGCCCAGCCACGACGACGGCATCCAGGTTCAGGTCGGCAACAACATCAAGGTCAACGGCAACCGTCTGACGGGCGCTTACAGCGCCGCCGTGCAGGTCACCCAGGACCGCGGAAAGGTCTCCAACTTCAGCTTCACCAACAACTACGCCGACGGCGGACACTGCACGGTGAACATCGCCCAGAAGACCTACGGCCCCCTGGTCGGCACCGTCATCAAGGACAACACGTTCGGCCGTGACACCGACAACTTCAACTGCGGCATCATCTCGTCGACCACGACCATCATCGACCACGCCCGCAACTTCTTCACCGACGGCACCGCCGTCACCATCCGCAAGGGTGCCTAAGCCGCGGCACTCCCCACCCAGCTAGCTCCTACCAAGAATTCCCTCGCAGGAAACCAGGCGGGCCCCACGTGCGCAGCACGCGGGGCCCGCTTTTTTGCATATCCAGCGCGCCGAGTCAGGCGCCGCGCCGCGGCGGACCCGGTCCTGGTCCCGCCCGATCACCGCAGGCCAGCCGCAGCACTGCGCGCCTCGCTGACAAACGCGACACCACCTCGAACCCGGCCGCCTCGAACAGCGAGAGTGACCCTTGGTAGAGCTCCGCCGCCGACACCGTGGCCTTCGCCGTCACATCCACCGGGTAGCCTTCGAGCACCCGCGCCCCCAGTGATCGTGCCTGCTCCACGGCCGCACGCTCCCACGCTCCCACGCTCCCACGAGCCCACGAGCCCACGAGCCCACGAGGACGAATGGACCCGGCAGCTGCTCGTGTTCCTGGCGAANACGAGGACGAATGGACCCGGCAGCTGCTCGTGTTCCTGGCGAAGTAGCTGAACCCAGGAGCGCCCGTCACTGACACGTGAAAAGCCCGCGTCGGCTAGCCGATCTCAGGACTTGATTCCTCTAGATCATCACGACGGTGTTGATCACGTTTGTGGCACTCCGGTGCATCGGCTCCTGGTGCGCACGGGCATGCTCGCGGAGGCGCTTGAAGGCTTCATCCATATGGATGTTGTTGCGGGCAGCGATGACGCCTTTGGCCGGCTCGATGAAAACCCGGCTGGTGAGTGCACGCTGCAATTGCGCATTCACCGTGGCATTTTTTCGAGCCGAGCGTTCGTGAAGGAGACTGATGGTCGCGACGTCTGCCAGTGCCTGCCCGATTGTGGAGTCTTCACTACTCAGGGCGCCTATTCGCGTTCGAAACAGATTCAGTGCTCCGATGGTGTTGGGACGAAAGCGCAGGGGGATGGCATCCACGGAGTGGAAACCCAGCGACAGTGCCGCCTGAAAATTGGGGTACCGACATCCGTCCGCCGCAATATTGCTCAGCGTGACGACCGCGCCGGACCGATAGGCGTCGACGCAAGGACCTGCCCCGGCCTGGTGGTGGAGTACCTCCACGAGGTGGCTCTCCTTACTCGTAGCTGCAGACCTGCAGGTTGCCGTTTGAATCAGCCAGTAGAAGGCCCGCCGCGGTGGCGTCGAGCAACACCACACATTGATCGATCAGAGTGCGCAAGAGACGCTGATGACTGATTGCACGACCAGAGTTCGAGGCACCAACCGGAGGAGGCGCCGACTTCAAGGCCCACAACGACCGCGAAAGTCGATCGACCTATTCCCCGCGAGAGATCAGGCTGCGGAGCCAGGTATGAGCTTCTCGGCACGATAGCGGTCGAATAGGGATGTGAAGGAGTCGATCGTGCGGTGGTGCGGGGTGAAGCCTGCGAGGCGGCTCTTGGTGATGTCGGTGAACACTTCGATGGTGCGGCCGAGGTCGGCGTCGGTGTGCCACCAGGACGCGATGCGCCCCAGATCGGACTCGACGAGGCCGTGTGCGGTGGCGACGTCGGCCCAGACCGGCTCCATGCCGGCCATTTGCACCTCGAGGGGACGCGGCTCGTTCACGAAACCTTCCGGATCGACGTCAAAGTAGGCGGCGATCTTCGGCCACATCGCGCGCCAGCGAAAGACATCGCCGTTGACCACGTTGAATGCTTCGTTGGCGCCGGCATCCGTTGTCGCGGCCCACACCATCTGCTCGGCGAGGATGGTCGCGTCGGTCATGTCGGTGACGCCGTTCCACTGGGTCTCGCTGCCGGGGAACACAAAGGGAATGCTGAGGTGCTTGCACAGGGATGCCTGCGCGGCGAGGGTGAGTCCCATGTTCATGAGGTTGCCGACGGCATGGCCGATCACGGTGTGCGAGCGGTGCACCGACCAGGTAAACCCTTGGCGAGCGGATGCCGCGAACAGCTCGTCTTCCTGCGCGTAGTAGAAGTTCGCCACGTTGAGGCGCGGTTCGTCTTCATGAAAGGGGGTGTCGGGCATAGTGCCCTGTCCGTAGGCCTCGAACGGGCCGAGGTAGTGCTTGAGCCCGGTGACGAGGGCGACGTGGCGCACCGGCGCGTGGGCGAGTGCGGCGAGGAGGTCGCGCACCATGCCGGCGTTCACCTCGATGTTGAGTTCCTCGGTGTCCTGACGTGACCAGGCGGTGAAGAAGACCTGTTCGGGGTTCTCGTCGGCCAGTGCGCGCTTCAGGTCGGCGGGGGACCGCAGGTCGGCTTGGATCCAGCGCACGCCGGGCAGGTCACGGCCGACGCGGCGGGCCAGGGCGAGAACCTGCCAGCCCTGGGCGGAGAGCTGGTCGACGACGGCGGATCCGGTGATGCCGGAAGCTCCGACGACGAGGGCGGTGCGGGTGTGGGGCTCGGGTGAAATAGTCATTATTTTGTGTAACCGTGTGGTGTGGGAGGTATTCCTCACGCCATGGCAGCCCAGTTTGGGGACGACGTTGCCGGACCGGAGGCGGGGCCACGACCGCCGCCGGCGGGCATCCGTTTCTGAGGTGAGGCAGGCAACTACGTTGACGCGTCACCTAGACACGCGGCGCTGGGTGTTCCTCCGCGACGACGTCTGGCCTGTTTCGCTTGAGCATGCCCGATATTTTGAACACGATCCCGACGATGATCAGGCCAAGGATCAGGCCGAACACGGCCGACATCGCGGTGTCGGTGACCCAGACGACGATGGGGCCGGCAGCTACGATGACGTTCGTGACGGTGTGCAAGACGTCATAGGGGCCGTGCCAGAAAGTCTCGGCGAGGTTGACGATCACCAAATGGCCGCCAACCCACAGCATTGCGACCGTACCGATGATTCCGATCATTCGGAACACAGCGGGCATGGAGGCCACGATGCGCGCGCCGGTGCGTCGTACCCGCCGTGCGGGGTTTTTCATCAGTGACAGGCCGATGTCGTCGATCTTAACTAAGAGCGCGACCGCGCCGTAGACGAGCACGGTCATGCCGAGGCCGATCACCACCAACGCGCCGAGCGTCATCCAGATGCCGAAATCGGGGTCGAGGCTGGCCAGCGCGATCAGCATGATCTCGGTGCTGAGGATGAGGTCGGTGCGAATGGCGCCGAAAATGAGTTTGCGCTCATCCCGTGATTCGGTCTCGTCGGTGGCGTGATGCGCGCCGAACCATTCGGTGACTTTCTCCGCGCCCTCGAAGCACAGGTAGGTGCCGCCGAGGATGAGCAGCCAGGGCAACACCCAGGGCGCGAATGCGGACAGGAGCAACGCGAGCGGGATGATGATGACGAACTTGTTGAACAGACTGCCGAGGGCGATGCGCCAGACGACGTGCAGCTCGCGCGCGGGCGATAGCCCCTGAACATATTGCGGGGTGACGGCTGCGTCGTCGATGACGACACCGGCAGTCTTCGCGCTCGCTTTGAGTGCGGCGGTGAGTATGTCATCGACGACGGCAAGCAGGCCGACCGACATGTGGTTCTCCTTGGCTGGGGGCGCCCACGTGAAGGGCACCGGCAATGAAGTCCAGAGTACCGTGGGGGAGGTGGGTGCGAGCCGTGGCAATTCGGCATCCGCTCTTAAAATGCGGAGGATGCTCCGCACGGAGTGACCGTTTCGCACAAGGCCGAGTGGAACCGGCACGTGCTTGCGTTTGAAATCGTCGAATGTGATCCGAACGCGCACGGTGCTGCGCATGCTAACTGGACAGCGATACCAGCGCGGTCCAGGTTTTCCCGAAGTCGTCGCTGGCGGCGATGCCGGTGACGTCTGCGACGAGGATCCAGGGCGAGGAGCCGCCGACGACGGCGAACGCTTCGGGGGCACGTCCGGTCGTTCCGGTTTGCGTCCACGTCTCGCCGTCCAGGCGCCAAACTGCGCCGCTGGGATCCAGACCGACCAATCCTCCGCCTGCGTTGGCGTCGACGGTGTCCAGCAGGAGCAGCACGGGGGCGCCAGGCATCGCGCTGAAGGTGCGACCCACGTCGGTGCTCAGCATGACGCCTTCGGCGGTCGTGGCGTAGAGCCGTTCGGCCTGAGACGGATCCGCGCTCAGGTCGCGGAGTGCAAGGTTCGCTCCCGCTGTCCAGGTGAGGCCGGAGTCGTCACTGATAGAAATGTTCCCGGCGCCCGCGTCGTACCCGTAGACGCGCAGGGTGCCGTCGTCGAGGGGGACGGCATCCAGATCGTGAAAATCAGTCTTGCCCGCCAGCGACAGGGCCGTCCAGGATGAGGCGCCGTCCGTGCTGGAGATGAGCCCCAGGTTGGGGAGCGCCAGGTCGCTGGGTTCGCTTGGATCTGGGTGACCAGACGCCAACAACTGCCCGGGCGCGGCCACGGTGAAACCCATCGTGTCCTGTGCAAGGCCGGCGATCTGTATCGGCTGGGTCGTGTCGGCTCGTGGCGCTCCGGCCAGATAAGTGTCAGGCAGCATGCCGGTCGGAATGAGCCACACTCCCTGGTGGGTGGCCGCGTAGGTGTCTCCGGTCAGGGGATCGGCGCCGAGGCCATGCACGTGCTCGACAGCGTTCGCCGTCGAGTTGGTGCTGGGCGTCGAATCCAGATTATTGGTGGAACACCCCGTAAGGATGATCAGGCCGACGAGCGATACCGACAGGGCCGGCATTCGGCATTGTGATCGGTTGAATTTAACCAAGAGTGACTCCGCGAGTGCTCATGAAGGGTTGTGGATTGACGCGGGCACCATTGACGCGTGTTTCAAAGTGCACGTGACAGCCGCTGGACGCACCCGTCGTTCCGACGAGAGCGATGGTGGCGCCTGCGGAAACCTGTTGCCCGGTGCTGACGAGCAGGGAGCTGTTGTGCGCGTAACCGGTTTGGGTTCCGTCACCGTGGTCGATGAGGACCCAGTTGCCGTAGGAGCCCAGCCAGCCGGCGTAGCTGACTGTTCCAGCGGATGCTGCCGACACGTTCTGCCCGCAGCCCGCGGCTATGTCGGTTCCATAGTGGAACGCACCGACTCCCGCCACTGGTTTATTGGGTCGAGCCCCATACGCTGAGCTAATCCAGCCTGACACGGGTAAGGTCCAGCCCTGTCCGTTGGGCGTGCTGCTGCCGCCCGCAGGCCTGCTCGCTGCTGCGGCCGCCGAAGCGGCGGCCGCAGCAGCCTGGGCGGCGCGCGCTTTCGCGGCGGCAGCTTCGGCTGCCCGTCGGATTTCTTCGCCCGCAGCGTAGTCGGCTTCCGTCGCGGCGCGATCCTCGGTCAGAACTGCTAGCTGCGCCTGTAGAGTTGCGGCAATTTCCTGCTGGTCGGCCAGTGCCGTCTCCACCCGGATGCTCGCGGCCATCGCGTCGGCCAACGCGGTTTCAGCCGTCTTGGCTAGCGCGCCGAGCGTCTGCTGTGCGATCTGGGCCTGATCCGTGAGCGATCTGGCGGAGTTTTCGTCGGCGGCGGCGGACTCATAGACCACGCTCATCCGCTCGGTCAGCTTGCTCATGGAGCCAAGCTGATTCAAAAGGTCGCTGGCGCTGGGCCCGTCTAAAAACAGCGACAACGACAGGTCGCTGTTTCCCGACCGAGCGAGCATGGCCGCCAGCCGTCCGGCCTGTTCGCCCGAGATGGCGGCGGCGGCCGAAGCCGCGTTGGCCTGGTCCCGCAAATTCGTTGCTCGCAAGGTCGCATCGTCGAATGCGTTTTGCGCGGCCTCGTAGCTGGCCGCGCGACGAGATGCTTCGGCACGCGCAGCATCCACTTCGGCGGTGAGGCCTGCGATCAGCCCGGTCAACTCCGTGACCTGCGCTTGTTTACCAGCTTCGGACGAACGTGCGGTTTCCACATCGGACCAGCTCGGGTACTCGGCTGCGCCGGCAGGCACCGCGACCAGAAGGAGCGACAGAACCGTCACTGCTCCGAGAGCGAACCGAGCGCCAGCCCTGCGCCTAGCCAAGTGACACCCCTCGGGTGCTCATGAATATTTCCGCGTCGATGCGTTCACCGTCGACGCGGGTTTCGAAGTGCACGTGGCAGCCGCTGGATGCACCTGTTGATCCCACGATCGCGATGATTTCACCGGCCACGACCAGTTGACCGGCGTCGACGAGGAGCTGACTGTTGTGGGCATATCCCGTCTCGACGCCGTTGCCGTGGTCGATGAGAATCCAGTTGCCATAGGAACCCTGATAGCCCGAGGTGACAACTTTGCCTCCGGTGGCCGCGAAGACGGGCTGGCCGCAGGGTGCGGCTATGTCGGTTCCGTTGTGGAAGTCGCCGACACCATCAACGGGTTTGTTCGGGCGAGAACCGAAGGGGCTCGATATTCGGCCCAGAACTGGTAGAGCCCAGCCTTGGTCGCTGAGCTGGCCCGGACTTAAGCTGGCCCATTCCCCATTGCTGGCGACTTGGGTGTACGAGGCCGGTTCGGGTGCTTCCGTAATGGTGTATCCGTCACGTTCAATAAGAACGGATGCCGTCCCTTCCGCACTGAGGCTTTGTAGCTCGTCCGCCGGGGCGGCGCTCGCAGCAGCGGCTTGCGGTGATTCTGTATTGACCGCCAGCGCGGGCAGGGACGTGCTGATTGCGAAGAGAGCGATCATCGCCATGGCGCTTCCGGCCGCAGCGCGCTGGCGCAGCGGGATCGAACGGGGTACAACTTTCGCCGCTGGCGCAGTTTTCCAGGGGTCAGAGCGACCCGCGCGCAGCATGCTCTCCATGGCGCGCAAATCGCGTCGTGACATTGGTGGAATGGCGCCGGGAAGGCGGGGCGCTGTGGCGACGTGACCGGTGTTATCCACGTAGTACCGTCCCCGCGACGCGCAGCAGAGAAAGAATTTGACGGCAATGCATACTTGTGTCCTTGCAGGTCATTCAGAAAACGAACGGTGGGTTCCACCGGCGGGTCCTCCAGAGAAGGACCCGCCGGACGTGCCGCTCTAGAGCGAAGCGAGAAGCTTAGCCATTTCGTCGATTTCGGCAGTCTGCGTCTTGACGATGTTGGCGGCCATCGCCTGTGCATCCGCATTCTCCCCATCATCAATTTCGAGCTGCGCCATTGCGACAGCGCCTTCATGATGCACCGTCATTTGTTCCAGGAACAGGGTGCTGGCCTCTACCCCAGAGGCATCCTGCAGAGCCATCATGTCGTCGTCGGACATCATCCCGTCAGAGCCGCCGCCCATGCCGCCCATGCCCGACATGCCGTTTTCATCCTCGCCCCATGCCGTCAACCAGTCTTTCAGCTGCGTGATCTCCGGTTCCTGAGCGGCCTTGATCTCCGTCGCGAGGTCGATCACGCTTTCATCAATACCGTCCTTGGCAAGGAGGTCATCGCTCATTTGAACGGCCTGCTCGTGATGGGGGATCATCATCTGCGCAAAGGTCACGTCGGCGGAATTAAACGCCGCTGTGCTTTGACTGGCGGAGGGGGCTGCTGAATCGGTGGCGGGACTGCCGCCAGCGCATGAGCTGAGGGTGAGAGTGGCCGCGAGGGCCACAGCCGCATACAGAAAAGTTCGTGGTTTAAACATTGTTCATCCATTCGTCGTAGGCAGTAGAAACCGAGTGGCCGCAAGCACGGCAAAGCTCCGAAGCCACGTGCTGGCTCGGAACTACATCACGGTCTAAACGCGACAGATGGAGAGAAGAGTGAGGCTTGGGCGCTGAACCGGCAGGACGATGGTGCGCCAGGAGTTCGGGAGGATGCTGCCGGCGTCGAGCAGGCGCCGATAGGTGGCCGGAAGCCGAGTCAGGAACACCAGGGCGACGAGCGTGAGGAGCAGAACGCAGGTCATCGCGAGCAGGGCGCAATCAAGCATCCCGCCCAGGCTCCCCACCGAGATCGAAGCAACGACGGGAGCAGCCATGACAGCACCCATTCCCATCACCGAAGATTGTTGCTCAGACACAATCGATGAAGCAGCGGGCGGCGTATGCATGGCATGCCCGGTGGCCTCGGAATGGATGGCGAAAACGGCGAAAAGCAGCGCGGCGAGAGCGAGCAAGGCGACGAAAGGCGACAAAGAGACGGGTGCAGAGATCCGTTGTGCCGCGCGATCCCGTGTCATTTCACCTACTTCATTACCTACAGCCAAGATTGAACTGCCAATGTCTTCCCTCGCAGAATACCCCACGGCGCGCTGTGAATCCTGAATGCCAGTCGCACGCGCGCACAACTGCGGGCGGTGACGGCGCTTTCTGCGGACGGCACGGGCAACGCTTCAGGCAGCCACCGTTGATTCCACCTGTGCCAGAGGTGTCGTCGGAGCGGTCCACGTCCGAAGCGCAATAAGGCCGGCGAGTATCCCTATGCCGGCGAGCACCCCTGCAGTCGGTGCTAGACCGAGCACGGCACCGAGTATCCCGGCGAGAGGATAGGTGACGATGAAGCAGGCGTGCGAGAGGGAGAACTGTGCGGCAAAGACGGCCGGCCGATTCGTTTCGTCGGACGAGCGGCGCAACAGCCGTGCCGACGGCGTCAGGATAGACGAGGTCGCGGCACCGAGCACGAACCAGATCACGAGGAGGCCAGACCAAGTTAAAGGTGTTGCCGGCGCGACAACAATGCCGGCTAGGGATAGAAGCCCGACGGGTAGCACCGCACAGCCGAGCAGCATGACGTTTCGGTCGTCAAAGCGCTCGAGTACCCGTGGAAGCGCGAGCGCGACGAGCATGGACCCGAATCCGTAGCAGGCCAGAGCGAGGGCGAAGTCAGACTGAGCGCGGCCGAAGTGGCTTTGCACGAGTACGACGGTGTTCACAATGACCATGCCGGTTGACGTCGCGACGACCATGTTCATGGCGAGCAGCGCGCGCAATTCCGGTGTGCGCCAGAAGACGCGTACGCCGCGGGTGAGGCGGTCCAGAAATGGTGTTGGAGTGGCGACCCGGTGCGTAGGCAGGGTGGCTGTGAGCACGAGCAGCGCAGAACCCACGAATCCGACGACAGTCCCCACGAAGAGAGAATGGTAACTGATCACGGTCAACAGGGCGGCGGCCAGGATGGGGCTCAGAAGCGATTCGAGGTCGTAAGCCAGTCGCGACAGCGACAATGCCCGGGTGTATTCACCTTCATCCGGAAGCACAGCCGGAATCAGCGCTTGGAATGCCGGGGTGAAGGTTGCGGAGGCGGCTTGCAGCACGAAGATGAGCACGTAGATCTGCCAGGCCTCGGTGACGAACGGCAGCGAGAGCGCGACGATGGCGCGCAGCACATCAGCTGACACCAGCAGCATCTTGCGCGGCACGTGCGCCGTCAGGGCGGAGATCACCGGGGCGATACCGACATAGGCGAGCATTTTGATGGTCAGCGCGATGCCGAGCACGATGCCGGCATCGCCGCCGGCCAGGTCGAAGGCGAGCAGGCCCAATGCCACGGTGAGCAGTCCGGTACCGATCAGCGCCACAATTTGCGCGCTGAACAATCGGCGGTACGTGCGGTTTCGCAGAACCTCAAGCATGAGCGCTCCCGTCGACTGCTTCGGTAGCCCGTTCAAGCGGATGCCGGTGGTGTGCCGGTGTGCCCTCGACGGCATGCTCGGCCTGGAAAATCGCATCCGCAACGAGCTGGCGGGCATGCTCATTGGCCAGACGGTAGAACACCCGCGTGCCCTCGCGGCGGGTCGCCACGATGCGCCCGAGCCGGAGCTTCGCGAGGTGCTGGGAGACTGCAGCTTGAGACTTGTCGACTGTCTCGGCGAGCTGGTTGACCGACAGCTCTGTGTCGCGGAGGGCCAGAATGATGCGAATTCGCGTAGCGTCGGCGAGCATGGCGAAGACCTCCACGGCCAGCTCGACGTACTCCCCATCCGAATCAAGCGTGCACGTCTTCTTATCTGCATTCATATGCAGATTCTTGCACATGCATCCTGTGTTGCGATAGAGGCGCTGGACCGGGTGAGATCGGTGGTCCAACCCGCGAGCGAGACGCTGGCGGCCAGCTATGGCCTTGGTTGGCGGGCCCGTCGCGGCGCGTGTCAGCGGTCATGAGAACGATGGCCCGCAACCCGGTCCTTAACACTTCCCCTACAGGGTCTCTTAGCCTCAATACCGTTCAGTTAAGCATCTCCGTGTTACGTTGTGGGTATGGCGCGTACAGGGTGGGTGAAGCCGGTCTCTGACCGTCGGTTGTCGGATTTGGTGTC